>PBSM01000356.1 GCA_002726245.1 Planctomycetaceae bacterium | reverse complement strand
TCGAATTCGAATTCTCTTCTACTGCGGAAAGCTCCATCTGACGCCCACAATCACCCACTAAATTCGGCGAAGAAACCCCTTTGGGAGAGGGAGTGACGTGCGCACATGTCACCATGCAGTAAGGCCCAACCCGCAGAGCCCTCTCTCCGGCCCTCTCCCGGAGGGAGAGGGAGCAAAGAGAATTGATCCTATGAAACTCAAGGCTTTCACCGTCGCAGCTTCGTTGTTCCTGAGTTGCACGATGGCCAGTGCCGAGACGTACGACGTTGTCGTCTACGGTGGGACGTCCGCAGGTGTTGTGGCCGCTGTCCAAGCGAAGCGAATGGGAAAGACGGCGATCATCGTCGAGCCGGGCAAGCATCTCGGTGGACTCACTAGTGGTGGACTCGGTTGGACGGACAGTGGCAACAAGGCGGTGATCGGTGGCATCTCGCGAGAGTTCTATCAGCGAGTGAAGAAGTACTACGACGACCCCGCCGCTTGGCAGCATGAGGAGGCGAAAGGCTATTCGCGTTACCGGCCGAAGGACGATGCGATGTGGACGTTCGAGCCCCACGTAGCTGAGTTGGTCTACGAACGGATGGTCAACGAGCAGGAGATTCCAGTCGTTCGCGAACAACGGCTTGATCGCAAGGACGGTGTCAAGAAGGAAGCCGAACGGATCGTTGCGATCACGACGGTCTCTGGTCTGACCTATCGCGGCCGAATGTTCATCGACGCCACGTATGAAGGTGATCTGATGGCGGCGGCCGGCGTGAGTTACGCCGTGGGTCGCGAGAACAACTCGCAGTACGACGAGTCGCTTAACGGAGTGCAACGGCGAGAGAATATCCACAGCCATCGCTTCGTCAAGAAAATCGATCCGTACGTCGTTTCCGGTGATTCGTCGAGTGGCTTACTGCCTGGAGTGCATGGTGATCCGCCAGGGGAGGAAGGCCAAGCCGATCATCGTGTACAGGCTTACTGTTATCGAATGTGCATGTCGAACGTGCCGCGGAACCGCGTGCCGTTCCCTAAGCCAGCGGGTTACGAGGAGCGACGATACGAGTTGTTGCTGCGGAACTTCGAGGCTGGCGATCTGCGTTTCCCGATGAAGCCGGACATGATGCCCAATGGGAAGACCGACACCAACAACAACTGTGCGTTCTCGACCGATAACATCGGCATGAACTATGACTATCCGGAAGCAAGCTACAAGCGTCGCGCTGAGATTCTGCGAGAGCACGAGACCTACCAGAAGGGATTGATGTGGACACTGGCCAATCATCGGCGTGTGCCGGAAGAGATTCGGCAGAAGATGTCGGCTTGGGGATTGCCGAAGGATGAGTTTACCGACAACGGCAACTGGCCCCACCAGATTTACGTGCGCGAGGCGAGGCGGATGGTGAGCGATTACGTCGCAACCGAATCGGACTGCCGCCGCGTCCGTGTCGCCGAAGATTCCGTCGGCATGGGTTCCTACAACATGGA
Source organism: Planctomycetaceae bacterium (assembly GCA_002726245.1). Lineage (GTDB taxonomy): Bacteria > Planctomycetota > Planctomycetia > Pirellulales > Pirellulaceae > PBSM01. Next base: position 24,521 of record PBSM01000356.1, on the reverse strand, counting down.
CTCGCACAACGTTCAGCGATACGTCACCGCCGAGGGCTACGTACAGAACGAAGGCGACGTGCAAGTCTCACCAGGTGGAGCTTATGTGATTGGCTACCGATCGATTGTGCCAAAGCAAGGCGAGTGCGAGAACTTATTGGTGCCGGTGTGTTTGTCATCATCACACATCGCGTATGGTTCAATCCGGATGGAGCCGGTCTTCATGGTCCTTGGTCAGTCGGCCGCGACCGCGGCTGTGTTGGCGATAGACGACGCGGTTTCGGTTCAGAACGTCGCCTACACGAAGCTCCGCGAACGCCTTCTCGCCGACAAGCAGGCGCTAGAATGGAAAGGCCCCGCGCCGCGAAGTGTGACGCGATTGAATCCGAAGGACTTGCCGGGCATCGTGTTGGACGACGAATCGATGGAACGGATCGGAGTGTGGTTGCCAAGTGCTTCGGTCGGAGGTTTCGTCGGCTCGCGTTACTGGCACGACAACAACGAAAGCCAAGGCGAGAAGTCGATTCGTTTCAAGCATCGAATCAAACAAGCTGGGGAGTATGAGATTCGCTTGTCGTACACGGCGAATCCGAATCGTGCGACCAATGTGTTGGTCGAGGTACAGTACGGGGATCAAACCAAGTCCGTGCGTGTCAACCAACGTAAGACGCCACCCATCGACGAAGCATTCATCTCGCTCGGCAAGTTCAGCTTATCGGAGAGCTCCGATTTCCTCGTCACGATCTCGAATGCCAATGCCACAGGCCATGTCATCGCCGACGCCGTCCAGTTGCTTCCCACGCGGTAGAATGGGCAAACTCGTCTTTCGCTAGAGGGCGGCGTACGATATACCAACGCATCTGCGATCCTGCCGTTCACTGTCTGAAGCTCAAGCTGACTCGATAGATGGGAATTCACGACCGCGACTATTACCGAGACGACCAGCCTTCAGGAGTTTCTCTGGGGCAGCAGTCGATGGTCACGAAGATCATGATGGTGACGGCGGGGGTGTTTATCGCGGACATGTTCGTTGCGTCGCCAAGCCATTGGTTGATGTACGGAATGACCTCCAGTGCCCATGATTTTTTCAATCCGCTGTACTGGTGGCGTTTTCTTGCATCAGGGTTCGCTCATGACCCAAACAACATCTGGCACCTGCTTGGCAATATGGCTGGGCTGTTCTTTCTTGGACGAAGCGTGGAACAAGCCTACGGGCCGAAGGAGTTTCTGCGGGTTTATTTGGTCGCAATAGTCCTCGGCACTTTGGCGCAAGCGTTCCTTGCTTACGCGACTAATTCGGACGGGCCATGGGCTGGATGTATGGGTGCGTCCGGGGCGGTAACGACGGTGGTCGTACTTTTCATCTTCAACTTCCCGAAGGCGACACTGCTACTGTTTTTCGTGATCCCAACACCCGCCTGGGTCGTCGGGTTGCTCATTATTGGATACAACTTGCTCGGTGTTGGGGGTGTCTATGTGCCGGTCGGCATGGGCGAGGAGTATGCCAAGCGTGAGGCCTACGATGTACACCTTGTTGGCGCCGCATTCGGAGTCGCCTATTTCTATTTTCGCTGGAATCTTGGCAGATTGCTCCCCAGTGGCGGTGTGTTGAAATCGATCAAACGCAGGCCGAAGCTGCGCGTTCATGATCCGGATGCAGACCATCAAGTTCGAGATTCGCAGGCCGACGCATTGCTCGATAAAGTCAATCGCGAAGGGATGGATAGCCTGACGGCTCGGGAGCAGAAGATTCTGGAAGAATACAGTCGGCGGATGCGTCAGAAGCATCGCTGATGTTAGCCCAGCAGCTTTGCACCGTGCTGTTGCGTGCAGGCGGCAACGATTGCGTCGCGGATCTTGTCCGCTTCTTTGTTGGTCAGCGTACCACTGGCGGATCGCAGCAAGATCGAGAACAGCAGCCGTTTTTTTTCGTCACCATCTCGCTTTGTGTCGCGATAGATATCTTGATACGCCACACTTTCCAAACATTCGCCACTCGATTTCCAGACCGTTGATTCAAGCTCAGCCCATCGCAACGGCTCGTCCACAATCAAGTTGAGATCTCGTGATGTGGCTGGGAACAGATTCTGATCGACGTGCTGGGGTGTGAGATTCGCAATCGCACCCAATGTCTCTAGGCTGAGTTCGGCGATGGTGGTCTGCGCTCGCAACTTGAAAGCCTTCAAACCGGCCGGCGTGACTTCGCCCAGAAAACCCAGCAACTGATCCTTAAGACGAAGCTCACACGATTTGTCGGCATCAAGGAAGGCTTGCCGAGTGGCTTGTACATCGAGGTGGCAGGCGGGATTGAGTGTCTTAATCAGTGTTTCGATCACGCCCTTCAACGTGCCATAATCGCCGCCGGTTGAGATCGCGAGCGTCCGTTGTTCGCGCGGGAGCCCGTTCGAACTGGAGAGGTAGATTCGGGCTGTCTCAAATAACTCAATGGTTGGATTCGAAACCGACTCATTCACTCGGCGAGCACCGAGCAAACTGGGGACCAAGCTACGGCGCAGCCGATCCGCACCCTTGAGTGTTGGGGTATGACTCTGAATCGCAGCGGTGTCTGTCCACGGACTGAATGCGTCCGACCAGGCTTCTCGCACAACGCTGGCGGTCAGCGCTTCGTCGAAGCCAGCGCCGGTCAGCACGTTACGCACCTTTGCGAGCACGCGGTCGTCGTCGGTTCGATGCGATGGACACATCGGCACGGCAGCGTCTTCGGGAATCTGATCGTAGCCGTGGATTCGAGCAACTTCTTCGATCAAGTCGATCTCGCGAGTCAGATCTCGCCGCCAGCTCGGACCGGTCACCTGAACCTTTTCGGAGTCAGTGGCAGTTTCCGTGTTCCCCAAGGCTGCCAGGATCCGTCGGACTTCTTCCGGAGCGACATTGATTCCGAGGATTCGTTCTAACTGACTGAAATGCAGAACGACGGGCTCTCGCGCTGTTCTGTCGCGGCCGACGTCGATGACACCTTCAGCCAACTCGCCGCCCGCCAGATCGAGGATTAGCTCACAACAGCGTCGGCTGGCCCAATCAACGCCTTCTGGATCAACGCCTCGCTCGAATCGATACGACGACGGGCTGTGAAGATTGAGCTTCCGAGCGGTACTCCGAATCGATACCGGTGCGAACTCGGCTGACTCGATCAACAGATCGGTCGTCGAATCGGAGACTTCGGTAACTTCACCTCCCATCACACCGCCAAGGGCGACCGCACGGCTTGCGTCGGCGATCACACAAGTACCGCTAGAAAGCTCGTATGTCTTGTGGTCGATCGCGACAAATTGCTCGCCTTTCGTCGCTCCTCGAACAATGATCTCCGCTCCGGCGAGAGTTGCGAGGTCAAAGGCGTGCAGAGGCTGGCCGCACTCCATCAGAACGTAGTTCGTGATATCGACGACGTTGCTGACCGCTGCGATACCGATTGTCTCCAAGCGATTCGTCAACCAATCTGGACTTGGTCCAATCTTCACGCCGCGGATCACGCGGGCTGTGTAGCGATAGCAGAGATCGGGGCAGTCGATGCGAACTTTCGTCAGGTCCGAGACCGACGCCGTGCCTTCCCGTGGAGTTGCTTTCGGCACTGAAAGTGGTGCGTCGAAGAGAACCGATGCTTCACGAGCGACACCGATGTGCCCAAGGCAATCGGGGCGATTGCTCGTGACTTCAAGATCAATCGCAAGATCGTCGCCGACTTTCTCGGTACCCTCATGATTCAACCCGGCCATCATCAGACGCAGCTCGACCTCCGCTGGATCAGCGTCCAGAGCAACGTAGTCTTTCAGCCAGTTCCAGGAGACGATCATGAAATGTAGCCCTCACGCTCCGCGTGAGGAAAGCGGCCTCGCGGGTGGCGTTGGATGAGGGAAAGTCGTTGAGTCGGTGAAGGTTGTTCCACTGCCGCATTTCATCACGCGGAGCGTGATGGCTACTTTAGAACTGGTGTAGGAAACGGACGTCATTCTTGTACAGGTCGCGAATGTCGGTAATGTTGTGACGGCGCATGCAAAGGCGTTCGATGCCGAGGCCAAAGGCGAAACCACTCACTTCTTCTGGGTCATAGCCGACCGCCGAGAGAACGTTTGGATCAACCATGCCAGCACCGCCGAACTCGATCCAGTTGTCGTTCCAACTCATGTCGGCTTCGACACTCGGTTCGGTGAATGGAAAGAACGAGGGGCGGAAGCGAACGTGTACGTCGTGGCCAAGATAGCTGGTCGCGAACAAACGCAGCACGCTTTTCAAATCTGCCATCGTTACTTTCGTGTCCACGAGCAAGCCTTCTATTTGATGGAACATCGGATAGTGCGTGGCGTCAGCCGTATCGGGACGATAGACGCGGCCCAACGAGATGATTCGCACGGGTGGCGGAGTCTCTTCCATCACGCGAATCTGGACGGTACTCGTCTGGCTTCGCAGCAGCAGCGGGCCGGCTTGCGACTTTTGGGCGGTTGCCAAGTAAAAGTTCTCGAGCGGATCGCGAGCCGGATGGTCAGCCGGAATGTTCAACGCTTCGAAGTTGTGCCGTTCGTCTTCAATTTCTGGACCGTCAGCGACCGAGAAACCGAGCCGGCCCATGATGTCTTTCAGTTCGTCGATCGTCTGCGTGATCGGATGCAGGTGTCCGAGCCGAGGACGTTTGCCAGGCAATGTCGGATCGAAGATTTCCGCAGACTTGCCCGCTCCGCCCGCGCCACCCGATGCCACGCGATCGCTTGCGGCCTGGAAAGCGGCTTCGACTTGATTCTTCACTTCGTTGAAGCGCTTGCCAGCTTCCGGCTTATCCGCCTTATCGACAGAGCCGAGTCCCTTCTGAGCCGCCTTCAGCTTGCCGTTCTTCGCGCCGAGGAAATCGATCCGGGCAACGTCGATCGAATCGGAGTCAGCCGCCGCATCGAAAGCCGCCTTGGCGGCTGACGAAATGTCGTCGAGTTGTTGGATAAAGTCTGCGAGAGCCATGATAGTAGGTCACACTCGCCGAGGGTGACCTCCGATCTAGAACCATACCGAATTCAAGCTGCCAGTGGTCCGCTTAACGCCATTACACGGCGTCGCGCCAAGTCACAGCGCAACGCCAAGTCACGTTCGGCGAACGAGCCCTACTCGCCAAGCGCTTTCTTGACCGCCGCAACGACTTCAGCGAAGCCGTCAGCATCGTTGATCGCCATGTCAGAGAGCGTCTTGCGATCGAGTTCGATGCCAGCCTTGGTCAATCCATGAATGAATTCGCTGTAGCGGAGACCATGTTCGCGGGCGGCAGCGTTCAGGCGGATGATCCAAAGACGACGAAACTGACGTTTCTTCGTCCGACGGTCGCGAAACGCATACGCACCGGCTCGCACGACAGTTTCTTTAGCGGTTCGCAGCAGCTTGCTGCGTCCACCTCGATAACCCTTGACTCGTTTGAAGAGTCGCTTCTTGGCCCGCGTGCGAGCCGCACCTTTGGTTGTACGCATCGATCTAGTCCGGTTTCAATTCGCACGACCAGGCCCTCCCGTTCAGTTGGGAGTGTTTGGGTGCCTTCGTGCCGGAGGCTCTCCTGAACGCTAGTTGCTGTAACCGTTTAACGCGGCAGCAATCTTCTTTTCCATCGGTTTGGCAAGCGTTGTCGTCCCCCGCAAGTTGCGGCGTCGCTTGTTGGACAACCGAAACGCCAAGTGACTCGTACCAGCCTGTCGATGTTTCGCCTTGCCCTTCGCAGACAGGCGAAATCGCTTCTTCGTTCCTTTGTGCGTCTTCATCTTAGGCATGGCTTCACCCTTAGCGGTCGCCTTGAATTCCAGGGAAACCTCGAATTCTAGAGGTTTTCGGACCGGCGTGGAAGGGGGATAGTGCGGCTTTGGCGTCCGCGTTCAGGGGCTCTCGGCTTCAGTACCAACAGTCTCTGCAGGGGGCTGCACCGCGTCACGGGCTTGCTCCAACAGCAGTATCGCAAGGCTTCGTTCAAGTTCACGCGGCTCGAAGCCAAACGGTCCCCGACCACTCTTGAATGCGATTCGTCCCTTCTTGTCGATCAAATACAGGCGATCTGGGAAGGCGCTGTAAACCGACTCGACAGCATTGTCCAGCCGATCAACGAGCAGTGGCATGGAGACTTCCAGTGCTGTCGAGCATTGGGCGGCAACACCAAGCCGCTCTTCGATCGTCCGTGGCTGTGCAATAGCGATTCCAACCTTGTCATTTGACGCCAATCGCCATCCGTCGGTCGGATGGGCCTCGCGAATGTAGATCCCTAAGAACTCGACGTCATTCTTGTAGCGAGCGTACATCTTGTCCATGATCCCAGCCTGGGATCGGAAGGGGCCTCACGTGAAGCTGCCGAAGATCAACACGACCGGCTTTTTGTCGCGATAGTCGGAAAGTCCGATCTTTTGCTTGCCATCAAAGGTCGAGAGCCGGAAGCCTGGTGCCTCGTCGTTCAGCGCGGGGCCTTCTTGTAACGAACCGAACTCGCCGGCCAAGAACCCGTTCAGCAGGCCGGTCGGCGAAGGTGGCGAGTTTTCGTCGCCTTGGCTCGCCGCTTGCCTCGATGGCGACGGTGCGAGCGCTAACTCAAGGTCTCGCGGTGTGAAGAAGCCAAGGCCTTCGGGGTCAGCGGCCTCGAAGAAGTCAGCGAACTCCGTCTGCGAGATGCGACCGTTCGAGTCGCTATCCCAACGCGAGAACAGTTGTCTGGCCATCTGTGACGCGGGGCCAGGTCGTGGATTCACAAAGTCATCACGGGATAGCTCGCCATCACGCGTGCGATCTAGCCGCGCCAAGTAGAAACTTCGCCGCGACGCTTCCGGCAACTCCTCCAAGCTAATACGACCATCGTCGTTGGCATCGAACTGGTCGCTGAACGAATCCCAATCCAGACGCGACTCGCTGGGACCAAACCAACCTTCTCCCGGTCGCATGCCTCGCCCCTGCAGCAGATCGGAGAGCATATCCGCCCACTGTGGTCGCTGTTGCCAATCGCGGTCAATCATTTGGCCAAGGCGGCGTGCAAGCTCGGGCGATAGTCCATCGTCGGGTCGCTGTGCACTCGCTAATGCACCGACACTCACAACGAACAAGAGCGAGCAGAGTATTCGGCGAGGAGTCATCCGGGGGATCCTTTGCGGGTGTGTCGGCCTGGAGCGCGATCCCAGACATCAAGACCGTTCCATTGTACTTGATCGCAATCCGCAAGACGACTTGATCACAAACCGCAAGACGAAACGCGTCGTGCCACTTGCGAATGCGTCAACTGCTGCGGTACGCTACCGGGCGTTTCCCTCGACACGTAACGGCAAGCAGCATGCAAGAACTCTACGCACAGATTGAAGAAGCGACGGCGGCGATCAGAGCGAAGTGGGACCAGACCCCAAAGGCAGGAATCATTCTTGGGACTGGCCTTGGTGGGTTGGTAGATGAAATCGAAGAGGAAGCGTCTCTTGATTACGAAGAGATTCCCCACTTCCTTCGTTCGACAGCCACCAGCCACCGCGGACGGCTGGTCTGTGGGAAGCTCGAAGGTCTGCCAGTCGTCGCCATGGAAGGTCGCTTCCATATGTATGAAGGCTATCCGCTCCAGCAGATCACGCTGCCAGTTCGCGTCATGAAGGCATTGGGTGCCGATTTGCTGGTCGTCTCGAATGCTTGCGGCGGGATGAACCCGTACTTCACCAACGGCGACATCGTTGTTATCGAAGATCACATCAATCTAATGGGTGACAACCCATTGATCGGGATCAACGACGATCGGCTCGGCCCACGGTTTCCCGACATGTGCGAGCCATACGACAAAAGGCTCATTGAGACGGCTCTGGAGATCGCGCGCAAAGCAAACATCGTCGCCCACAAAGGCGTCTTCGTGGCAGTCGTGGGGCCGAACCTTGAGACGCGTGCCGAGTATCGATTCCTGCGAACCATCGGAGCCGACACGGTTGGCATGTCAACCGTGCCCGAGGTCATCGTCGCCGTTCATTGCGGGATGCGGGTCGTTGGATTCTCGATCGTGACCGATATGTGTTTGCCCGACGCGTTGGAGCCGGCTAACGTCGAGAAGATTATTGCCACAGCCAACGAAGCCGAGCCGAAGTTGAGAACGTTAGTGCGCGGCGTGTTGGCTGCCGAAGCCGCGACCAGCTAGGCCTCCACTGCGTCGATGCCCTCATCAACTGGGAAACTCGGATGACGAGTCTCTCCACCGTCGAAGCTACTGCCGAGATCATTCGCTCGGCTTGGCCGAAGCAGCCGCGAGCTGCGGTCATTCTTGGCACGGGTCTAGGTGGGCTGGCTTCGCACATCGAAGTCGAAGCGACATTTGCCTACAAGGACTTGCCTGAGTTTCCAACTCCGACCGCGATTGCTCACAAAGGACAATTCGTCTGCGGCGCCCTAGCCTCAGTGCCGATCATCGCCTTGCAGGGGCGTGTGCATTACTACGAAGGCTTCGACTTCGACCAGATCACGTTGCCAGTACGAGTCGCCGGAGCACTTGGGAGCAAACTGCTGATCGTGTCGAACGCCAGTGGTGGCGTGAACCCGCAATACCGGTCCGGCGACATCATGGTGCTCGACGATCACATCGACTTGATGGGGAAACGCAATCTGCGCGGCGGGATATCGATCGGCAGCGGCGATCGACCTGCAAGTCGTCCCGTTTACGATTCAGACTTGGCTGGAATCGCAACCGAAATTGGCCGCCGCGACAACTTCGGTTGCCATCGTGGTGTTTATGTCGCGGTGACTGGTCCGAACTACGAAACTCGCGCAGAGTATCGATTCATGCGGCGAATCGGCGGCGACGTTGTGGGGATGTCGACGATTCCTGAAGTCATCGCCGCGCACGGGGCAGGCATGCGAGTTCTAGCCCTGTCGGCTGTTACGAATATCGCCACACCAGACGCACCGGATCTGGTGGACGCACTCGAAGTCGTTGACATCGCCGAGCATGCGGAGCCAAAGCTGCGGTCGATGGTAATTGGAGTGCTTGAAAAGGCTTGTTCGAGGCAAGCATCCGACTTGTGAAAGTGGCCTTTTGGCTTACACGTAATCGCTTGCCAAACGGTGAGAAACGGACTCGTTGCGTCCCCGTCATGGAGTCGCGTTCGACTGGGAAGCGTTGCAAGCGTATCGCGATCGCTAATTCGCGAGAGCTTCTACGTTCTGTTCTTCCGGCTCCTCGAAAGACTCGTGATTGGAAACGCCTGGCATCGCGGCTAGGTCGGTGCCGACTTTGGCCCCGAGAATCAGTCGTCCGTAGACCGAGAAGAGCACGGGCACTAAGAACAGGACGAGAAGCGTCGCCAGTACCAACCCGAAGCACAGACTGGCGGCCATTGGAATCAGTACTTGGGCCTGAAACGACTTCTCAAGCAGAATTGGCGTGAGGCCGGCAATAGTCGTGAGCGATGTCAAAATGACTGGCCGGAACCGTCGTTGCCCAGCCGACACAACAGCCCTTAGGAAGTCATCACCTTCTCGCAGTCGATGGTTGATGAAGTCCATCAGGACGATCGAGTCGTTGACGACGACACCGGCAAGTGCCACCAAACCGAAAACGCTGAACATCGTAATCGGCAAGCCGAGCAAAGCGTGTCCCCACACCGCTCCGACGATCCCGAAAGGAATGATGGCGATCACGATGAGCGGCTGGAAGTAGGAACGGAACTCGACCGTCAGCAAAACGAACATGGCCAGCATGGCAACGATGAAGCCGAGGAATAGGCTCCGCATCGATTCCGCCGACTGTTCGGCTTGGCCTTCCCAACGAATGCGCACGTTTGGGAAGCGGTCTTCGAGATTCTCTTTGAAGGACTCCTTGAACGCTGCGACCGTAACCCGCGCATTGCCCTCCTTCTCGCGAATGTCAGCGGTGATGGTAATCGAACGAAGTTGATCGATGCGATTGATCTCACTGTAGCCTCGCTCGATGCGGACGGAAGCTAACTCCGTCAACGGCCTCTCGGCGCCGTCAGTACCGCGCACGCGAATGTCATCGAAGCCCGACAAGGACCGTCGATCCTTCTCTGGATAGCGGACCATCAATTTGACTTCGTGCCTTCCACGCTGCAGTCGCATTACTTCCTCGCCGTAGTAGGAAGCGCGAACCGTCTCTGCTAGATCGGCGGCGGTGATGCCCATGGATCGAGCATTCTCTTTCACGGACAGTTGATATTCGAGCTTGCCGGGTCGCGAATCGTCGCGTATATCGACAACGCCGGGATACTTCGAGGCGTTCGCAAGTTCTTCCTTGCACGCCTCTACCGCCGCTTCCAACTCCTTCATATGTTCGGCTGGAGCGAGCAACTTGAATTCGATCGGGACACCGCCCGGCCCCATCTCGGGCGTTCCATATGTCAGGCTATCAACACCGGCTATGGAGCCGGTCTCGCGTCGCCACTCATCAAGGATCTCTTCGCTGGTAATAGTCCGTTGCAACGTATCCGTCAGCTCGATAAAGACGTTTCCCACATGCCCGCCGCTGGTGCGAGCATCTGGCCCCATCGCGCCGGGTGAAGTCACTTCGCCGACTGCCCGATGGACGAGTCGCTTCAGCGGCATACCTTGCTGCGCATACTTCTCGTTCATCCGCTCAAACGCGTTCTCGATCTGCTCGGTCGCCGCGAGCGTGGAAGGCGTCGGCGTTCCGTCTGGAAAGACGACTTTGGATTCGATCCAGTTACTATCCAATTTCGGAAAGACGACCCAGGGCGTGATGCCCGCTGGAAGAAACGCCACGGTGACAAAGAAGATGGAGGCAGCGAGACTGCAAACGATCAACGGGTTTCGAATCGCCCAACCCAATGCCGGCGTGTAGACGTTGTTGATCGTTACGGCCAGAAGCTGCGTGACACCTGCGTGGATCGCGTGGATGATCGTGCCGAGCAAGCGAATCGGACACAAGATCACACTCATCACGCGCAGGAACAGATTGTCATCGTGTGCAAGGTGACAAGGCAAGATGAACGCGCTTTCGGCGAGCGAAATCAACAGCATCGCGATGACCGCGAGCGGAAGCACCGCGATGAACTTGCCCATCACGCCGGAAACATAGAACAGCGGCACAAACGCGATCACCGTCGTCGTTACCGAAGCCGTTACCGAAGGTAAGACTTCGTAGGCTCCGTCAACGGCCGCCTCGACGAACTCTTTACCTTGTTCGCGGTGGGCATAGATGTTCTCGCCGATCACGATCGCGTCGTCCACAACAATGCCGAGAGCGAGCAGAAACGCGAACAACGAAATCATGTTGAGCGTGGCTCCGCAATACAACAGAAGCCCACACGCACCAAGCACCGAGATCGGGATACCAAGAGCGACCCAGAATGCAAGCCTCAGATCGAGAAAGAACGCGAGGACCAGGAAAACAAGGATGAGCCCTTGAATGCCGTTTCGGCGCAACAAGTTGATGCGATCGCGAACATCGACTGCGGTATCTTGCCATGTCGTGAGTTCGTATCCCGGAGGTAAATCGGCTGTTGCGACGTACTTATGAACATCATCGACGATCGCCAGCAGATCTTCGGTGGCGGTCCGATCGACCGAGATCACCAGTCCGGGTCGGCCGTTGATCAGATTGATCGCAGGATCGTCCGTAAAGTCATCTTTGACTTCCGCGAGATTAGCCACCGTTAACACCACGCCATCGGGCGTCGTCACCAACGGAATCTCTGCGATCTCATCGCCGAGCAAACGTTTGTTCTTTCCTCGCAGGAGCACATCCTGCGATTCGGTCTTCATATTGCCGCCAGGAATCTCGATGTTTTCTCGTCGGATGATCTGCGCCACCCGTTGCAGTGATAGGCCGTACTTGCGTAGCGTGTCCTCGCGGACCTCAACATCGATCTGATAGTTTTTCGCCCCGATCAGGTTGGCTTGCGAAATCGATGGCAACAGCAACAGCTCACGCCGTGCCTGCTCGGCGATTTCACGCAAGGCGAGTTCCGCTTCAGCGGTTTCCAACTTCGGGCCAAGCAGGCCAATGCGGATGGCGACTTGGCGCAGCGTGATCTGTTCGACTTCGGGATCCTCCGCGAGCTCCGGAAACTGAGGTTTTGTCCGATCGACTTCCGAACGGACGTTACTAAGTATCTTCTGCACACTGGGGACGTTGGACTCAAGCTCCAGCACGAGGAACGCAGCACCTTCCTGGGCAACCGCCGTTTGTTTCTTGATGCCGTTGATCGAGCGAACCGCCTCCTCGAGCTTCTGGCAGATTCCCTCTTCGACCTCACTTGGACTCGCGCCCGGATACGGAACCGAGATCAGGACGATCTCCAGATCGAACTCCGGAAAGACCTCACGGCGCATCAGGAAGAGACTCGCTGCACCTACTGCAAGGAGAGCGATCATCAGCGTGTTCATCGCCGGTGAGTTCTGGATTGCCCAACGGATGGCGGCTTTCAAGGTGTTCCGTCCTCCTCGACCGCCATGCCAGCGCTAAGAACGCCGAACGGCGGCACAACGACTCGGTCACCGGGCGTGAGTGCTGACGTTTTCGATTCGACAAGCCAGTGGCTTTCAAGGTCGCCAGCTTCGGTTTGTCGTTCGATCAGTTCAATGAGCGTGAGTGGTTTGACCAGCGCCAGCACTCCGTCGCGAACTACCCAAACGGCCTTACCCGGCTGCACAGCGGGTTCGGGTACCAGGAACAAAGGATCAGGTTGGTCGATGTGAAGTTGAATACTAACGAACATGCCTCGTACGAGCGCCGGCGGCGCGCCGGATGGCCGCGCGATCGCGTCTGCACCGACAAGGTTCACCGCTCGCGGGTCCGGGACGACGACTCGACACGGAACGGTGCGTGTGACTTCATCCAAACCAAGCCCGTCATAGCGTGAAAGCACTCCCTGCCATTCGTACCGAACGCCGTCTTGGCCGGTGAGTTCATAGGTGACGGTTACTGGGGTTTGCGGGATCTGATAGTCCGCGGCAACTGCTTGGGCGCTGCGCTGCGAACCCGCCTGTCGCCACAGCCAGTGGAGTTCCTCCATTCGCAGGCGGCACTTGACTTCGACGGCCGAAGTGTCTTCGAGTGTGAACAGCGGCGAACCCTTTTGCACGTACGAATCCTGTTCCGCGAGATCTTGTACGACAACGCCATCGACCGCGGCGGTGATCTCCGTTCGTGCGACACTCAACTCCGCTAACTCAAGATCCGTTGCCACTAGCTCTTTCGCGCTTCGCAGCCTGGTCTTCCTTGTCTTCATCAGTTGCAATTCATTCTGCAGACGGACCAGCGAATTGCGGGATGTCAGTTCGGCTTGCTTGGCTTTATCCATCGCCGAGTCCGTTACGATCCGCTCTTGAATCAACCCGGCCAATCGGTTGACTTCCTTCCGCTCAATATCAAGTTGATCCTTTGCCAGCTTGATGAGTTCCTCCGTATTCTTAACCTCCACGTCGAGTTCGTTCAGGTTCGCGCCGGCTTGCTCCAACTGGCTGGTCAATCTCTTTGCTTGTAGCTCGTAGTCCCGCGGATCGATGCGAATCAGCAGCGTACCCTTTGTGACAAAGCGTCCGCCGTTGCAAGCTTCGTTCTTGTACACAACCTTACCCGCGACTTCCGCCGCAACTTCGATCTCGCGGTAAGGCGTCACGATTCCGTCCACGACAATGTCGAGCCGACCATCATGCTCCAAAACGGGAACCGTGCGCACGACGGGAGGCTTGGGCTTTGGGTTGGCGCTCGCCTCCTGCTCGGGTTTACGAATGAGCGTCAGGAAGACGAACGTGCCAGCCGCTAAGATCGCCGCAGACACGAGCAGGCTCAGGATTTGGTTCACAACTGACTTTCGATCCACAGTGTCTGCTCCGGTTGGAGTTCCGCCTTCAGGCGGTCTTTCATATGTCGCCTCAGAGCTAACCGGCTAAAGCCGGGACTCCAACGGCCTACTATCCGATTCCGCGATCTGACAACCGCTTGCGATCGATGCCAGGGTAAAGTCGGCAATGTGTTTTGCCAGTGATTCAATCTCAAAGTACTGCCGTTCGTTATCAGGCGTCAGCATTTCAACGGCTCCTGCCGCGAGACGATAGTGAACGCATTGGCCTACGATACTGAAACCGATCTGTCGCCGCTTATGCTCGGGAGTGTCTGCTGGTAAGAGCTGGTTCAAGATGCCCAACAGCAGCTCGAAATGCGGTCGGAAGTATTCCTCCGCCATCGCCCGGCAAGCGGCCGTTGGATGAAGCACTTCGCGCATCATCAATTGCTGCTCCCATGGCGCGGCATCCGACAGCAACCGCGTAAGCAAAGTGCGGATCATGCCTCGCAGCCTGATCTCCGGCCCAGCGTCGTCTGACCAATTGGGCAACGGGATCTTAGCCTGCAGGCTACGTGTCGCGTGCTTCACCGTTTCAATATACAGCGACTCTTTGTCGCCGAAGTAGTAATTGACCGCCGCCACATTAACTTCGGCAATTTGACATATCTCCCGCACTGTTGCGGATTTATAGCCCTTCTTGGCAAAAACCGGGCCAGCCGCGTGGAGTATCTTGTCGCGTGAGTCGGTCATCAGTTACAGGAGCCAAGGAGAATTAAAACATTTGTTTGAAACAAGTATATGATCCGGAGTTCATCGAGTCTAGCCTTGGGGTGCGAGGGATGTCGAATGCTTGGGCAGATATACTCACCAGCTCACACCACCGACGAGCACTCCGACCTTTTCCACGCCGAGGCACACAGATGTCGTTTCGTCTTCTTCTAGCAAGTGTCGCGATCAGTTTGTGTCTGCGGGTATCGGCGAACGACGAGGCACCTGCAGCCGCACAACAGCTCGGCAAACAGAGGCCTGCCATTGGAGTCCAACCCGACGGTCTCTACGTTTGCGAAGCCGAAGAATTTCAACCTGCGGCGGACTCGGCGTCTGGGTGGAAGGCAAAACGACTCGGCGAAAACTACTACGCAGCGACGTTCGCGAATTCGTTTCTCAGTCGTAAAGCGTTTCTCGGTGCTCCCGAACAGTGCGACGAGACGATTGCGTCGATCAACCTGGATGTGAAGGAAGCCGGACGCTACCTGGTCCTCGTTCGTTACGAAGCGGCTTACCGTTTCGAAACGCAATTCCGCGTGCAGGTCGAACAGAATGGGAAGCAAGTTCTCAATCGGTTGTATGGAGCTCGCGACAACCTGAAGATCTGGGCATTTCGACAGAAGCTGAAGAAAGAGGTCGGCTGGAGTTGGGGTGCCGTTGAGAACATTGTGTGGGAAGGACATGATGCGTTTGCGAACCTCCAACCGGGAAGAGCAACGATTCGGTTGAGTGCCGGAAAACAGCCAGAGCCGGCAGCGCGGCGTAACGTCGATCTCGTCATGTTGACGACCGATGTCGAGCAAGTGAATGAGCGCATCGAGAAGGAAAACTACCTGCCGCTGGACGGGATGCTCACACAGGCTGGAGACGTTTGGTTGCGCGTCAGCAATCTCAGCGATCAGCCGCTCACCTTCGCCGGGAAGAAGGCGATTGGCGGCGGCAACTGGCAACAGCACTCGCCATACTGGGTTCACATGCGGAACTGGAAGACTCCGTCCATCAATGTCGAAGCAGGCAAAACAAGTGAGTGGGTCGAAGTTGGCGGCACGATGGATTCGTTGAACGACGGACAGTGGTTCTGGACGGGAGACGGTAAGTACAAGGCAGAGTTCGGTCTGACGGACGCGTCCGGTCAGATCCAGCCGCTTGCCGAGTTCGCTGACGAAGGAGATCTGAAACTTGCGGCCGACGCGGACACTCGCTACTCGCGACAATTGCGCCGGCTGGAAGACGTGCTCTACGACCTGCTTGAAGATCTGAAGCAGGCCAAGCCAGCTCCGCACGGTCGCGTGCCGAAGCAAACGATCATCTACGCCCACACATTCGACGCCCTGGATAACGGCAAGCACGCCTCTGCTGTTGCCGAGTTCAAGCGGCTTTTCGGTTTTGCGGACACAAAAGCCGACGCTTCGGGTGGTCGGGGCTACATCGATGTCCGCAGTGTGCCGGCCGCGAAACTAGCAGAGCACTGTCAGAAGCTGGGCGAAAACGCAAAGAACATCGCCGTCGTGAGCCTGGGCGACGAGATCGGCTTGCCGTCGCCTCGTGGTGCGGCGGCAAACGAAGAGTTTCAACGATGGCTGCAGGCACGCGGTGTGAAACCGTCGGACGTCGATGCCGCGGCCGGCAACGATTGGGCGAAGATCACCTACAGCATCGACGCGAAGCTCAAGGAATCGAGGCCGGGAGTCTATTACTGGTCGAAGCGCTTCCAATACCACTTCGGAATCCAATCGATCAAGCAACGCACGGACATCTTGCGCAAGCACCTTCCCAACGCAGGTATCGGTGCGAACTTCTCGCCTCATAATCCGCAAGAGCACATGTTCCTCGGCGAAGTCTTCAAATGGGCGACCGTCTTCCGAGAGAGCGGGATGACGATGCCTTGGAGCGAGGATTACATCTGGCAGGTTCCGGTCGGGACTCCGCAGATGAACAACATCAACCTCGACCTCTTCCGCGCGGGGCTGCGGCACCATCCCGACCGCAAGATCATGTACTACGTCATGCCTCACATGCCGAACAACACGCCGAGGCAGTGGCGGCGGTTGTTCTTCGGCGCTCTTGGGCACGGCATGAAGATGGTCGATCTGTTCGAGTTCCGTCCGGTACATGTGGCCTACACCGAGAATCATGTCGATGATCCAGCGATGTATCGCATGGTGCTGAAGAGCTTTCGCGAGCTCGGCCTCTTCGAGGACATCGTACAAAGTGGGCAGATCCGACCCGCCGAAGCAGCCCTTTGGTTCAGCGAGACCGCTGACATTTGGGGAGACAGTCATGGTTCATTCGCGGCCGCCAAACGCGGGCTGTATACCGCGATTCGCCATCAACAGATCCCGCTCGACTTTGTCATCGAGGATGATGCGATCGATGGCACACTTGTAGAGTACAAAGTGCTTTATCTGACCGATGCGCACGTATCGGCAGCGGCGTCACACAAGATCGCTGAGTGGGTACAAAGCGGCGGTCAGTTGTTTGCGACGGCTGGTGCCGGCATGTACGACGAGTTGAATCGTCCCAACGCGATTCTGCGCGAGGTGCTTGGCGTTGAAGAAGTCTCGTTAGAGGTTCCTGAAGATCGCCAGATCACTTGGATCAAGCAAGACCTTCCGTTTGCTGAGCCGATTGCCAGTACATCGGATCAGCGCGAGAACGGCACCGATGATCTGCCGGTCTTTGCTGTGCGGAGTCGCATCAAACTCGCTGGCGCATATGGCTTGTGGGCCTTTGAGGACAACTCACCTGCTGTGACTAAACATACGTTAGGCAAAGGACACGCGACTTACTGCGGATTTCTGCCAAGCTTGAGCTATTACAAGCCAGCCATTCCGTTGCGTCCGGTTGATCGAGGTGCAACCGACGATTCGATGATCCACTTTCTGCCGACCGAGTTTGATCGCGGCGCAGCGGCTTTGATTGCATTGCCGGCTGCTCGGCTCGAGCGTCCAGTTGACTGCAGTGAAGCCCTCGTCGAGACGATGGTGATTCAATCGAAGCACGGCGTCGTCATTCCCTTGATGAATTGGAGCGGACAGCCGGTCCAAAGGCTCGAAATAAGCATTTACATTGATGTGCCGGGTACCTTGAGCCTTGCCAGCGGAGCTCACGTGAAGGCTGAACGGAAGGATAACAAGGTAGTGGCGACGCTCGACCTTGATGCGGCAGATGCGTTGATCCTTCGAAAACAGTAAGGCCTCTCGGCCATCGCGAAAATGAAACAAGTCAATGATTCGGTTCTTCTCCTGCCTTGCTACCCTCCTACTCGCGATCGGATCGAGTCATGCTGCCGACAACGCCGACAAGCTGCTTCAACATTGGGTCTGGTCGATAGCGCATCGGATTCCGCCCGAAACGACCAGCGAGGAGAGTGGTTACTTCTCGATCATCGAAGGTAAAAACCACCGCATCTATCCATTCACGGTACACACCGTCAAGATTCCGCAGGTTGCGGGCATCACGACCGAGTATCGACACAACTCTCACGCAGACATGTTTTTCACGCGTTTGCTCAAGACCGACACGCTTGATGGCAAAGGACGCACGCCGCCCCTGAAGCTCGCATCGATTCACACCGAACAGGTGCCGGCAAACGACACCAGTCGGAAGTTCGCCAAGGAACACTCCGTCCCGCTGTTTCCAACGATCAAGGAAGCGCTGACGCTTGGCAGCGAGAAGTTGGCTGTCGATGGGGTGCTCTTGATTGCCGAACACGGCAAGTACCCGGAATCCGATACCGGCCAGTTCGTGTTCCCAAAACGACGCATGTTCGCCGAAGTGGCTGAGACGTTTCGCAAGACCGGGCGAGTTGTTCCGGTCTTTCACGACAAGCACCTCGCCGACAATTGGAAAGACGCGAAGTGGATCTATGACAAGGCTCGTGAGATGAATATCCCGATGATGGCGGGTTCGTCGTTGCCTGTGTTGTGGAGGTATCCGCCCGTCGATGTGCGTCGCGGAGCCAAGCTCAAACAGATCGTTGCCGTTTCTTATCACCGGCTCGATTCGTATGGCTTTCACGCGTTAGAAGCTGTTCAGTCGCTGGCGGAACGACGGGCTGGCGGTGAAACGGGAATCAAGTCCGTGCAATGCATCACCGGGCCAGCCGTTTGGGAAGCCGCTGGGCAAGGCGTTTACGATCGTCGCTTGCTGGACGAAGTTTTGTCGCGACTCAAAGAGCAGCCATTGCCTGCGGGCAAGCGCATCGAAGATTTGGTGCGCGAGCCGATCCTCTTTGTGATCGACTATCGAGACGGCTTGCGGGCGAACATCTTTACCTTAAATGGTGCAGTCCTCGAGTGGGCCGCTGCGTGGAAGTATGCCGAGCGCGACGAGACGGCATCGACGGTCTTTTGGACGCAGGAGCTCCGTCCGTTCATGCACTTCACGTATCTGCTGATGGAAGTCGAAAAGATGATGCAGACAGGAAAGCCGGCTTGGCCCGTCGAGCGAACGCTGCTCACGAGTGGAGCCTTGGATGCGCTGTTGGTCTCGAAACGCGATGGTGGAAAGAAACTGCAAACGCCTTGGCTCGATGTCGCCTATCAAAGCCAATGGAACTGGCATCAGCCCCCGCCTCCGCCACCAGGTCGGCCGATCGCTGAGCAGTAGTGAGCGATGAGGCTGCGTGGCTTAACGATCCGTCAGCGAGATTCGCACAATGCAGTAGACCAAGAAGTCGGGTGTTTTGAAGACGACACGGCCATCCGCTTCATGAAACTTCACTGGCAACTCGGCATCGCCTTCGGGAGTGATCGCCGTCACGGATTGAACGCTCTTACCATCTGGTAAGACAAAGTCAGCGGCGACTGGATCGACGGCGATCGGCTTCTCATCGACGATGCCGCGACCGGCGCTGGGTCGATCATTACGATCTCGAGGCGGCTCCTCGCGGTTGTAGTTCACCAAGTGCAGCGTGATCTCATCGCCGCTCACCGGCCGACTGGCGGAAACTCGCACGGTGTAAGGAGCGTCGAAACGACTCCGGTTGCTCGCATCTAGTTCGGGCTTGGCAGCGCCGCCAACTGTCAGCACTGACTGATATCGTTTGCGTTGCTCGGCAGTGATCAGGTCGTCGGGAATGACATCGAATAGGACATGATCGTCGAGCAGTTTCGTTCCCAGTTCCCGAAATGCAGCGACCGGTTCGACATTGCCTTCGTGTACCGCGGTACGCGGATAGAGCAAGGCGACTTCGGCGTGCGACCGGTTGGCTCGATAGACTTCGTCATATCGCTTCAAGAACTGGTAGTATCTCACGATCTCTTGCCGAGCGGCGGGATCGGTATAGCGTGTGTAGAAGCCCATCGGAGCACCGCCGTTGGCAGCCAACTCGGAGATGGCGACGCGGATGCGTGTGTTTTCATACTTCCCGAGCGTGAAAGGTTTGTCGTCGAACGTGCCGCGGATGTAACGAGCTTGCAAGGTGCCTTCGCCCAGATACCGTTTCGATAGATCGCTGTAGTGAGCGGCGGCGCCGGTGCTGTACCAAAGATAATCCTCGTCGCGGCCCCAAGTCTCGGCCGGCAGCATACATCGCTCGTCGGAATTGATCTGACCGAAGTTGCCGAGGTGATTCCACTGGGCGACCAACAGGTCCGGCTTGAGTGATCGCCCGTACCGCACAAACACTTCGTCGAAGACCTCCTTGTTCGAGATTTGCGACCAACGCAGCATCTCGCGGCGGAGCGGCGACGATTCATCCGGTGAATGCCAGAAGACGATTTCGTCGAATTTGTGGTTAGCAAGATCCGCGATCTGAAACTGAGACTTAAGCTGGTCGGCCGTGAAATGATCAAGCAGGTGTTCGCGGAAGCCAGCTTGGCAATGTTCGCACAAGCAGTTGTGACGATAGAAATAATTCGCGATCAGGCCGTCGAGTCCCTGATCGACGGCGTGCTTTACCCAAGCCTTTAAGACTTTCTGCCAGCCCGGATTCCGCAAACACGCCCAGTATTCATGCATGCCGCCGATGCTGTAGCTGTTGTTAATGATCGGCTTCCCATCAGCGCCGCGCTCCAGCAATTCCATCGGATCGGAGACAGGTTTTGGACCGAGTTGCTTTTCATCCCATAGATCGCGATAGAACTTGAAGAAGCCGCGCGGCCCCTCGTCGCTGTCAGGCTCACCAACCAGGAATTCAACGTTGAAATGTCCGATCGCCTTGACGTTGCGTGCATGAAGACCTTGGTTGCGCTCTTGAAACCACTTGCCACACTCGTTGATACCGCGCACGGGAAAGTGTGCTGGATAGCCAGCGAACTGTGGCGTGTGAACAAGGCTCCAGAAGTGCGCTCCATAGAAGCCGATCTGAGCGACTTCCGGTTCGGCTTCCTCAATGAACTTCAGATAGTCGTCGCTGTCATACTTGGCCCAGTGGGCAACCATCCGCGTGAACTCGAAGCGGTCGTGAGTTTCCTGACCGGGCAAGTCTGTTACTAGGCCGATGCCGCAAACAACAACAAGGACTCTCAACATGGCAATCTCACGTCGTTCCAACGTCATTTTTCGAACCGGTCGCAGTATAGCATGAACGATGGTCAGTTCAGACTAGCGGAAGGCAGCCAACCAGCGTCACTGTTCATGCAGTGAGCCGCTTACAGCCGGCGCAAAAAAAACTCCGGAACGGCGAGCCGAACCGGAGCGGGAGGAGAGAGTCTGCTTACGAGTTCGTGGCTACTCGTTGTTGTCCTGGTTGGTGCCTTCCAGCTCTTGACGATAGGTATCGCGTTCCCGGCGAGTAGCTTCCAGGTCGAAGACCAGGTATTTCATGTCGAGTCGCAATTGGGCTAAGGCGTCCTGGACGAGATTCAAGATCCGGCGACGTCGCTTTGTGCTCTCGACGACACGGGAGAAAACGGGCTCCAACAAAGTTCGATGTTCAGCGGGTAGTGAGTCGATCAGTCCCGCCAACTCGATCATGTCGTTGGGCAGCTCTTCGCCGTTCGTCTTGTTGATTCGTGGTGCCGTCGCCATGTTGCATCTCCCAGAGTGTTGTCTTTTGGTTGTTCATAGAAGCAGCCACTGTGCCAATGCTGACTCGCGAACTAACGAAGCGACCTAACCCTCTGACTCATACGGCTTTGCGCTATCTCCGCCCAAAGGTTACGAATCTTGATGCTGTCTGGACGCAACACGGTTTGATCTGGCTGAGTAACACAAACACTGCTACAAGCACGTGTTACGTCATTTCTGGAAGCACGCTACTCGGCGTGGTAGTTCATCAACGCGAGCGGCCCATTCTCGGTCGCCGAAAGACAACGGTGTTGCGGTAATGAAACAGTGTCGGTGGACAGCTCTGATTCTCCTGATCACCGCCACGGCCACTCCGAGAGCGCTCGAAGGCGCGGCGCGAGAAGGATTCGAGTCGGCAGACGTGTCTTGGCGGCTGGCGGACTACGACGGCTCCGCGAAACTTGTCCTTCACGAGCGGGACTTCGCTTCCGCGCGCAGTGGCCAAGGCTGCGAACACATTCGACTATGGGCCAACCATGGAACTTATGCGCATCTCGCCCATCCCGTCGAGGCGGCGCCGATCATCGATGAACTCGTTCCTAGCATCTGGGTGAAAGCGAATCGGCCTGGGTTACAGGTCTTAGCCTGCGTTGTGCTGCCACGGGCAAAGGACAAGGATGGCAAACCGTTAACAGTGTTGTTGGGTGGCGATTTCTACAACGATGTCTCCGCTTGGCAACAACTGCAAGTCCGCAACATCGCGAAGCTGTTGCAACGCGAAGTCACTCGTCGCAGCGTCCAATTCAAATCCGTGGACAAGCACGAAGCATACCTTGATCACATTGTCATCAATGCGTACGGGGGACCGGGCGTCACCGATATCCTGGTCGATGACTTGGAGGTCGATGGATTCGCCTTTACGGGCAGCGCGACCGCACCTGCAAGCTTGCGCGATGCGACTCCGTCTTCGGGCCGTGGATCGGCTGATGCAATTGAATCACAGAGCGCTCGCATCGAGATCCGAGGTTCGGTCGTTCTCGCCGATGGACGTCCGCTCTTTGCCAATATCATCGAACATAACGGCGAGTCCTTCCGTTGGTTGAAGGAACTCGGCTTCAATACGGTTTGGCTGAACATGCCCCCAGGCCAATCGCAGTTGGCCGAAGCGAACGACGCTGACGTCTGGCTGCTGTGCCCGCCACCACCTGGGATCGAATTGGTTGGCATGACAGACGTGCATCGACGGATCCTAGCGTGGATCGTTGAGCCGAGGCCGGAAAGCGGCAACGAATCGGCAGGTTTGAATACTGTTTCGCGAATTCGTCGAATAGATCCGGCGAAACGGCCGATCGTGGCTCGCACTTCAAACGGTGGATCGTCATTAGCGGGCGTCGCCGATCTCGTCATGGTTGGACGGCGCATCTTCGGCACGAGTTTCGACATGAAGAACTATGGTCCATGGCTGCGAGATGCAACGCGCGTATGTCGTGGGCAGCCATTTTGGGGAACGGTGCAGACGGAGCCTTCGGTTTCGCTGAACAGCCAGTTTTCGCTTGGACGGACCGACTTGCCTGAAGTCGCACTCGCTCCTCAGCAAATTCGATTGGCTGCGTTCACGACCATCGCGGCCGGGGCACGCGGGATCTGCTTCCGCTCTCGAATACGTCTCGATAGCGATCATGAGGCAACCGCGTTACGTGCCAAGACGCTGCAACTAATAAACGCAGAGCTTTCGCTTCTCGAACCGTGGGCCGCGGGTGCGGAATCGAGAGACTTGTCTTCGCGCGAAGCCAACACGCGACTCACGCTTCTGGACGCCGAGCGTTCTCGGATGCTGATAGCGATACGGCATGCGTTTAACGAGCAATACGAGCCGCAGGCACGCGCCACCACGCCGCTATCGCTCACTCCACACATAGCGCGTCTGACCGACAAGGCGTACCTTCTCACTCCAAACGGTCTGCAGCCGTTGCGTAAATCACAAGCCGCCGGTTCACGAATCACCTTGAACGATCCCGATCGAATCTCCTTGATCCTGCTCACTCAAGATCGGCTGGCGATCAGTCGCGTCGGCCGCGACCTGGCTGCTGTTAGAAACGACCGCGTTCGGCTATCACACGAGATCGCGAGTGCTCGGCTAGACGCCACGGCCACGACACTTGGACAGATCGGCCGCGCCGACTCGCTATCGGCGAAGACGCTCGAAGAAGCTAGATCCACGCTCGAACGAGCCGATCTGTCTATGCGGGCTGGCGACTATGACCGTGCTTGGCAGGCCGTTCGCGATGCGAGCCGGCAAGTCCAGCAACTTCGACGAACCACGTGGGAGTTGGAAGTAAGAAACTTCACTTCTCCCGCATCGAGCCCGCTGTGCGTCAGCTTCGCAACGCTGCGGCTCCATCGTGATGCAGCGAAGTATTTCGCAACGGGGCAGTGGAGCGAGAACCTCTTGCCCGCGGCTGGATTCGAGAGCCTTGGCGAGATGTTGCAAAGCGGTTGGCGGCAAGAGCGCGCGGCAAACGTCGGCGATGCGGCACTTGTCGAGCTGACACTACAAGAGCCGGCTGATGGGCAATCCGCTTTGCGGCTCGTTATGCCGGCTGACAACGGGGTCGCTCCGGTTGACCAACCGGAGCGATTGTCTGTGACAAGCCCGCCGATTCCCGTTCGCGCGAGGCAAGTAATTCGTATTCACGGCTGGGTGCACATTCCCGGCTTGATTGCCGACCAACGGCGACGTCTGATGATTATCGACTCATTGAATGGCGAAGACTTGGCAGAACGCACCGCGACAACACGCGGTTGGCAGGAGTTCACGTTGTATCGAGTCTGTCCGGAAGATGGCGATCTGCGTTTGACGTTCAGCATGATCGACGCCGGAGAAGCTCGCCTCGATGCCGTCTCCGTCAGTGTGCTGCGCTAGCCGCTAGTTTCGCGCTTTGTCTATTGTATTCCAAGAAACCGCTTCCTTCGGGGCGGCCGGCAGTGGCTTCGCCACTTTCTCGTTTAACCGCAAGCCGGAGGCGTGCGCTTCGGGAGCGGCCGACGCGGACTCCTCCGATACTATGAAAGAGC
>PBSM01000355.1 GCA_002726245.1 Planctomycetaceae bacterium | reverse complement strand
CGACACATAGCGGTCGTAGCAGTTGAAGGCTTCTCCGGCGATCCCATCTGCCGTCAACAGGATGCCCGCCGCCTTGGCCACATCAGCGGCGTGAACTTCTTTCCCTCCGCGTGAACACTGCACGGCCTCGCCACGCACGACCGTCGCAACAAGGTCAAACCACTTGCTGTTCTGGACCGGGCGGGGCACACCGTAAACACCCGTTGGTCGCAAGGCACAGATCGGGTAACGGAGAACCGACAAAGAGCGACGCAAACGGATACTGAGAGACGATTTACGTGCAGTTGGAGTGACGCAATCGCACAGCTCTACTACCAGAATCTGGTGAGACACAGCAGATTTCTCGTTTAAGCCGTCGGACTGCGGCTAGGATCGAAAATCCTGTTCCAGATCTCCAGATCTTCCGCCGTTGCCCAGAATCTGATGCGTTTGTCGCACTTGCGGCAGAAGAGTGTGAAGACGATTTGGCCGCCTTGGTCCGGCGGTTGGCAGTCGTCCAGCGTCCGACGCTCACCACATCTTGGGCAAGTTGCCGATGTGAAGTGATCAGGCTGATCGAGGTCGTTATGTGCGTCATAAGAGGGTTCGCGCTCACCGGATGTCTGTTGCTTAGACCGATCGACATTCCGTCGTTCGCGAACCAGCATCCCAAAGCGCCCAAGCAACTGCGTCAACTTGATGTAAGAGTCACGATGGAAGTCTTCGACGTGCCACAGTCGCAGTACCCGAGCCGATCGCCAAGCCGCCGGTTCGCTGTGCCGAATGTGGCAGCGAGATGCAGTTAGTAGCGATCACCGACGGCAGTGGTCGGTTATTCTACAATCACCCGTTGCCGTATCTCGATTCCGGTTGAGCGACGACACACGGTGATGATCCGTGACGCGAAGACCAGAACAGCCCGCTTCGCCAAACAAGATCTTGGCCGAGTTCGATCGCGCTGCGCCTTGGTCCAATCCAAACGCCGAAACGCACGGCCCTTCAGGTTCGTCGAGCTCCTTGAACAAAGAATCTGAGCTTCGGCTCGCTCTAACGCAGCTCGACGCCCACTCAGAAACCTCAGCCCCACTCCACTTCACACCGAAATCAGAAGTCACGCGAAGTCAAATTCTCATTAGTTAGCCGACGATCCCGGTGCCGGGAAGAAGCGCCCGGCCGTTGTGTATCTGCATGGCGGGTGGGCTTTCGGCGGCACTGACTGGGATGATGCTTCGCCTTTCGTCGATGCCGGCTTTGTGCTCCTGATGCCCATGCTTCGCGCCGAGAACGGCAATCCGGGTAACTTCGAACACCAGTACGGAAAGGTTGACGATGCCGTCGCCGCTGGGGAATACGCCGCGAGGCTTCCTCATGTCGATGCGGATCAGGTGTTCGTCGCAGGGCACAGCGCCGGAGCCGTGCTCGCTGCCTTGGTGGCGATGGTTCCGTCCGACTACAAGGCAGCCGCCGCGCTAAGCGGCGCTCTCGACTACGAAGGCTTCATCGATTCCGGCTGGAGCGACGTCATGCCGTACGACCTCAACAGCTCGGACGAGCGTCGATTGCGGAACCTGACGGCTTTCGTCGCCAGTCTTCGTCTGCCCGTTTACGTCTTTGCGGAGCAAAGCAATCCGATGGTCTACCTAGTCAATCAACAGTTCGCGAACAAAGCGCGGCAGCTTGGAAAGGAGTGCGAATTCGCATCCGTCGCCGGAGATCACATGACGATGGTCAGACCCGCCGTCGAACAGACGATCACGACCTTCCGCAGCCGTTTGCCGCCTGGTGAGAGTTGACGGCGAAGTAGGTCCCGCTCGGCTCGCGGGACTTACTCGGCGGCTACTTTTTTCGTATGGCGAACGTTGCGACGGCGATGCCGGCGCAGATGACTCCGACGGATGCTAATGCTTCCGGAGCCCAACCGGTTTCTGTACGCCAGTTGCTCAAGGCGTAGGTGACGCTGGATTCTAACATAAAGGCGCAGGAGAGGGCGAAGAAAATGGGAAGCCAGGGATAAAAAACGACTTGGTGTTGGCGAGGCGTGTCGCGATCCTTCTCGCGAAGGACGATCACCGAGAGGGCGACCATGAAGGCGAAGAACCAGAAGACGGGTGCGGTGAAGATCAGCAACCGCTGAAATCCTTGCTCGTTGCCGAAGAGCATTGTCCACACCACCGCCGTACCACCTTGGAATAACAAAGCACGCACGGGTGCGTCGAAGCGGCCGCTCCAACTGCCTAGCCAAGATACGAGTTTGTGCTCGGTTCCGACGGCGTAGTAGATACGTGAACCGGCGAAGAGTGTTCCGTTGATCGCTCCAAGGCACGAGAAGCAGATCAGAAGGCTTATCGCCCGCCCCGCGTAGTCGCCTACTGCGAGCGTCAACAAGTCAACAGCGACTGTGTTACTCGCGGTGCCAGCCAGGCCCAAGCCTTTCAGGAACGCAATGTTCACCAAGATATAGATCACGGTGATCGTGGTCACTCCGAGCGCCAAAGCTCGAAACAGATTGCGGCTGGGATTCCGGACTTCGGCTGCGACATAAGAAAGATCGTTCCATCCGCCATAGGTGAACAGGACAAGGATCAACGCGAGTTGGAAACTCGACGAGTCTGAAGCTTCTGCCGGCGTTGCTTCAACGGCCGCGCGCGTCGGGACGAAGAAGAGTCCAACGATAAAGATCGCGATCAACCCAAGCACCTTGGCGACGGTGAGCGCGTTCTGAGTCCATTTGCCGCTCTTAACGCCAAGCGAGTTGGTGATTGTCAGCACCACGATAGAACCAACTGCATAAACGACGAAGCTCACCGCTTCCGGCGTCGCAGCACTCGGTGCGACTAGTTTTCCAAGCGCATCGAATGGTGGACCCGTCAGCGGATAGAGTTGATTCGCGAAGCGGGCAAAGACAAAGGCCATCATGCCGATGCTGCCGGGACGCACCATCCAATACTCGGTCCAAGCAAACAGGAATCCCGCACGCGGACCGTAGGCTCGCGACAAGTAAACAAAGTCGCCTCCGTCCTTCGGATAGGCCGTCGCTAGTTCGGCATAGCAGAAAGCGCCGACAAGCGATATCACTCCACCGATCACCCAGACCATCAACAGCGACGTCGGGCTTGCGACATTGCTGGCGATCAGCGGAGTCGTTTCATAGATCCCAGCTCCGATCACGACACCCGCGATGATGCACATCGAGTCGAAGAGCGTTAGTTGACGCGTGGGAGCATTCGGCGACATAGATACCCACCGGGTTTGCGGTATAGTACTGCCATGAGTGAACAGCACCCGAAATCAGCCAAGCCCGACGACATCTGTCCGCGACCCGACAAGCCAGTCAACCTAACAACGCAGCCACTGGCCTCGGCAATCTATCCGACTTCGGTGTGGATATGCAATGAGCCTGCGGAAACGGATCGAATGCTGGGCGGCGAAGCGGATGGATACGTTTACCAACGAGACAAGCATCCCAACGCGGATGCGCTCGCCGAGAAAGTACGGCTGCTGCATCATGCCGAGTGCGCGACGATCACGTCGTCTGGTATGGCGGCTCTGTCGGCGGCGGCGTTGTCGGTGCTTGCGCCGGGCGATCATGTTGTCTTGAGTAACCAGCTTTACGGAAAGACGTCGTTGCTCTTCGCGCAAGAACTTACCCGGCTGGGGATCATGTGCACGGCAGTCGATACTTGCGATCACGACGCGACTCGCGATGCGATGCGTGACACGACGAAGTTGTTGGTTGCCGAGACGATCGCGAATCCATGTCTGCAAGTTGCGGATATTGCAACGTTAGCGAATATCGCTCACGAGAGCGGAGCGAAGCTGCTCGTTGATAATACGTTCGCGACACCAGTCCTGTGCCGACCGCTGGACCTCGGGGCGGATCTTGTGATGGAGAGTGTCAGCAAGATGATGAAT
Organism: Planctomycetaceae bacterium; assembly: GCA_002726245.1. Lineage (GTDB taxonomy): Bacteria > Planctomycetota > Planctomycetia > Pirellulales > Pirellulaceae > PBSM01. The sequence goes on along the minus strand of PBSM01000355.1, from coordinate 6,380 downwards.
GGCCACAGCGACGTCATGCTCGGCGCTTTATGTGGCGGCCAATCAAGTTGGGGCCGAGTGCCGGTTGTTACGTCAGCGTGGGGGCTGGCGAGCAGTCCCTTTGATGCGTGGCTGGCTCTTCGAGGGCTGGCCACGATGCATCTGCGAATGGACCGGGCGTGCGAGACGAGTGCCGCGGTTGCGTCTTTCCTTGCCGAGCAATCACCGGTGCAGCATGTTGACTATCCGGGGTTATCACAGCATCCACAGTACGAACTCGCGACAAAGCAGTTCGGCGGGCGATACGGAAGCATCGTCACGTTTCGTCTGGCAGGTGGACGCGCGGCGGCGGATGCGTTCATCACGGCGTCCGAAGCGATTCCGTTCTGCCCTTCGTTAGGAGAAGCCAGCACAACGTTGAGCCATCCCGAAACGACCAGCCATCGAGCAAAGTCGCCCACAGAGAGAGAGGCATTGGGAATCGGTGGCGGAACGATCCGCCTGTCGATCGGACTCGAATCGGCTGAGTTCGTCATCAAAGCGCTGAAGGAATCACTCTCCGCGATTTGAGTTGCTTCGCGTGAATCCTGCGCTGCAATCGGTTACGATAACTCGCCAGACTCGCTTCGTCGAATGAAACCACACCAAGGAATAAACGCATGTCGAAACTGATCGCGGCCATCACCAGTTCATTCCTTTTCCTGTTTGCCAATGTCAGTTTGGCTCAACCCGAAGGCTACAACTACGACGAGGACAAAGTTCCCAAGTTCGAGTTGCCCGACCCACTAGTCTTGAATAGCGGGAAAAAGGTGAAGAACGCACGGGTGTGGACGAACAAGCGGCGAGGCCAGATTCTGGAATTGTTCAAAGAACATGTCTACGGGCGGAGCCCAAAGCCTCGCGAAGATATGCACTTTGAAGTGACCTCCGTCAGCGAGAAGGCACTTGGTGGGAAGGCTGTTCGGAAGGAAGTGACGGTTTACTTTTCTACCGACAAGAACGGTCCGCAGATGAGTATTTTGTTGTTCCTGCCCGTGAAAGCGAAAGCCGCAACGCCGACGTTTCTCGGAGTGAATTTCGCAGGGAATCATGCGATTCATCCAGACTCCGAGATCACGCTATCGAAGAATTGGATGCGACCGGGCGACGGCATCAAAGACAACCGCGCGACAGAAGCGTCTCGTGGCGCGAAAGCGTCGCGCTGGGCAGTCGATATGATCATCGAACGCGGATACGGACTGGCCACGATCTATTACGGCGATATCGACCCAGATATCGACGATGATTTCCAGAACGGCGTGCATCCGCTCTTCAATAAAGACGGCGAGAAGAAACCCGGTCCCGACGGCTGGGGATCGATTGCCGCTTGGGCGTGGGGCTGAGCCGCGCTTTGGACTACTTCGAGACCGATGACGATGTCGATCACGAACGCGTCGCCGTGATGGGGCATTCACGGCTCGGAAAGACTTCCCTTTGGGCAGGTGCTCAAGACGAACGCTTTGCGATCGTGATCTCGAACGATTCAGGATGCGGCGGGGCAGCGTTGAGCCGACGTCGTTTCGGTGAGACGGTGAAGCGAATCAACACATCCTTTCCGCATTGGTTCTGCGATAACTTTGTGAAGTACAACGACAACGAGGACGCGTTACCCGTTGATCAGCACATGCTCATCTCGCTGATTGCCCCGCGGCCAGTCTACATCGCCAGTGCCCAGGAGGATCGCTGGGCCGATCCTCCTGGCGAGTTCCTATCAGGCTACTACGCCGACCCAGTCTATAAGTTGCTTGGCACGGAAGGCATCCCGACCGACAAGATGCCCGAGATCGACAAGCCGGTGATGGGCACGATCGGTTATCACATCCGAACCGGTAAGCATGACGTGACTGACTTTGACTGGAAGGCGTATCTGGACTTCGCGGATAAGCACTACGGACGAAAGTAATCAGCGAGCGTAACGAGCTCCCGTTGTATCCGCCCAACCGAACCACGCCTTGGCCATCGCTTTAGCGCGCGCCTTATCCGCATCGGCAAGATTGTTCATCTCGGTGCGATCGGCGACGACGTCGTACAATTCCCATTTCTTGACTAGCTTGTCCCAGACTAGTTTCCATTTGCCCTGACGGATTGCTCGGTTGCCGCTCCACTCCCAGCACAGTGTTTCGTGACCTTGGCGTGTTTCGCCGCGTAGAAGTGGCGTCATGCTGATGCCTTCCAAGGGAAGGATTTCATTGCCATTGTAATTCGTTGGATAGGTCGCTTTGCCAAGATCAACACACGTCGCCATCAAGTCGATGAGATGGGCGACCTCGTTGGTCATCGTGTTGGCTTTGATGACAGCCGGCCAACGGGCGATGAACGGTGTGCTGATTCCCCCTTCATGCACCCAACTCTTGTAGCGGCGGAACGGCGCGTTCTGAGCCCAACCCCACGCCGGTCCGACGGCGGTATAGAAATCCTTCGGTCCGGGAATCACTTGCGTGTTTCGCCCACCAGGCTCTTCCGCGCAACCGCCATTGTCCGACAGGAACATGATGAGCGTATTGTCGCTGACACCTTGTTCGTCGAGCGCCCGCAAGATGCGTCCGATGTTCTGATCCATGCTGTCGATCATGGCAGCATAGACCGCCATCCGCAGATCCTCCCACTCCTTATTCGACGCTTCCCAGTCGTAGCTTTTCGAGTCGGTATCCGACAGCTTCCAGTTTGGATCGAGCAGGCCCATGGCTAGTTGGCGTTCGTGTCGCTGCTGTCGCAAGACATCCCATCCCAGCATGTACTTGCCGCGGTACTTGGCGATGTCCTTCGGCTTGGCATGAAGCGGATAGTGCGGTGCCGTGTAGCAGACGTGCACGAAGAAGGGTTCATCGGCTTGTGAGAACTGCTGGATACTTTCAACTGCATGATCGGTGAAAGCGTCGGTCGTGTAATAGTCGTTGGGAAACTCGGTGATTGGCTTGTCGTCGTGGCCGAACTTGCGAATGCGGCCGCCTTTGAACGGCGGATCTGCAAGCGTGGGTTCAAAGAAGTTGCAGCAACCGTCCAGTAATCCGTAATAGCGATCGAAGCCACGGCGGAACGGGTGAGTTGTCTCGCCGTTTCCGAGATGCCATTTGCCACTTAACGATGTCTTGTATCCCGCCTCGCGCAAGACTTCGCCGATCGTCACCATGTTCCTTTTCAGCAAGCCGCCCTTTGGTCGCGGATACAGACCGGTGATCAGCGAAGCTCTTGTCGTCGTACATTTCGCGTTGTTATAGAACTGCTTGAAACGCACGCCTTGCTTCGCCATTCGGTTGAGATTCGGCGTGTCAACCTCACCGCCATAACAGCCAATGTCCGAGAACCCCATGTCGTCCGCCATGATCAGAACAATGCTGGGACGATCGCTTGGCTCGGCGTCAACGCCAGGCGCGCAGATCAGTTGCCCGCTGAGTACGGCATATACCGCAATGGTGAATGCAGTTACCGAGTGTAGAGACCTAAACTCGAAGGACCGGTGATGACCACTCTGCGGCATCGGAATGCGTTGAAACATGATGATCCGTGAGGTATGTGTCCAGTCGCTCGCAGCGACGATACCTCTTTGCACCTACGTCTCCAACAAGTCTCGTGCCTGATCGCGACCGGGTGCCGGCCAGCCATATTCGCTGGCGGAGACGCGGGCCAAGCCAATCAAGTGTCGCCAGCGGAATTCCGGCCGTGTCGTTGTGAATTCTTCTGTGACGGTGCGGAAGTACTTCTCCGCGTGCAAAGCACCATCTTCGCTAACGGCATAGCGTCGCAAGCAATCAAAGATCGGTTTGGCTGGATTGCCCGCGATCTCCCAACTCTTTACGACTGCCATGGCTTTGGACTGGTTCTTAGCCTGAACGGCGGTATTGAGTTCCGCTAGTAGGGCATCAGCGTCGAGTTTCTTCGACGTAATCACGTCAACGTCGAACGCGAAGGGCGAGTCAGTTATGTATCCGGTCTGTCCGGCCGTGTGCCAGGCACCGACCAGGAGGCTGCAAACAAGGTTACGCTGATTCGTGACTCGTGCGATGTTTCGCCACGAATTGGCCGAGTCGGATGCGTGAACTCCAACGCTGGCACCATGCACACTGTCCTTGGGCTTCTCAGGCGATGCCCATTTTTCCGGGCGGCCAGGATCGTGCAGGATGAGCAAGTTCGCAGCCAGCGACATCGCCTCGCCGATGTCTTCGGGCGCAAAGCCTTCGGCCAGTGCCTCAGCCGCTGCTTCCGCTGCTTGCTCGCGAGTCGCCGCAAAGAACGTCTGTGCCAGTTGTTCCACCCACGCGTCGTCCGTTTTCCGCAAGCCGGTCTTCTTGCTCAGCAGTTTGTAATCATCCAGCAGTCGGGGAGTGAGCTTGCGGAGTGCTGGCTCGGGTCGGTCTTTCTTCAATCGCTCTTGTTCTCTTTCGACACAATACCGCACCGATTGCCGAAGCAGTGTGTGAGCGTGTTCGTAGCCGAGAAGCTGCAGCGTATCCCAGGCCCGCCATGCCAGTGTCACGCGATGCACGTCGGGCGCGTCCTGAACAAGGTGCTGCAGATCGTTATAGGCGTTTGACCGTTCTCCCTGCGAAAGCGCCGCAAAGGTCCGTTCCGCCGACTGCATATCTCCCTTGTACATGTCCTTCAACAAGCGTTCGCCGCCGCGGCGTGTGTCGGCAAGCTTCGCGGGCTCAGCAGTGTGCAGCCGCTCATCGCCGCCGGCTTCCTGAATTCTCGCCGTGTTACGATACAAGACTTTGAGTACGGGCAGCGGCTGCTCGGTCTGAGGCAATTCCTCCGCGATCCGCCAAGCGGGCATCAAGGCCATCATCGTATGGAAGCCAACGTAATCATGTCCGGCGAAGTGACGAGCGTTCGCCAGAGCCCCGGCGGCAACGAGAGTCTTGAGCTCGGTGCCGCGTTGAATCTCGTGAACCAAAGCCGGTTGCAGTTTCTCGACGGGTATCTGTTGCATCAAATCGACGAGTGGCTCGAGCGATCCGAACGTTAGCGCGTTCGCGTCGTCGTTCGCCAACGCGTTCGAGATCCCCAACTCCATCGCTAGATTGGAACCGATTCCGGCGACCAGCATTCCCTTGCCAACGTCCGACAGAAACCTACGACGTGAATGGTTGTTCATGACGTTTCTCTCCACTTCAAATGGGTTGGGGGCGAATCCGCCGAATCTTATCCGTGCTCCCAGAGCTTGTGTCGTCTGAACATCGCTTGAGCCGGGCAATCAGCTCGCCGTCACCGAGAGAACGACGAGCGAGCCAACAACGAACAGCTTGGCGCGAGCGTTTTCAGGAGCCGGCATGAAGCTCTTCATCCTTGATTTCATACTTCTCCACGAGACGATAGATCTTCCTTCGATCGACTCCCAAAGCCCGCGCTGCGCGAGTCTTGTTGCCTTCTTCTCGACGGAGGACGTCAACGACTTTGGCCCGTTCGATCGAGGCCAGGTCATCCGTGCCGTAATGGTTCTCGTGCTGAGCGTCCGGCGATGTGTCGCACACTTCTCGCGGCAAATCGCGTAAACGTATCGTGCGATCTTCCGCCATGATCTTGCCGCGTTCGATGCAGTTCAGAAGTTGGCGGATGTTGCCGGGCCAGGGATAACACTCCAGAGCTTGCATCGCAGCTTCTTCGATTTCCCAAGCAGAACCGAGGAAGTGTGCAACCAGCAACGGGATGTCGCCTGCGCGCTCGCGCATCGGAGGCAGTTCGAGCGACATCACGTTGATGCGATAGAAAAGGTCTTCGCGGAAGCGGCCGGCTTCAACTTCGTCAGCGAGGTGGCGGTTTGTCGCGCACAGGATGCGTACATTGACTTTGCGTTCCTTAATCGAACCGACTCGCCGCATCGAGCCATCCTCAAGAACACGCAACAGCTTCGCCTGCAGCGGTCCCGGCATCTCGCCGATCTCGTCAATGAACAGCGTTCCATTGTCGGCAACCTCGAACAGACCTTGCTTCGCTCCAATGGCGCCCGTGAACGCGCCTTTCTCGTGACCAAACAACTCGCTTTCGAGCAGCGTCTCCGGCAGGGCCGCACAGTTGATGACAACCAGCGGTTTGTCGGCGCGGTTGCTTTGTTGATGAAGGGCGCGGGCCACGAGTTCTTTGCCTGTCCCGCTTTCGCCCTGAATCAGGATCGCTTTGTCACTCGGCCCGGCCCGCTCGATTAAGCGGAACACTTCCTGCATCGCTGGCGACTGACCGATCATATCCGACTGTCGCTGCGACCTTTGCAGAAGTGTCTTGAGCTGCCGATTCTCTTTGCGGAGTTGCCGCCTTTCATACCCCCGGCGAATGACCGTTTCGAGGTCTTGTAGCGGGAACGGCTTCTGCAAGTAGTCGAACGCGCCGAGCTTCATCGCTTGCACCGCGGTCTCGATCGTCCCCTT
>PBSM01000354.1 GCA_002726245.1 Planctomycetaceae bacterium | reverse complement strand
GAGCCACCTCATGCTCCGCAGGCTGGCTGCCCCACCGAAACCCCAGCACGACAACGAGCAACGACTTGCTCACCTTGTTTAGATTCCCAGATGCCCTCTTAGAAAACAAACCTGATACTTTCAAGCCGCTTCTTCGTCTCGGCCATCAGCGCGTCTTCAGCAGCCTCATCGGCAGCTTCGTAGGTGACGGAAAAACGCAGGAACGGCCCGGCGTCGTCCCACGGGACGGTAACGATCGATTGCCGGGTTATCAGGAGTTGGCTAGCGGCCTCGGCATTCTCGAAAGTCGCGCCGCCTTCGACGCCTCTGGGAGACTTCGTGTACAGGAAATAAGTTCCACCTGGCATCGAACATTCAAAGCCACAGCTTTGCAATGTCTCGACGAGTTTGGTAAGTCGGCGGCGATACTTTTCACGTGTTTGCTTCGGAATCGACTCATCATCGAGAGCGGCAGCCGCGGCCTTCTGGATGGCGATGAACTGCCCCGAGTCGGAGTTGTCTTTGACGTCTGAGAAGGCTTGCACCAGACGTTCGTGTCCACAAACCCAACCGATACGCCAACCGATCATGTCGAAGCCCTTTGAAAGCGAATGGACTTCAACGCCCACATCCTTTGCACCCGGTACGCTCAGAAAACTCAACGGCTCGCCTTCGTATGTCAGAACTGTATGTGCGGCGTCCTGGACAACAACGAGGTTGTTCGCCTCCGCAAATTCAACGACCTTGGCATAGAAGTCGGTTGTCGCGACCTTGCCCGTTGGACTGTTCGGATAATTCAGGACCAACAGCTTGGTCTTCTGAACAATATCACCCGGAATCGAATCCAGGTCCGGCAGGAAGTTGTTCTCGGCAAGCAATGGCAGCTTGTAGACACTGCCGCCGTAGTAACCGGCGTGTGTGCCAGCAACCGGATAGCCGGGCACGGTCATCAGCGTGATGTCGCCGGAATTGATGAAGCAGGCGGGCAACGTGGCGAGCGCGGGCTTGGAACCGATACAGTGGTTGATCTCCGTCGCGGGATCAAGATCGACTTCAAACTCACGCTTCATAAAGCGAGCCGCGGCTTGCTTGAATTCGTCGATGCCGTTATCGGCATAGCCGCGATTCTCCGGTTTGTTGATCTCCTCGGCCATTACCTGACGGACCGACTCCGGAGCCATCTCGTCGTTCTCGCCGATCCCAAAGTTCAGCAGCGTGCGATCCGGATAGTCTTCCGCAGCTTTTCGCTTCGCGCGTTTAATCTTTTCGAACTTGTAGATCGCCGTGCCCTTGCCGTACTCGGCTCCCCCAATACGATCCGCGAAGAGTTGCTGGAAGTATGGATCGCTCATCGTTTCACCTGAGCATGCTTCTTGATTCGATTGGAAACCGTCTAACCTACCGAAGGCGGTAGAGGCGGGCAACGGGTACTGTAGAAGCCATTACGCTCCGGGTGAAGCGGGGGTATCGCTTCCATTAAGACCCTGCGTCCGCGAACCAATGGCGCACGCAAGATTGCCGGGCAGTAAGACAGGTCAGTGCGAGCGGTCTGCAGCCTTCACTTCGGCGACGGCTTCGTGATGCCCCCGCTTTACTTCGCCCAGCGTAGAATACTGCCACTTAAGCCCGTCGAGCACTCCTCCAGAGACGATCGTTTCAAAGAGCAATGGTGGATCAGCGTCATCGCTGTGATCAACGCCGCGGAACTCGCTAACGATCTCCACGTCACCGATCTGTGAAAAGTCGATCCTTCGATTGTTGGTTTCGATCCAAGCAGCGTACTCGAAATACGAGGCCTGCTTCGGACGCATGTTGTGCAATATCCAATAGCTCACTGACTTCGACCTCGTGACGCCGTGCCTACCGTTTCCAGCGTGTTCTGAATGCGAACGAACACACACCTACACTAGTTACAGCAAGGCGTTTCGGCAAAATGTCTCGGCATTTTGTAGATCGCACGCGTTTCTCTTATACGCAGACGCCGCAAAGGCACGGGAAGTTCCCAACGGCGAGGTCCGTATCCGGCAGTAAATATTGGGCAGCAATCGGGCGGGGGGCAAGGATTTCGCTTCGCCTTGTCGCATTCACGTCGCTTCGTAGAATTAGCCACGCGCGGCACGTCTCATGTACCGCCGTGCGGGCTCCGCAGTCTCGTCGAGCGCTCATCCTGGCGTCCAGAAGGCGTTTTTTCCGCGATTCTTGCTGCGACGCTTCACCTTGCCGGCTGATGAGTCCTTGCTCTTGGCGGCGATTGCTTCTGCTTCCGCCTCAGCATCGTAGGCTGGATTGGCCTTGGTCGGTATCGGGGCGTTGATTTGCTTCCGCCACTGTTTCAGTTTCGTCAGCAATGCCTCCGTCTGCTGCGGATTTGTCTCAGCGAGATTCGTCATCTCGCAGATGTCGTCACGCAGATTGTACAACTCCAGTCCGCCATCCTCGAAGTATTCGTGAAGCTTCCAGTCGCCGAGTCGAATGATGCTGCAAGGTCGCGAGCGGAAGAGCGGATCCCGTTGTTCAGTCCATAGCTGATACGACTGCAGATAAGCGGGGAAATGCCAGAAAAGCGGGCGATCTCCGAATGTCTTCTGCTCGCTTCTTAGAATTGGCAGAAGCGATAAGCCATCAGCAGGCTGATCCTTGGGCATCTCAGCCCCCGCGATCTCGCAAAGTGTCGGATAAAGATCGACGCCGATGATCGGCTCGGCACTCTTGTTTCCCGGCTTCACAACCCCTGGCCACTTCACAAAGAACGGCTCGCGGATCCCACCTTCGTAGTACGTACCTTTGTAGCCCTTGAGCGGATGCATATCCGTTGCCGGGCCGTATCCGCCGTTATCGGAGAAAAACAGAATGACGGTGTTGTCAGTCAGACCGAGTTCGTCCAGGACCGCTTGGATTCGCCCAACTCCATCATCGACGGCTTGAATCATCGTCGCCATCGCGACGTGGTCGTGCAGCTTCCCCTTGGCCTTGGCTTCATACTTGGCAACAAGTTCCTTCTTGGCATTCAGCGGTGTATGCACGGCGAAGTGCGTCAAATACAGAGCCCACGGTTTCGTTTTGTTCTCTTTGATGAAGTTGACTGCTTCTTCACTGAGCCGATCGGTAACGTACTCACCCTTCGGCGTGTTCTCCAAACCAGGCGCCTTTCCGTGCGGCGGATAATAGCCGCGAGGTGGACCACCGGAATGAGTCCCGCCAATATTCACGTCAAAGCCGTATGGAAGCGGATCGTTGCTCAGATGCCACTTCCCCATCGTGGCCGTCGTGTAGCCAGCCTCTTGCAGTTGATGAGCCCATGTTCTGATTTTCGGATCGAGTGTGTCCGTGCCTGCAACATGCAGCAGCTTGCGGTGCTTCGCATTGCCACGTGCTCCGGTGCCAACGTTGTAGATCTCGTGTCGCGGTGTGTACTGCCCCGAAAGCAAACACGCTCGTGCCGGTGCACAGTTCGCTGCGCAAGAGTAGGCATCGCTGAAGACCATTCCCTCCGATGCAAGCTTGTCGAGATTCGGTGTCTCGTAGAAGTCCGACCCCATATAACCTGTATCACGCCAGCCGAAGTCATCCAGAAAGATGAAGAGGATATTCGGCCGCTCGGCTGCAACGGTGGAGAGCGAGGTAATAAAACATGCGGCGGTAAGGGTGACGAGAAGGCTCAGTTGATGGATGCGCATGGCTCTAACTCTCAGTTTCTCACGACTCGATGGCTCATCGATCATCCTAGTTCAATTCCTATGTGTTGTGAACGCAGTCGGATTCGGTAGAAGGCGTTGCGTCGTGCATCGCGGCGGAGTACGGTGTCGGCAGTCAAACAACCATTCTTGAGTCCGAGGTGAGTAAGTGACCGGAGCAAGTGTTCAACGTGTTGTGAGTACCGGTCTTTGGGCCGTCGTCGTGTCGCTCGGTCTATTCTCCAACGATCTCGCAGCAACCGAACCGATCCATTCGGCGATCGGAGTGACCCGAACGGGGGCGGGCATCGAATGCGAGATTGATTCAGCCGACCTGAATCTTGAAGGCAATACGACGAGACTGTTGCTGGTCGCCGGGGGCGACGGACAACAAGACTCAGTTGACGCCGCCCGAAACGTAGCGAAATGGTTTCGCGATAGCTCGCAAGCGGCGGCGTTCCGTGAGCAATTCTCGCTCTCCATCATTCCGTGTTTGAATCCAGATGGACTGGCGAATGGCCTCGGACAAGCGAACGGTGCTGGTGGTAACCCGACGCGTGGGTATCCACCGCAAGGCCCGGCATACCATGACATCAAGAATCCAGAAGCGGCTTACGTTTGGCGGTGGATCGGCATGCATGCGCCTGACCTTGTCATTGAGCTGCGAATTGCCGACGAGAGCCAGTGGGAGATCGTCGCGGGTGCTAACGCAAAGTTGGATCAACTTACCGAACGACTCTCTAACGCGACGCGTTTTGCCAGAGACGACTCGTTGGTGGCACAGTTGCCGCGTGCTGCAGCGTGCGATGTGGGAACAGTACCTGCGATCCGCTGGCGCGGAAATGGGACGAACGCAATTGCTTCTTTCCAAGACTTGTTAACGGCTGTTCGCGAATGCGAGTGGCCGCGGTCGAACGCCCGACGCGAGCTACAGAGGCGATTGCATCGCCAGCCACGAGAGATCGGCGGTGAACTGCTCGAACACTATGGCAAGGAGCTTAAGCAAGCTGTCTACATTCAATCGCTCGCCGTGATCGGTCGGCAGCGTTATTTCGAAGCGAACAGCGATCGCGATTCAGACTGGCTCGCGACGGTTGAAGACATTGTGTCCGACTACGTCTCCGGCAAACGCATTGCGACGACCAAGAGTGGCAGCGATTTGTCAGGGCATCTTGTGTTTACGGAACTCGCGCGAATAGCGAACGAAACTCGCAGGGATCGATACATTGAATTGGCCCGCGTTGCCGCCGATCTGGCGTTCGACGCCGGTGGAAACATCAAAGAGGTCATGCCGTTTCATAACGAGATGAGTGATTCGGTCTTTATGGGCGGACCGATTCTCGCGAGTGTTGGCGCGCTGACAGGTGACAGTCGTTATTTCGATGCCTGCGTGCAGCATTTGCGGTTCATGCGCGAACTCGATATGCGCGACGATGGCCTGTATCGGCATTCGCCTCTTGACGAAGCAGCTTGGGGACGCGGCAACGGCTTTCCGGCGATTGGCGTCGCGATGTGTTTGGGTGATTTGTCGGAAGACCAGAGCGGGCGGGATGAGGTGCTGGCTTCTTTTCGGAAGCACATGGCCGCACTCGCCAAGCATCAAGACCCAATCGGCTGCTGGCATCAGGTGATCGATCACGCTGAGAGTTATCGCGAGTTTACTTCGACTTGTATGATCACGTTCGCCATGTGTCGCGGTGTCCGCCGCGGCTGGCTAGATAAAGCGACCTACGACCCGGTGATCGAGCGGGCGTGGTATGCGATCAGGACGAGGATCGGTTCGGACGGGAAGCTTGTCGATGTGTGTACAGGGACGGGCAAGCAGAAGTCATTGCGCGATTACTATGATCGCACGGCGATTCTCGGACGAGACGCTCGCGGCGGTGCGATGGCATTGTTAGCATGCAACGAGATCGCCTTGTGGAAAAGCAGTAATTCAAGCAACGATTAACCGGTACCGCAACAGGTGGCGTTTGGAAGCTTGTCCACAACGACGTGACCAAAGCGCGCAGAGCTGCCCGCCGTCGGCACCGAAAAGCGGTCGTTTCTTCGGACTAGCTGGAACTGCGCGATTCATGGTGCGAACTTCTGAATCCGGCTATTCTTGGTGCCCTGAGGACTAAAAATGTTGGCTCCCCGCCTGGCGGGACACCTCGATCAGCATGCCCGGTAAGAAAGTTTCCGGCAGATCAGCTATTGCTCGGTCGTCCAAAACGCGTGCCCGCAAATGAAGTCGCGGGCTCAACTCCAGTATCCGCTCAACACCACTGACCGCACCATAGGCCAAGAGCGCTTTGCCGCCGGGCTTCAAATGCAACTGCAAACCGGAGAGCATCGATTCCAACAGCGCGAATCTAGCGTCGTATAACGCGTATTCATCGATGCTTTCAGCTTGCTGGTCCTCCCAAGGCGGATTCGAGATGATGAGGTCAAACCGTTCGTCAGGTCCGATCACGCGGTAAGCACTCGGATCTTCCAGCGGCACTTGCCTCACTTCGAATCGCTCATCGACTTCGAGGTTTCTGGCGTTGTACGTTGCATTGCGAATCGCGGCGGGATTCACATCAGTCGCCACGACTCGGGCAGCTCCCGCACGCAAACAACACAAAGAAACAAGGCCGGAGCCGGTCCCGATCTCCAGAACCTCTTTGCCCTTCACCAAGTCTGTGGTCTGAATGAGTTCTCGCAAGCTTGTGGTATCGCGTGGCTCCCAAAAAACCGTATCGAAGACGGCGATCTTCTCCGGGAAGCCATCGACGTATTCCCAACTCCGGATCACCGGGCGAGGCTTTACACGAGTGTCGCTCTCGACCGACGCTTTCCCGCAGCCAGCTACGAGCGTCAGAAGTCCAAAAGCCATCGCCCAGCACATTCGCATTGTTCGCGGATTCATCGTTTATAGAACCACAATAACGGCATTCCCAATCCGCGAAGTAATCCAAAAAGCACTGGCCTGGCCGGCTCGCGTCGTCGTAGCAGTCAAGTACAATTATCGTCTTGAATCCGCCCTGCGATACCAGTTAGGAGCTTATCATGCGAATGCTCGCTTGTGCCATCGCCTTATGTGTCTCACTCGCCAACGTTGGCATCGCGGCGAGTCCGGTCGATGAAGCGGCTGCGGTCGACACAATCTCAACTGACTTCGGTCTTGCGGACGGTCCAGCGTGGGACGGAGCGGGGGCTTTGTATGTCCCCGACGTGAAGGGTGGCAAGCTGCTGCGTTATACGTCGCGGACGAACAAGATGCAGATTGTCTTGCCGGAAGCTGGGCGAATCAGCGCGAGTTTCTTCAACCACGGGAAGCTCTTTCTCTCGGACAACGGTGAAAGCCGTATTCTGCGACTGGACGGCAAGGACAAGGTCGTCATCACGGTTCACGATCCGGAAGCGAAGCCCGCAATCCGCCCAAACGATCTAGTCATCGATAAAAACGGGGACGTTTACTATACGCTAACAGGTCAGAGTCAGGTCATGTATGTCTCGCCCGGCGGTGAACGACAAATTGCGATTGCTGACATCGAGACGCCTAACGGACTCACGCTCTCGCCCGATGAGTCGGTCCTCTACGTCGCAGCCTACGTCCCCAAGCAGATCTGGGCCTACGATGTTAACGCAGGGTTGGGGAAGAATGCACGCATCTTTGCCGAGATGGACTCGGCGCCCGAGAAAGGTGCGGACGGCATGACGATCGATCGCGCCGGCAACGTCTATTGCGCTGGTCCTAAGCATGTTTGGATCTGGAGCCCCGACGGAAAGCTACTCGATAAGATCGAGACACCCACTCGTCCGATTAACTGCGCGTTTGGCGATCAGGACATGCGGTCGTTGTATATCACCGGCTTCGGCGGTTTGTATCGGCAGCGGATGACGATCTCCGGACGCCCGCCTCATCCTTCGGCTCGCGCCGAGAATCAAGCTGCCAATCCAAATCGCCCGACCACGACGATCCCCCCGGGTGTCGTCGCTCATCTCGACGTGGTTTATGCCAAGTCAGGCAATCGGAAACTGCTTGCTGACATCTTCGTGCCGGAAACTCAGCCGAAACCAACGCCCGCGATTGTGGTCGTCCACGGCGGCGGGTGGCTCAACGGTGATAAGACCAAGTTCCGTGCGTTGGCTGTTGAACTGGCATCGCGCGGCTACGTCACGGCTGCGATCGAGTATCGCCTTGGTGGCGAAGCCAAGTTCCCCGCCGGGATTCAAGACTGCAACGCGTCGGTTCGATTCCTTCGCGCAAACGCCGAACGATACAAACTCGATCCTAATCGCATCGGCGCGGTTGGTGGCTCGGCGGGCGGACACCTCGTCGGACTCATGGCCGCCGCGCCGCATATCTCAGAGTTGCAAGGTGATGGCGGCAACTCCGCGCATTCTTCCAAGCTGCAAGCCGCAATCGTGATGGCGGGACCGTTGGAAATTCTCACTGGTTCCGTGGCCGAACGTTCACGCACACAGGCCGAACAATCGAACTCAAACAAGTGGCTCGGCAAAACCGTTGATGAAGCCCCTGAACTCTACAAGCTGGCGGATGCACATGTTCACTTCTCGAAGGAGTCGCCTTCGATCCTGTTCATGGTTGGCGAGCATGACAAGCCCGAGCGCAATCAACCGACGCGCGACAAGCTGAAGGGGCTTGGTGTCTGGACCGACGTCAGTATTTACAAAGACGGCAAGCACGGCTGCTGGAATCAACTCCCTTGGTTCAACGGCATGGTGGCCGATATGGATAAGTTCTTCCAAGAGCAGCTATAGACGCACGGTGGTCGGCACCAGTCACTCAACGTGAGACCAACACTCTTCATGCCTTTCGCCGACCGAGCAATTGAACTGTCGATGTTGGCCGCTTACCTGGCGGTCTTGTTGTGGATTGGAATTCGCTCGGCGCGTCAAGTGCAGTCGTCGGGTGACTACACGCTTGCGGGGCGGGATGTTCCTTGGGTGGTTGTTCTCGCGACAACAGCAGCCTCGATGATCGGAGGTGGGGCCTCGGTCGGCATGGTCTCGCAAGTGTGTCAGTTCGGGATCGTTGCTGCAGTCGTGACCTGTGCGTGGCATCTACAGCTCATCTTCACCGGTCTCTTTGTCGCGCCAAAGCTTCGCGGGCTGAACCTGATCACAGTTGGCGACTACTTTCATCTGAAATTCGGGCCGCTTGCCCGCGAGCTAGCCGTCGTGAATTGTGTGATCTTTCTCGTGGGCGCTCTGGCGGCGCAAATGGCGGCAATTGGCACGGTGACGAACACGGTTCTGGGTGTGCCGTACGGTATGGCACTGCTGATCGGTGCCACGGTGACGATCTTCTATTCCACCGTGGGTGGAATTCGGGCAGTCGTTAGCACCGATGTGCTGCAGTTCGTCATTCTAGTCATCGGAATCGGAACTGCGTCGATGCTCTTGGTGTCGTCGCATGGTGGCTTCGCGGCGATGCAGGCGGCAGCGAGCGAAGGCCACTTTCAAATCACCAGCCACTGGTCTGCGATGGAGTTGTTCAGCTTGTTCTTTGCGTTCATGCTTGGCGAGACTTTCGTACCGCCTTACGCCGTCCGCTGCTTCATCGCCAAGGACAAGCAACATGCGAAGTGGGGAGTTGCGGGCGGCGGCGTTTTCTTGTTGCTGTTCCTGCCGATTGCGACTTTCATCTTGGGCACGTCTGCACAGATCAACCCCGAAGTCCAAGCGGCGATCGAGAACGAGCAGCAGCAGCTCCTCGATGAGGCAGCCGATACGGGAAAGGCACTCACCGAAGAAGACGCTCAAAAGCAAGCGTATCAAGTCGCGTTCCCGACGCTGGTTCGCGTGACCTTTCATCCAGTCTTCGCCGGAGTCATGATCGCCGCCATCATTGCAGCGGTGATGTCATCGGCCGATAGCTGTTTGTCGTGTCTTGCGACGGTCGTGATGGAAGACGCGTACCGGAGACACATCGATCCACTAGCCACAGACAAGCACCTACTTCGCGTCGCGCAAGCCAGCACGTTGATCCTGGGCAGCACGGGAGCTGTTTGCGCTTGGTACTTCAGCAATGTCGCGGACATCCTGGTCTTCGTTTACGACTTTTGGGCACCGACGATGGTCCTGCCCTTCATCATAGCTGTGTTTTGGTATCATGAGTCGCGCGTTTACGCCGTGGTTGCTTCGATGATCGTCGGTGCCATCGCAGCGATCGTCTGGCGATTTGGGTTAGACTCGCCCGGCGATGTCGGACCAGCGTTATTCGGGTTCGCCGCGGCATTGCTGGCGTTTATCGTGGCGCTGCCTCTGACGAGTAGTTTGCGGCGTGGCTGGCTGTTCTGTCCGTGCAGTGACAGCTCCGAAAAGGATCCCACATGATTCCAGTCTGGTTGCTAACGACTTTGCACTACATCTCGATGGGCTCAGGTGTGGCTATCTTGGTGCTATTAGTCTGGCAACCTCTTAGTTCATCTTTCGCACTTATGCGGCGAGTGCGATGAGGTATTCGAGGGGTTGGAGGAATTGATGAACCCCAGCAGGAATGCGGGGGTTGATAAACACTTTTGCTTCATTCGCCTAAACTGTCGGCGCGCAGGGCGGCAAGCATCTCGGCGAACGATGCGTGCTCTTTGCCCGACCATTTCCGTAGACTCAACGCCGCTTCCTGGCAAGCCACGAGTGGTTGAGCTTGTCTAGAGCAGCGCATCGCGATTCAGAAGGCTGAGGATCTTCTGGACGACCTCCAGGTGCTTTCCCGCCAGATCGTTCTTCTCACCAATGTCTTCCGCAAGATTGTAAAGTCGCCACTCAAGATTGCCTGCAACTTGCTGCTTTCGCTTGCCGCCATTGGCAGAGCGATATCTGACGAGCTTCCATTTCCCGTATCGCACGCCAACCGACGTCGCGCCCTCTTGGCTCGCGCAATACAGGTATTCGTGCTTCTCTTGTTGGTCCTTGCGCCCCAGAAGTGCAGGCAAGTAGGAGATCCCATCGATGTCTTGGGGAGGCTCCACGCCGGCCAACTCGCAGGCGGTGGGCAAGAAGTCGTAGAAGCCCGACGGATGATCCGAAACCGTCCCAGCGGCGATCTTGCCCGGCCAGCGGGCAATCATCGGCACACGGATGCCCCCTTCGTGCATCGAGCGTTTGTAGCCGGTCAGGTCACCATTGGAATCGAAAAACTCGTGCTTGTGACCACATTCCTGGTGTGGCTCGTTGTCCGACGTGAAGATGACGAGCGTCTTTTCGTCGAGATTCAACTGCTTGAGCAACTTCATCAGCCGTCCGACATCGGCATCCATTCGACTGATCATTGCCGCAAACCCTTTTTCAGGGTTCGGCCAGTCTTTGTCGGCTTAGAGCCCGTAATCCGGCACTTCCATGCCGTCGCCTTTCACACGGCCACCTTCATTATTCGCGTGCGGAATGGTCCAGTGGATGTGCAGCAAGAACGATTTGTCCTGGTTACGCTCGATAAATCCAAACGCTGCCTCCGTCATGAAGTCGTGAGAGTAGCTGACTCGCTTTGACGAGACACGCCCGTGGCCCGCCGGCGCTGGGTCGATCACGTTGCCCGGCAGTGTGACTTGCTTGTTGTTCTCCCACAGGAACGTCGGATAATAATTATGAGCCCTTCCCTGGTTCATGTAGCCGTACCAATAGTCGAAGCCGTTGCGGTTCGGGTGGCCGGGATTGTCGATTTCCGCAGGCATGCCACATTCCCGAGTGCCCACTTTCCGACTCCACCGGTCGCATAACCCGCATCCTTGAGCAACCGCACAACGGTCTTCTCGTTGCCCGTCAAGTTCCGCGGGCGGTTTCCAGTCAGCCCCGTATGCCCGACGTGCTTGCCGAGCCACAGCACCAATCGCGATGGACGACACACGGTGTGTCCCGCGTAATGGTCAGTGAACTTGATCCCTTCGGCAGAGAACTCGTCGATGTTCGGCGTCTGAATCACCTTCTGCCCATAACAACCGAGGTCTCCATACCCGAGGTCATCCACCATGATGTAGATGATGTTGGGACGTACCGGGTTCGTCTTGTCATCGCCATCGAGGCGGACGGACCACACGGCCGCTACCGCCGCAAGGCAGATCATCGCAGAAGTTCGATGGTACATGTGTCGAAGGCTCCTTTTGGTGAATCGCTGACATCTCCAAGAGCGAAGGAATCTTCGCCGTCGTCGCCGCACGGTACAACGAATGTATTGCTTCGCGTTCGAAGCTACCTAGCCAATATGGGTGGGAGTCTACATGTATTGGTTCCCTCAGAAGTGTGGTAAAGAATCGCTGGACCACTACACCAGGTGGTAGGACGCTGTGCGGGGTCACGTAGACGCACCGCCCGACGTACGTGTTCGCGATCTGATCGCATCGCGAATCTCGCGTAACACGGCGATGTGCTCGGCGGTCCACATCGGGGCTTCGCCGCCAATATCGTCTTCGCCAAGTCCAGTCGTACGAGACTGCTTGAGGCGCACAAGCAGCTTGTCGCGGAGATGAGCGTCGGCCACGCCTTCGATGAGTCCCTTGTGGGAGAGCATCGCGCCCGATGTTTCGTGTCGTTGCCCGCCTCCGCCTGCTGTTTCAATAAGTACGTCAGCGATTCCGAACCAACGCTGAATTGGTCCCTGGTTGATGGAAACGTTCTGGACATTCTCGAAGGTGATTGTCGTCTCATGGATAATCCAGATGCCGCGGCGGATGCGGAGACTGCGGTCGGTCATTACGTACCAAGTTGTATCGTATCTCAGGTGGATTGCCGAAAACGCGATGACGTCTGGAACAACGGCAATCAGAAGTGCAGGAACGGCAAGAATCGCACCGACTGTCGGCCACTTGATCGTAACTACCAGCCAGACGGCGACGATCGCGACGTCGATCAACAGCAAGTAGAACCAGAAGTGAAGCTTGAGATATCGTATGAAACCATCTGCTGGCTGGAACGACTCCACCGTGTCACTCGTCTGAGCTGGCAGCGCCGGAGGCTCCTTTGGCACGCGGAACTATCGCGACAGAACACCCCACAAACCACGATAAAGCCACTTCGAGACGCCTTCCCCTCGCTTGTTCACGATGTCGCCTCGTCGGTACGCGTCGTTGACTTGATCGCGTCGCGAATCTCTCGCAGCAATGTCAGCGCTTCGTCTGCCGCGGGCGGCGTCTCGGGGCGTTCGCTGTCCTCATCGCCCACGTCATCGATTCCACGTGCCCCGCGCATCCTGTCGTACAGGTAGTCTCGCAGTTGTTCAGCACACAGAATTCCCTCAATGCTCATTCGGGCCCAGCACTTCCCGATGCCGTTTGTATGGCGACTGTGGCCAGTCCTAGCCAGCGCTGGATCAGGTTACGAGTCAGATGGATATCCTGGATGCGCCGGTACGTCAGATGGATCTCTCGGCGAAACAGCATGCCCCATCGCATCGAGACGCCGGTTTCATCAAACTGATATTCGAGGGTTTGGTACTTGAAAAACAGCGGCAGGAAAGCGATCGGAAAAAACGGCCCGCTGAACACAGCAACTCCGACGTAATACTTCAACAGCACGCCGTCCGGTCGCCTGATGGCGGACGGGGCAAATGCTGGTTTCCGACGTTCCTGCTGATGCGCCATTCGCACTCCCATTCCCAACCAACTATATCGTATTCGTGATCTTCGAGGGCCCTCTTGGCATAAAGTCTAACCAGAGCAGCAAGCCGACAAGTCGAATCTGAATTCGACGAGGCGAGCACGTCCAGTCAAACGACCGTTAGCAGGGCTGGTCACCTTTGAGTTCTTTCGTTGACTCCCGCGACTTAGGAATGAGCTGCGAAATGAAAAAGTGTTGCACGAGCGCGACGAAGCGGATAGTTTGTGAGAAATCATGTTGCAGTTAGGTTCCGCAATATCGAGAAGCTGCCAAGGTGTGACCCGACGGCACATGCTCCAAATTGCCGGCATCGATTTGCTAGGCATTTCCTTGGCCGACTCGTTTCGCTCGCCCACAGTTCGAGCCAACGAGCGACAGACTCAACACGAAACTTCGTGCATCTTCATTTGGCTTAACGGCGGCCCTAGTCAATTCGAGACGTTCGACCCAAAACCCAACACAAGCGAGACAATTCGAGGCCCATTCGGAGCGATTCAAACCCAGCTCCCTGGTGTCGCCGTTTCCGAGTTGATCCCGATGCTCGCCCGCCGCATCGACAAGTACGCAGTGATCCGCTCGATGACACATCGCAACACGAGTCATGGCTCGACTGCGATGTTAACGGGTTTCGATGACAAACAAGAAGCGTTTGGAGCGGTCGCTACGAAATTCAAAGGCAGCAAGCAAGGCATGCCGCCATACGTCCACATCGGTTCTACAGCAGCCGACGCGACGAAGATCGTCTCGAATATCGACAAAGTCGGTGGTGGACAATTCGGCTCGGCTTACGATCCGCTCGCGGTACGCGACCCGACGGGGAAAAACGTCAAACTGTCCACGTTTTCATTGCCCAATGATATTTCGGCAAATCGGTTACAACAACGACAAGAACTGCTCGGTTCGATCGATGAATTCCGCAGGCAATCGGAGAGCAGCCGCGCTATCCAAGAGTTGGCTCGACATCGTCAACAGGCCGTTGACCTGCTGACATCAACACGTCTGCGCGATGCGTTTGATTTGGAAAAAGACGACCGGCTGCTCCGCGCGAGGTACGGCGCCAACTTTTTCGGGCAGGCATGTATGATGGCTCGCCGATTGGTCGAGGCCGGCACGCGCTATGTTCAGATTAAGTGGTACGACATTGTGGCCTACGATGCCTGGGACTGCCACGGCGCCGAACTGCCAGGAATGATGCGAATGGAACAGCAGCTTTGCCCGCGGCTGGATCAAGGTCTTTCCGCACTGTTCGATGACTTAGATGATCGAGGGTTGTTGGATTCGACATTGGTCGTCGTTGCGGGCGAGTTCGGTCGGACGCCAAAGCTGAACAAGAATGGCGCAAGAGATCATTGGCCGTACTGTTATTCGGCTTTGATGGCCGGTGCGGGAATCCCCGGTGGAACGATTGTCGGCACGAGCGATCGTACGTGTGCAGCGCCATCTCATCGACCGGTAAGCCCAACTGAGTTTGCCGCAACGATCTATCATCTGTTGGGCATCGACACGACGCGTGATTCTCGCATTCGACCATTCATTGGCAGCGCAATCCCGATTCGAGAGCTGATTGGTTGATGCGCATTCTCACATTGCTTCCGGCCTTGATCCTTTTCACGGGAATCGTCTCGACCTTGGCATCTGAACCAACGAACGAAAGACTGCTGATTGCGTTTGCCTCGTTGCGAGCGGAGCCACTACATCCAACGATTTACTTCTACGAGCATGATGGAAAAGCTGCTGGAAAGATTGTTGGCAAGATCGTGCCAGGCGACAAGCGGAGCGATCATCATCCTTCGCTTAGTCAAGATGGACGGCTGTGTGCATTCGCAGCCGAAGTCGTATCGACCGTATGCACCGTGGAATGTTGGAACCGCGACACAGAGAAGTCATTAACTCTCACGCCGTTGAACAAGAGTCCCAACGCACAAATGGCCCCATCGTTCGGTGCCGCTTCGGTCGTTTGTGTCGAGGCTTGGAATCGACCTGGCAGTCCTGGCAGATGGGACCTGCTACTCTACCATTGCGAGAAGAATATCTTCCTTGAATCACCGAATCTGAACACGTCTCAATTCGACGAGCGCAAGCCTACGCTGAGCGGCGATGGCCGTTGGCTGGCATTCACAACAAACTCACACGCAGACCAGCGATTAAGCGAGATTGCCCTGTACGATCGAGCCGCAGGTCAGCTGGTTTCCGTACCAAATCTGAATTCACAATTCATGGAATCTGAGCCGTCCATCAGCCACGATGGACGTTGCATCGCCTTCGTCACCGACCGCCTGGGTGGACAGGGCGCCAGAGATATCAGTTTGTATGACCGGCAAACGTCGCAGATGGTTGCGTTGCCTGGCTTGAATTCTGTTGGTCAGGAACAATCACCTTCACTCAGTCCGGACGGACGATTCATCGCGTTTGTCTCCGAACGATTGGAAGGCACGGGCGAGCGTGACATCTACGTTTACGACCGTGACACAAAAAGCTTGCTTCCGTTACCTGCCTTGAACAGCCCGCGTGACGAATATGATCCCTGCGTGATCGGCTTGTCATCGGCAATGGACTGAGTTTAAGAGGCGACGTGCAGACACCTACAATTCTTCCGTCGGCTCGTTCGACCAAGTCGTCTCGTCAACCGCTAGATTCTTCCGACGAACTAGGCTGATCGTTGGCGTTCGGTGCTTCGCATTTGGTCCAATTCAACGACCCCGACTGGGACGCGAGACACCTGTTAGTTAGCTGGAGAACGTCGCTGCCCCGTTCGCTTGTCGCTGGCAGCCGATCGTTGATAATGGGCACTGCCGGGCGCTGCTCTTACGCCCGGAAGCGGCTGCGATCATTCCAATTCATAGGGATGAATCTCATGGTTTGACTCCGGAAAAGTCCCATGTCCTCTTGACCACGGGTCCGGCTGCCAGCCGCAGCTCGCCGCCTTGTCGGACGGACGACAATCGCCGTTCATGAACGAACGCTCCGCCCGTCGGCTGCTCATCGACGGCCCCTCAGTTCGTTCCCGAGTCTCATGCATTACACGCCCCTGAAATCCAAGATTCACCGCGCCACGGTGACCGACGCTAATCTGCACTACGAAGGCAGTATCACGGTCGATGCACGCCTGTTGCAGGCTGTCCCTACCGAAAACTCCGTCAGGACTTACCACAAACGCCTTACGCCATTTGAAATTCTCCGAGCCGCAATCTAATTGGACAGCGCCACTTTGAAAGAGACTAGCATGCATAAGTCGCTTCCTGTCAATCGTTTAGCCCGTTGCCGAAGGCGAGGTGATGTTGTTGCGATGCCTCGCCTTCGGCAATGGGTTAAACGATTTGATTACAGGACTTTGCAGACGCTATCACGCTTCAAAGTGGCGCTGTCCAACTAAGCTCCATTATGTTTTGCGTCTGGAGAGGACTCTGAAGTGGGTGTGCTGAAGGTGACGTGGTTACTACTTCGGTCTTGGTTCGTTTCTCGCCGCGATTTGGCCGCCGAGAATCTGGCGTTACGGCAGCAACTCGCCATCGTGAGTCAGTCCATCAAGCGTCCGAAACTGCGCCCTTGTGACCGCGTATTTTGGACATGGTTGATGCGTCTCTGGCTCACCTTTCCTGCTTTCCGTCGGCGGCCTTGATCGACTCGTAGAGCCAATTGACTGGCAGATGAGTTACTTGGAGCGAACTCAGCCCAGGGTACTCGCAGTGGGCTAAGAGAACGTGGTCGTCCACAAGCTCGATCGCTGTGTAGCAGTACGACCCATGCGGATCGGTACCGAGATTCTGAATGTGTTGCCAAGTGGCTCCCTCGTCTCTGGAAATAGCGGCGGTGAAAGGGCGACGACCGGCCGGCTGGGCGGGCGCAAGCGGGTCATCGCCATTATTCCACACCAGCAACAAGTGACCTGTTGCGGGAATCCGTTCAATCGAAGCAGGCGAGCCGTGGGTTGAGAGATCTTCGAGCGTCTCACCGCTGACCACGTGTCGCCTCGATCCTCAGAACGGGGGACAAGCTGACAATCGCGGCTGCGACAGAACATCAGCAGTCCGTCATCCTTCAGTTCCACCACGCCCGGTTCTTGGGCGAATAACTCGGCTTGCAGCGTACTTTTTCCGGGCCGCCATGTCTTACTTTGGTCATCCGACAAGTAACAGAGACACTCAGCGGCTAAGATACTGGTGAATTCGATTACGCGTGGAAACCCCCTGACTCTAACTCGGAGTGAAAGAGATGACAGGAACAAGACTTGGGATGTGTGTTCTCTTGTTGGCGGCGGTGGTTGTGTCAGAAGTCTGGGTGCTTGCTGGCGATGATGACGATGCTCCCAGACGGGATGATCGGAGAGCTGTCGGAGTTGAGCGAGATCATGTTAGGGACGACGACCGTCCACAGGACGATGATCGACGCCGTGACAGCGATGGTCCTAGAGCTCGCGATAGCGTGATGATCAGCCGCTGACGGACGACGCGCCGAACGACGATGCCGTCCACGTCCTGCACTTGGGCAGAACGGTGAAGCTCGAATTCACGATCATTGGCGAAGAGGAGCCGTCATTCATTGTCCTCTGTGCCGCGAACAACTACCTCATCAGTCATACCGTTACCGAGGTCAATTTCGACCATGCTCTCGAAATTACCGGTGAAGTTCACCCGACAGATGATCCCGAGCGCATCTTCCTCACCTTTGAAGCGATGACGAATCATGCCGATCACAACGAAGGGATCGATGCGACACACCGGGCCGCGGGAAGTGCACCGTTGAAGATCGACAAGAAGACGACACTGGCGAACCTCGGTGCGAACCGATTGACCGTAACCGCGACGGTTGAAGAGTGATACGACCGACTACGCACGAACACACAATGGGAACAGAACAATGCTTGAAGGAACCTGGAAGCTGGTTAGGGGTGAACAAAACGGTCAAGACGAATCAGAGGAGGATGTCAGAAGATCAACACTGGAAATCGTTGGCGATCAGCACACGGTCACCGTGGGCGATGCACCCATGAAGGGCACGCACAAGTTATAACTGAACTTTTGCAATTCGTCGTATCAATATCAATTGGTCCGTACTGTTCAGCTAGCGAGCACTAGGGTTTGTGTTGCTAGCTGGCG
>PBSM01000353.1 GCA_002726245.1 Planctomycetaceae bacterium | reverse complement strand
GTGATCTCATAACAATCACACCATCGCGGAGGGCCGCGTTTTTGCTAATACCAATTATGCGCGCAATTCAAAACTTCCCATAAAGTAGAAGCGTAGGGATAGAGGGCAAGGCATACTCCACTTGTCTGAAAGAAGATTATTCCGCCATCAGATTTTCTGGTTGTAGGAAAGCCAAGACCGTCCCTATAGAACAGAAGCGACCTTTCCAAGTCTTCAACGCCGAGTGTAATGATGCTGATGCGCGGGTCCATGTTAGCGAATGTCGTAGCGGCATAACGTGCGATTGCTGGAGCGTAACCTACTGTCGTATCCTCCGTGCCAATGAGGCTGTCAGTGTAAGAGTGGCGTTCTTGCTGGCCAACGACGGCGACAGACACGCGTCCCTGCCTGTACTCGGTACCGAGTACTCAGTACAAAGTAACTTCCGCACGAATACTCGCGACTGATGTTGCTGGAGATTGCCGAATGCCCATCGCTTTGATCACACCCGAGAACCTGCAACACGAAGACGGACCGTATGTGACGATGCTCAAGGAAGCTGGCTTCGAGGTGCAGTTTCCCCATGAGAAGACATTTACTCGTGGCTTGTGCAGCGAAGAAGAGGCGATTGAGCAACTCAGCATCTGCGACGCGTTGATTGCCGGTGGCGAGCATTTGACACCGAGCGTACTCGCCGCACTGCCGAAGCTCCGCGTCGTCGCTCGCTCGGGCGTCGGGTACGACCGAGTTGACATCCCCGCCGCGACGGCTCAGAAAATCGCCGTCACGATCACGCCGACAGCCAATCACGAATCGGTGGCCGAACACGCGATGATGCTTCTGCTCTCGGTTGCCAAGAACATCGTCGTCAACGATGCACATTCGCGGGCCGGTCGTTGGCCGATGCCAACGACTCAGCCAGTTCGTGGTCGGACCTGCGGCATTCTTGGCCTAGGCCGCATCGGACGAAGTTTCGCAGTACGTGCCAAAGCGATGGGCATGAAGGTGATCGCCACCGAGATGTATCCGAACGAGGAGTTCGTTCAGCAACACGGCATCGAGCTGGTAGATTTCGATACGCTGCTGGCGAGTTCCGATTATCTGAGCATTCACTGCCCGGTGACCGACGAGACGACTGGTCTGTTCAACAAAGATACCTTCGCCAAGATTAAGCAAGGCAGCGTTTTGATCAACACCGCTCGCGGAGCGCTCGTCGTCGAAGCCGACCTCCTCGACGCTCTGCAAAGCGGCCGCTTGCTCGGAGCCGGCACGGACGTCTACGAGCAGGAACCGCCTGCAGACGACAACCCGCTCTTCAAGCTTGGCAACATCGTCTGCACACCGCACTGTGCGAGTGCCGATTGGCGTTCGCAGGAAGACATGGGCATCGAGGCCACCGACTGCATCATCAAACTCAGTCGAGGTGAATGGCCGGAGGGAGCTGTTGTGAATGCAGAGTTGAAAGATGGCTGGGCTTGGTAGCGACTACTTCGCCGTCCAACCACCATCCACCGTCACTAAGCTTCCAGCCATATAGCTCGCTGCATCGCTCACTAACAACAAAGCGGCGCCTTGAATCTCTTGCATCTCGCCCCAACGTTCTAGGGCGACGGCACCGACGATGGACTTCTTGGTTTGTTCGTCATCCTTGATAGGGATGTTCATCGGAGTGAGGAACGGTCCGGGGCAGATGGCATTACAGCTAATGCCGAAGGGAGCGAGTTCAAGACCGAGCGCGCGAGTCATTTGCACAACGGCACCTTTGCTGGTCGCGTACGGCGTCCGATTTGAAAGGCCGACGACGCCGAGTGTGCTCGCCATGTTGACGATCCGGCCGTACTTGGCTTCCTTCATCGAAGGCACGACCGCTTTCGTCATCAACCAAACGCCGTTAGTGTTCGTGCGCTGCACGTCTTGGAATTGCTCGTAGGTCAGTTCATCGATCGGGCCGCGAATATTGATGCCGGCGTTGTTGACGAGGATGTCGATTTTGCCGAACTCGTCGAGGCACCGTGCCGCAACCGCTTCGCAATCGTCCTGCGAAGTCACGTCAGCTCGCATCGCCAGCGCGCGGTGGCCGAAGTCGCTCACGATCTGCTCGGCGGCTGCTTTGCCTTCGTCCTCGTTGCGGCTTGTGAGAAGAACATCAGCACCGGCGGAAGCCAATCCTGCCGCCATCGCCGTGCCGAGTCCTTTCGATCCGCCGGTGATGATCGCCGCGCGACCCGTGAGGTCGAAGAGTTTGATTCCTGGAAGCATCTGTGGTCCTCGCTAATGTCTATGGATCGTTTAACCCAATGCCGGAGGCGAGGCCGAAACACTGTCCGCTGGCCGCCTCGCCTCCGGCATCGGGTTAAACGGCGGACACACATCATCGAGCACCGATTCCCGTTCGGCAAGGTGACGGATTGGAGCGATGCAGAATTGAGAACTGCATGGTTCGGCTAGCATCAGCCGATATGACTTCTTAGACTATGGATTAAAGGATCGGTGTTGTTATGAGTCCACAAACCGCTTGCCGGAACAACCTGCGACTGTCTCGTCGTGAGTTGCTGTCCATCGGTGGAGCAACTGGTCTCGGGCTTACGCTACCGGATCTGTATCGACTGAGAGCGGCCGAAGCATCAGGGAGCTTCGGGTCGGCGAAGAGTGTGATCTTCCTGTTCTTGCATGGCGGACATCCGCAACACGAGACGTGGGATCCGAAACCCGATGCGCCAAGTGATGTGCGGGGCGAGTTTGGCGAGATCGACACGAATCTCGCAGGGCTCCGCATCGGTGAGTTGTTGCCGCGGTGTTCGAAGCTCGCTGATCGATTGGCCGTTGTGCGATCGATGGCACACGACAACACGAACCATGTCCAGGCTTGCTTGCCCGCCATGTCCGGGCACAAGCATCCGCCGAGCGTTCGCGGTCGCGGTGACTTCCCGCCAACCGACACAGACTTTCCGCACTTCGGAGCCGTCTACGATCATCTGCGACCCGGTGATGGTCACTTGCCGAACTGGGTGCAACTTGGTCCCGTGATGACGCGCAGTAACCGCACCGTGCTGCACGGGCAATCGCCAGGCTTCCTGGGTGATGCGCACAGTCCGTTTCGCATCGATCAAGACCTAACGCCCGACGAGGTGCGCATCGAAGCGATCGTGCCGGAGATCAGCGTGCAGCGACTCCGCGGTCGGAGAGGTCTGCTCGCAGAGATCGATTCGCAACGCGAGCGGCTCGACGTGACCGCGGCGAAATCACTGAAAGTGTTCTATGAAAAGGCTTTTGGCCTTTTAACTTCGGAAGGAACTCACCAGGCCTTCGATCTTGCCGCAGAATCGCCGCAACTCCGCGATCGTTACGGACGGAATCACGTTGGGCAAAGTTGTTTGCTCGCTCGACGTTTGGTCGAGGCGGGTGTGCCGTTTGTGAATGTGCATTGGTGCAAGACGCCTTCTGGTTCGTGGGACACGCACGGACAGAACTTTAAGAAGATGAAAGAGTCGCTTGGGCCGACGTTAGATACGGCGCTGTCCGCGTTGATCGAAGATATCGAACAGCGAGGTATATTGGACGATGTCTTGATCATGCCAATGGCGGAGTTTGGCCGCACGCCCCAGATCAACAAAAACGCCGGCCGCGATCACTGGCCGTTTGTCTATACGTTGGCGATGGCAGGAGCCGGGTTGAAGCGCGGAGTCGTGGAAGGTGCTTCGGATCGATTGGCAGCTTATCCCGCGACCACGCCTTACGATCCGGCGGACATGGCTGCGACGATCTATCACCTGCTCGGTATTCCCGCCGACACGCTGCTGCACGATCGGGACGGCCGACCGAACAAGCTGGTGATTGGGAAGAAGATCGACGCGATTCTGGCGTAGGCGGAACAAGCTTGCGCAGTTCCGGCAGATCGCGTGTGTCGGAACTGTGCAGACTTGTTCCGGCCTACTCCTCTACTCTGCGTCTTCCGCCGGATCGATCGGCGTTTGCTCTTTCTTGGGGCGCGATTCGACCAACTCTTTGAGTCGCTGCAGGTCTTCGCGGAGCTTCTGTTGAATCGAGCCGGCGACGAACGGAGCGAAGATACGCATGACTCCGCTGAAGTCGCCTCGAAACTCATGCGAGAGGTGGGTGCTACTGCCGTGCGAATGGAGATCGTATGTCGAGGTCGCAACGATTGCGGATGATGTCAGCCGAACTTCGAGCTGTTGTCCTGGTTCAGACCGCAGCACTTCGTCATCCATTACGACTGGGGTCGCATTCTCGTTGTCTTGAATCGTGATGCGTGCTCTTGCGCCGACGCGATGCCCGCCTTCGGTGAGAGGCTCGATCTTCGTGACGCCGTCCATCCACTGCAGAAGCAGATCGGTCTCGGTCAGGTAGGTGAAGACAGTTACGGGCGATGCATCAATCTCGATGTCCGCTCGATAGGCGGCAGTGCGTCCTCCGATGACGTAAAGAGCGATCGTCGCGCCGAGAAGAACACCGACAGCCGCGAGGGCGAGTTTGGGGAGTTTACGCTTCATCGGGCAACCGCCGAATTCCAGGTGTGGCTTGGACCAACGCGTAAGCATCGTACTGAGTACTCAGTACAGAGTAGAGTGTGTCAGAACAGCGTACCGAACGCGATCAGACGACTGCAATCGGCCTTCGCTGAGCGGAAGAACGACACGTCTGCGTCGGCGGATTCAAACACGCTCCAACGCCCGATCGATCCGAGCCAGGCAACTGTCCTTTCCGAGTATGGCTAGGGCGTCGAACATCCCGATGCCGACCCCTTTGCCGGTGACGGCAACTCGCAAGGCATGAATGATCTCGCCGATCTTGATACCTTTCAGTTCGATGAAGGACCGCAAAGCTGCTTCGCACGTTTCGTCGTCGAACGGCTCCACATCCGCAAGCACATCACGAAAGCTTCGCAGAAGATCGATGGCCCCGTCCTTTCGCACTCGCTTCTCGAAGGCTTTCTCGTCAAATTCCAATTGATCGTCGGCGACAAGGAACTCGATGAGTTCGAGGATATCGCCAGCCGTCTTGATGCGATCACCGGCGGCTTCGACGATCCTTGTCAACTTGGGCGCTGTATCGCATGACGGCGGCGAGGCGATGTAGCCAGCCTTCTGTAAGAACGGCACTGCCATTGCGACTTTCTGCTTGATCGGAAGCTGTTGCATTTGCCGCAACTGAAACGCGGAGAGCTTCTGTGGATCAAAACTGGCGGGCGCTTTGTTAACGCGTTCGAGAGAAAAGTACTGGATCATCTCGTCTCGAGTAAACTCTTCCGTCTTATCGTCGAGCGACCAACCGAGAAGCAGCAAGTAGTTCACGAGGGCATCCGCGAGGTAGCCGACCTCGCGATAGAAATCGACGATGACGGGGTTGAAAGTATCGGCCGACACGTGATGACCGATCAGATTCGCGATGCGTTCGCCGTGATCGAAGAGCTGCTTGAAGTCGCGGTTTTTCAGATATTTATCCAGTTTTCTCTTGCTAATTTTTGCACTCCCGCCCGGTTCCGCGACATAGGGCAAGTGCGCGAACTCCGGCGGCGAGTAGCCAAGAGACTGGGCAATGAAGATCTGTCGCGGAGTGTTTGAGAGATGTTCGGCAGCTCGAATGACGTGCGAGATCTTGAAGTCGGCATCATCAACGACGCTGGCCAGATGATACAGGCATGAGCCGTCAGCGCGTTGAATCACGTGGTCTTGTTCCTTGGCCCAATCAAAGGACACATCGCCACGAATCAGATCATGGAACTCGCACTTGCCTTCCCGAGGCATCTTCAGCCGCACAACGCATTGGCGTCCTTCGGCTTCAAACGGGGCGGCCTGCTCGTCTGTCTCCGCCATCCACTTTCGGCTGTAGATGTAATCCCGCTTCTCCGTCTCCGCCGTAGCTCGTTCGGCTTGCGTCTCCTCCGACGTAGCGTAATCTCGATAAGCCAACCCCGCGTCGAGTAGTTGCTGTGCGGCTTGCTTGTGCCGCTCGGCTCGCCGCGACTGGTAATACGGCGCATGTGGTCCGTCCACTTCGGGACCTTCATCCCAATCGATGCCTAGCCAGCGAAAGCCGTCAAGGATCGGTTGCAGTGCCACCTCCACATTCCGCTCTTGATCGGTGTCGTCAATCCGCAGAATAAACTGGCCGCCATGTTTGCGGGCGAAGAGCCAGTTGAAAAGCGCGGTGCGAACTCCGCCGATGTGGAGATAGCCAGTCGGACTGGGAGCGAAGCGTGTTCGGACGGTCATTCGTTATCGGTCGCTTGTCACGGGGCATCGGTCACTTGTACAGAATCGTCGTTTGTACACGCTGCAAGTGACTGATGACAAGTGACCAATGACGAGGTTCACACGTCGCTTTCGGCTCCATTTCGCTTCTGTCGTCGCTCCAGCTTGCGGAGTCGCCGCCGCTCGGCTTTCGACATCGGGCGTTCCGATTCCGGTTGGGCCGCTCGTACGGGAGCCGCGGCGGGCTGTTTCTTTGCCGGAGCCGTCTTTGGCTCGTGAGCATTGTCGAGACGAACACTCTTACTCTTGGCTGGTGCCGTGTGATTCGTCGAAGCACTTCGCTTTGGCATTGCCTTCGACTTGGCAGTCACATTCGGAACGGCGGAACGAGTTGACCGTCGTTCACCTTGCGCTTCGAGGTAAACGTGCCTGGCGAAGACCAGCACGGCGTAGAGCAAGCTGAAGTGGGCGGAGAGAAGCGTTGTCGAAGTAATAACCTCGGACATCGCGACAGAATTGTGAAGCGGCTGATGGTGAGTAAACACCGCCGACGCGACATATGAAATAGCAGCCAACGTGACGAAACTCGTCGCGGTGCGACAACTCCACACTTCGAAGGCAAGGCGAATCATCACCGAACCGAACAATACCGCAAGCACGATCGAACCCCAAATCGCTCCGTCTGCTAGTAGCCTTGTGCCAGTGAAGCCAACTAAGAGCGGCACCAAGGCTTGATGTGCGTGCGTCGCCGCGTCGAAGCTGGCGACCCAAAACGCAACGCCCGCCCAGAGCCAAACACCATAACGACCTCGGTAATCATCGAGCCGGTGCCGCCGAATCGAATAGACAAGAACGCAGCCTAACGTGCCGAGGAATAAGGTCAGAGTTGCGAACCAAGACGCGAGGCTGCCCGTTGTCGTCAGGTCAAGCATGACTAAAGACACAACCGACTCAGGCGTGGCCAACGGCAGCACCTTGGCATACAGCAGTTCGATGCCAGAAATGGCAGCTCCACCAGCCAACAGCACGGCAAGCATGCCCCAAATTCGCTTCGGAATCACGCAGCTCACACGCGGCTGATACTGGACAAGGGCGGCGTCGGAATAGGTGCGCCCACTTACGCTATCCGCGCCACGACCATCTTCGTGCGGCTTGCTACCATCTGATGAATCGCTTGGCGTAAGCATCTCGTCCCTTAGGACTCGCCGACGCCGTTCGTCGCCTCGTCGGAATTCCATGTCACCACTCAATGCCATTTATCTCGGACCACGCTTTCAGTCCACACAGAACCTACTCCCTGACAATTCGGCATTTTCATCCGCACGACGAGAACGAATCCGCCTGATTCGCCCTAATCGCAACAACCCGCAAACTCGTAGCGACACGCAAGGCTTACAACCTGGCAAACGATAACGGCATGTTTGGCCCAAGTCGCAGGCGACACGCTTACGTTTACAACCATCGACTACGGTGATGTCGCAACGATCGACTTTGACGTCTCATCTGGGACGTTCGCTACGGCGGTCGGTACGACGGGCGCGGACGCTGTCGTCACGTTCAACGGCCAGACGGTCTCTAACGCCCAAATCGACGGCAATCGAGTTTCGTATACGAATAACGGAACGCACGCCTCGTTCGAGTTTCAGGCTGGCTTCAACGGAATCTTCAATCCGGTAACGATCTCTGATACGAACGTGGCGAAGTTCACTTTGACTCCGGAGATCGATAGGCGCTCGACGTTCAGCTTGCCAGGCGTTCAAGCGGAGCGGCTGGGCGGTGTCAGCGGTAAGCTGAGTGATCTGCTGAGCGGCGGCTCGCTCTCTGGTCTGGGAGCGAACACATCCGGAGCGATTCGTGTGATCGATGAAGCGCTCGCCGACCTGACCTTGATCGAAGGACGTGTCGATGTCACCGTTGCCTCTTCGTCCAAACTGCTGGAAGAGTTCAAGGGCGAATTAACTGACGTGCTGCAAGACCTGAATACGGTGGACGAGGACCGACAGAGCCTGTTGCTCGCGAAAAACCAAACACTTGCATCAACCACCATCTCAGCGTTGTCCATCCTGCAATAGCAGCAGTTCAATACGCTCGGGCTCGTGAAGTTGTTGGCAGGCATCTAGCCCTTCGCCACACGTCCGGCTCTCGCGGACCGCCTCTGGCCCCTCATTGTCACGCGCAGAATGATGCGGTATGCTGCGCGGTTCAAACACTGAAATAGACACACGTTACGTTGAATGTGCGTGATGCCGTTCTGCACGCAGTCCAGCCTTTGAATACGCCGTCTTTGAATACCAGTGATGAAGGAGCATAGATATGGCTTACTCACTTCCTCAACTACCGTACGCCCACGACGCACTTGAACCGCATATCGACACGAGGACGATGGAGATTCATCACGGTAAGCACCACAATGCTTATGTCACGAATCTCAACGCTGCGACCGAAGGACTGGAAGTCCCGGATTGCGTTGGCGAGTTGATTTCGGATCTGTCGAAGCTACCCGAAGACAAACGCGGCGCAGTTCGCAACAACGGCGGCGGTCATGCGAACCACTCCCTGTTTTGGCAAGTCATGGGACCAAACGCCAGTGGTGCACCATCGGGCGATTTGGCCGCCGCCATCAACGCCGAGCTAGGTGGACTAGATGCGTTCAAGGCTGCGTTTGCCAAAGCCGGCGCGACTCGCTTCGGTAGCGGTTGGGCGTGGCTGGTGGTGAAAGACGGCAAGCTCGCTGTCGGCTCGACCGCCAATCAAGACAGCCCGCTCATGGGCGAAGCCGTTGCCGGCATCTCAGGCACGCCGATCCTGGGCCTCGACGTTTGGGAGCATGCCTATTACCTCAACTATCAGAACAGACGGCCCGACTACATCGCGGCCTTCTGGAACATCGTGAATTGGGCCGCGGTTGCCGAGCGCTATGCGAAAGCAAGAGGCTAAGCGAACGTCGAACTCTGAACGTCCAACGTCGAAGGTAGGTTACACACTTCGACGTTGGGCGTTTAACGTTCGAAGTTCAAGTTTGCAACCAAGCGGGCCCCTCCCCTGCCCTGGGCAACTGAATCACTTGCACGCCGTGGATACCCTCGTGCTGTAGCACGTCGTCGATGGCAGTTTGCGGCGGGACGTCGTCCAGGTTGAGAACGCCAATCGCCGCGCCGCCAGGTGCTTCACCTGCGCGACCGACAGCCATTTGTGCGATGTTGACGTTGTGCTTGCCGAAGATCGTTCCGACGGCGCCGATGATCCCTGGCACGTCTTCGTGCGTGAACACGAGCAGATTGCCGTCGAGATAAGACTCCAGCCGATAGTCGCCAAGCATGACCAAACGAGGCATGTTGTTGCCAAACAAGGTTCCGGCGGCCGAGTAGGACTTGCCGTCGCTGACGACTTCGGCAGTGATCGATGAGCTAAACGCTCCCATCTCGGTGCGAGATTCCTCGATTAGCTCGATACCACGTTCCTCTAGCAACATTTTCGCGTTAACGATGTTCGGTTCTTGATCTAACACCTCTTCGAGCAAGCCAGCGCAGAATGCAGCGGTCAGCAGTCGCGTGTCTTTCTTGGTGACTTCGCCGCGGTAGTGCAACTTGCACTGCGATGCGCCACCGGGCTGCCATTGCGCGAGCAGAGCCCCCAGACGGTACGCGACGTCGAGGTAACCTCGTAGAGACGCAAGCGTCTTGGGGTCGATCGCGGCGGCATTGACCGCATGCCGGACCTCGCCCTTTTGCAAGTAGTTCAACAACAATTCAACAGCCTCGATTGCGACCTGCGTCTGCGCCTCGTCCGTGCTGGCTCCGAGGTGTGGCGTTGCCAACACGTTTGCTTGCTGGAAGAGCGGACTGTCGGTGCAGGGTTCACTTTCAAAGACGTCAAGCGCGACTCCGGCCAACTTGGCACTCTGCAATCCCTTCGATAAAGCCGCTTCGCTGTAGATGCCTCCGCGTGCGCAGTTGATGAGTCTCGCACCAGGCTTCAACAAACCGAGTGCTTCTTCGTCGATCAAGTTCCGAGTGTGCTCATTGAGCGGTGTATGAACTGTGAGATAATCGATTCGCGGCAGCATGGCTTTCACGCTGTCGATATATTCGATGCCCAGCTTCGTTGCCTGATCCGCGGAGAGGAGCGGATCGAATCCGAGCACTCGCATCTGGAAAGCCAACGCGCGTTTCGCGAACTCTTGCCCGATGCGGCCGAGCCCGATGATCCCCAATGTTTTGTCGGCGAGTTGGGCACCCATGTACGCCTTACGATCCCAGCGGCCTTCCTTCAAACTCTGATGCGCCGGTGCGATGTTGCGAGAGAGCGCCAGCATCAACGCAAAAGCATGTTCCGCCGTAGAAAGCGTGTTTCCCGTCGGCGTGTTCATGACGACAATGCCATGACGCGTGGCGGCGACTTTGTCGATGTTGTCCGTGCCGACGCCTGCCCGCGCGATCGCTTTGAGTCGCCGATTGTCTTTCAGTGATTCAGCGCTGATGGTCACACCGCTGCGACATACGGCTCCATCATATTCCGCCAAAGCATCACGCAGCTCGTCTCCCTTGAGCTTTACCCGCACGTCGAACTCAACGTCTTCCGCTTGTTCCAGCAGCGTCAAGCCTTCCTGCGCGATGTCATCGAGCACGATGATGCGGATCGAGGCCGCCATACGTTCAGTTCCTTGTCGTTGCGTGTGTCTGTTGTTTAACCGCAAGCCGGAGGCGTGCGTTTAGCGGTCGTCTGGGAAGCGCACGCCTCCGGCTTGCGGTTAAACGAAGCAGTCAACTCGCGTGTCGGTCGCGGAAGTCGATCATGAACTCTCGCAAAGCTTGCACGCCTTGGACCGGCATGGCGTTATAAATCGAGGCACGGATACCGCCGACACTTCGGTGTCCCTTTAAGTCGGTGAGCTGGTGCGTGGCTGCTTCGGAGATAAACGCCGATTCCAACTCTTCGCTCGGCAGGCGGAACGTTACGTTCATCAACGACCGGCAGCCGGGCTGCGCGTGGGATCGATAGAAGCCAGGGCTGGCGTCGAGCAAATCGTAAAGCAATTTTGCCTTGTCGCGATTGCGTTGATGCATCTTCGCTAACCCGCCAACGTCTTCGCTCAACCACTTCGCAACCAGACCGACGATATACACGCCAAAGGTGGGCGGCGTGTTGTACAACGACTTGGCATCGACATGCGACTTGTAATTCACATAGCCGGGCAGCGTGTCCTGGCCGCGGTCAAGCAGATCCTCGCGAATGATGACGATGGTGACTCCAGCCGGGCCCGCGTTCTTCTGGGCACACGCGTAGATCAACCCGTAACGACTAACATCGATCGGCCGGTGCATGAAGTCGGACGACGCGTCGCAAACGAACGTCGCATCGCATTCCGGCGGATCCTCCGCGAACTGAATACCCTGGATCGTCTCATTCGACGTGACATGGACATAGGCTGAAGTGGCATCTAGCCCCAAGTCACCGAGCACCGGCAACCGATCGTAGTTCGTCTCCTTGCCATCCCACGCGACGCGCGTATCACCTTCGAGCTTCGCCTGTTTCAGAGCATGGTTTCCCCAGGATCCACAGATGACATAGTCCGCGGGCTTGTCGGACCCGCGGAGCAGATTCATTGGCACCATCGAGAACTGCAAGCGCGAACCACCTTGCAGGAAGACGACCCTGTAGTTCGGGGGGATGCCGATCAGATCGCGTAGCCGCTGTTCGGTCGTGTCAAGAATGTCAATGAACTGCTTGCTGCGATGACTGATCTCCAGAATCGAAGCCCCGCAGCCCGGCAGAGACAACAAATCACGCTGGGCTTCCTCCAGCACCGGCACCGGGAGCACAGCGGGGCCGGCGGAGAAGTTGAACACTCGGTCGATAGCTGTATCAACGGTCATCGCAGTCCTCTGTCCTCGGATAAACTCGAATCCGCGATTCTACGCCGAGACGCCCAGCATGGGAATGCGGGAAAGTTTGACGACTCTCCGAGTCGTCAATTCACGTCTTGGAGAGACGTGCGACAGTGAAGCAGGTTCGGCGGCTGCGGAGAATGTGCTGCAATCAAGGCTGGCCGTCGAGGATCTTCTCCAACTCAGGCAGCCGTTTACGAGCTTCAGCCACGGCGTCGGCATCTTGCCCGTCGTTCAGAACGGTCTTCCAAAGGTTGATCGCTGCCTTGACCATGTCAGCGCGCTGCCGGTCGTACTGCCTCGGCAAGGGCCCGCTCGCGTAAGCATCGATGGCCCGCGCCCTCGCGATCAAGAAACGCCTCTGCTCGACAATATCTTCGGCTGCCCACGAGCGATCGTCGCCTTGCTCATAGCTGAGCAAGATGCTTCGCGCCTCCCGCGCAGCGGCCAGGTTCGGCCAACGTGTGAGAATGCCCTTCATTTGCATGAGCCCTGAGTAGCGGGTTTCCTTCGATTCGACCCGGCGTTTCGCTTCTGCCAGCAGACTCGCGGCTTGCCCTTCGCGCGTGAGGCCCTCGGAACGGCTGGCCCGACTCGCCGGAAATCGCATTGCAACTGCCACTCGCTCGCCACGGGCCTCCTCTAGCCAGAGAAACGCTTCGTCGAGTGATTTCGCGGACGGAATCCCGTGCCCGAGTTTCGGAGCAACCCAAACGCGGCTTCGCACACCGACATTCTTGAGCAACGGCCCGCGAAGGCGTTCCACTTCGCCTCGGTTGAAGTCTGATTCGCCAGTCAGATGAGCAACGCTCAGCCGGTCGATAACACGATGGCGCAACCACGATTCGTCGCGTAAGTCGCCACCGGCACAAACGGGGACGACGCCTCCAAAGTACTCGGGCAGCGCAAAGCCGATGGAACAAGCGATTCTCCCGCCGCCGGAAAAGCCACCGATGTAAGTCCGATCCGGATCGATGTCGTAACTGCGGCGGATATCGTCGAGGACATCCAACACGATTCGCACCCGCTGTTCCGTTGGACAACGGTTTCCGGCGTTGTGCGGACTGGCGAAGAGAAGTCCATGTCGCGTACAAACTTGCTTCCACTGGTCGTATCCCGCCCCGCGATCACCCGGCGAAATGAAGAGCATCAATGCCGCTCCTTGACCAGCTCGATAGCTCCGAGGCACGAACAACTCATACGTTTGCGCCGCGGAATCATAGTCGCGAAGCCAATCGGCTGGAGGCTTGACTGGGCTCTGGTTCGCCACGGTGAAGACCCAATCAATTCGGGTCGGCCCCGTGACCTGGACGTTGGCTTGATAACCAAGCGTCGGCTCCGCAGCCTCTGCGAGCGGTGTGCAAGCGAGGCAAGTCAACAGACACAGTAAGATTCGTTCGTACATAGTGCTCAGCTCACGGTGTTGGATCGCAGCCGATTAGTCTCCCACTGCCTCGGCGGCTAGGCAACACGGTATCTGGGAATCTCAGTTGCGAAGCGAGTGAGTTTCGCGAAGAATAGTGCCCAAGGAGGCTTGTTTTGCCAGTCGCACGCAGCTTGGATGAATTTGAACTCGGGCCCATCCTTGGAGTGGGTACTGCAGGGACGATCTATGATGCTCACGACAAGACGAACGACCAGCAAGTCGCCCTGAAGGTTCTGTTGCCTACGCTTTCCAGCGACGAGTTGATTCAAGCGAGATTCGCGAGAGAGATGCTCATCCTCGAGAAGCTGTCGCATCCCAATATCGTCCGTTATTACGGTGGTGGGCGCAGCGATGGCCAACTCTTCTTCGCGATGGAACTGCTGACCGCGGGGTCACTGAAGGATGAACTAGCTCGCGGCGGGGTGTTTTCCTGGATCGAAGCGGCTACCTGCGGCGAGCAAATCGCATCTGCGCTGCAGCACGCCCATAACCACGGCGTCATCCACCGCGATCTGAAGCCATCCAACTTGTTGTTTGACAACGACGGGACCCTCAAACTTGTAGACTTCGGAATTGCTCGCGATACACACGAGGCCGACATCACGAATCAAGGACTCACCGTCGGCTCACACGCTTACATGTCCCCCGAGCAGATCACCGGGGACCGTACGATCACCGGGCAGACGGATCTGTATTCGCTCGGAGTGCTCTTGTACGAACTGCTAGCGGGGCATCCACCGTTCTCGGGAGACAACTTCGCTCAGCTCTTTCAACAACATCTGAACATGCCACCACGACCGCTTCGTCAATTCCTTCCACATGTTCCTCCAGCGATGGAGCAACTCCTTCTGCGTCTTCTGGCGAAGCTGCCCGAGGATCGGCCTGTCAATGCGCGAGCCGCACAAGGAGTATTGCGAGGGTTGTTGAACGACGAATTCCCTGCCGAAGCCAACGAGCAAGACGTACCAGCTTCGTATGCGGTGGACATGGGACGACGTGCGTTATCGCAACGGCTGACGCAGCATCCTAAAGAGGTTTCGTGGGCTGCGCTCGGCGGCTTAGCCGTGGCTGCTTGCACACTGATTTGGGCGGCTTGGTACTTCGGTGCTTAATGTGCGATGTGGCTACGTGCCATTAGATCGCGTCAGCACCACGTTCACCGGTACGGATGCGGACGCAGTCGTCCATCGGTAACACAAATATCTTCCCGTCCCCGATCTCCCCCGTCTCGCCACTGCGACCGGCCTTCAGAATCGCCTGGATCGTTGGCTCGACGAAGTCTTCATTCACAGCGATCTGAAGCTGTACTTTCCTCAACAGATTGACGGTGAATTCGTGACCGCGATAGACCTCGGTCTGACCCTTCTGACGACCGAAGCCCTGGCAGTCCATGACCGTCAAGCGAAAGACTTCGACTTCGGTCAGAGCCGCCTTCACGGCTTCAAGTTTGTTTGGCTGGATGATGGCGATGATGAGTTTCATGATGTTAGTCACTTGTCACTTGTCATTGATAACACGATCTCCTAACCAATGACAAGTGACTAATGACCAATCCAAGAAAAAACCCCGGCCCGGCTGAGCGAGGCGGACGCTTAACCGAGCCAGCGGGGCTTCCTTCTGGCTCAGGCAAGAGCCGAAGAATCCATCGTCCACAAAAAACCCGCGCGAACGGGATCGCTGTGGCGATCCTTTCGTTACGTGGTAGGAGATGGCATCGAGCCGCCAATACCTGGATAAGCCTGCATGCCGTGCTCGGAAACGTCGAGCCCAGCTTGCTCTTCTTCTGCACTTACCCGCAAACAGCCAACCGCTTTTAGGGCGGCGAACAGGCCGATCATCGTGGCAAACGACCAACCACAAATCGCGAGAGTACCGATCGCCTGCGTGACGAAGCTGGTTGCACCGGATTCTAAGTGAACATTCGGTAAGATGCCTATAGCCATACACCCCCA
Source organism: Planctomycetaceae bacterium (assembly GCA_002726245.1). Classification (GTDB taxonomy): domain Bacteria; phylum Planctomycetota; class Planctomycetia; order Pirellulales; family Pirellulaceae; genus PBSM01. Next base: position 45,947 of record PBSM01000353.1, on the reverse strand, counting down.
AACGCCACACAAGCCATGCACCGGCCAAGCGCCGACTGGATCGTCGATCTTCAGTTTGTCGAGCAAGATGATCCCCCCCACAACCAAAACGCCAGCCACCAAGCCAACCACGATTGCCATCCAGTTGGTCATGCAGTCACAGCAAGCCGTAATGCCGACCAAACCGGCGAGTGCACCGTTGAGACCCATCGAAAGATCGGGCTTCTTGAACAGGACCCAACCCAGCATTGTGGCTGCGACCACGCCTGCGGCTGCGGCGAGCGTTGTGTTCGTCGCGATCAGCACGGTTGCGTCCGCATCGCTGACGCTCTGGAAGGCCAGTTGGCTGCCGGGATTAAACCCGTACCAGCCAACCCACAGAATGAAGACACCCAACGCAGCAAACGTCATGTTGTGACCTGGCATCGGGATGGATTTGCCGTCCTTCGAAAAGCGACCCAACCGCGGACCCAGGATCAACGCGCCCGCCAGACCAGCAAAACCACCGACCCCGTGGACAACCGCGGAACCGGCGAAATCTTGGAATCCCAACTCGTTGAGCCATCCTCCTCCCCATTTCCAATACCCGCTGATGGGATAGACCAGTGCGGTGAGGACAGCGCTGTAGGCGAGATAGCCTTCGAACTTCGTACGGCCTGCAACCGCTCCCGAGACGATCGTCGCGGCCGTTGCACAGAATACGGCTTGGAAGAACCAATCAACCTGCGGGCTGAACGTCTGGTCTGCCGTTGCCTCGTAGATTCCGAAGCCACCGAATCCAAAGTATGGACTTGGATCACTGCCGGCATAGCTGCTGGGATACATCAATCCAAAGCCAACGATAAAGAATAGAAGCATCCCCAAACTGCAGTCCATCACGTTCTTAAACAGGATATTCACGGTGTTCTTGGCCGAGTTGAACCCCGCCTCAAGCATGGCGAAGCCAGCTTGCATGAATAGCACCAAAACTGCCGTAATGAACAGTATCAGATTGTCCAAGGCGTAACCGATTCCGGCCGCCGCGTCTTCTGCTTCCTCGACAGCCGGTTCTTCAGCAGCCGCAGGCTCTGGTTCGACAGCAGGCTCTTCTACCGCGGGCTCGGCGGGAGCCTCGGTTTCAGCCACTGCGCCTGCTTCCTGTGCTACTGCCGACTGCGAAGCGTTGTAGCTCACCAAGCCAACTAGTAACAACAGGACGGAGGTCACTCTCAAACATCTAATCCAATTCATCGCTTTCTTGCCTTTCCAGAAGGAATCTCGAAATGTTCCCACGACACAATCGGGTGCCGTTTACGTCTTCGCACAGATACCAAACCGATAACAGAACGCAAGCTTCGTGCCAATGAAGCGGGCGAGTTGACGGGTGACCACATTGACACAAATCCTAAATCGCTGATGGCAAGGCGATTAGGAGAATTCGGCGAACGGTCTCAATGGCTTTCTTCGTGGGCACCTGCGCAAAGAACGTGCATGCGGCGATGCGCCGACAGGCATCTGGCTGACGTCAAGGTGTTCAGTCGTCAAGAAATGAAAAACGCCGCTTGCCGAAATCGACAAGCGGCGTTTGAGAAGTAACTCTGACGAACCGTCTCGTGCGGCATGCGATGCTTAGAAGACCAAGATCGCGTCAATGGCTCCCGTGAACTGGGCATCCTTGGTGTGATCGTCAAATGGTCGACCAGCGGTTCCGTCCGACCAGTCAAAACGGGCTTCCGGGCGAACCGTCAGGTTCGTGCGGGGTGTCCAGTTGGCACCGAGCGTGAAGTTGTAGTAGTTGCCAGCGGCGGCGGCGGAAGTCAGGAAACCGCCCGTCGGAGCACCACCGGTAAGTGATTCGCGAAGAGGCGCACCGCTGAGGCGAACGCCGTCGTCGTCGCGGAACCACTCGAATCGAGCGCCCAGCTTCCAGCAATCGTTGACGGTGTAGAACAGGTACTGATTGATGCCGTACCACTCGGCGTCCAAACCTGCTCCGAAAACGTCTTCATCCCAGAAGTTGTCGTGCTGCAACACGTAGTTCATCCGATCGTTCACCGTGTAATCGAAGACCAAGCTGTAACCGGTGCGTTCGGTCGGCGCTGCCGCTCTAACAACAGCGCCGTCTTCGTCACCCGTCATGACCGTCACGGTGATCGTGTACTGTTCATGGCAAGGCGTGTAGGTCGCCCCACCCAGGAAGGCGAGCTTGTCCGATTCAGCGTCGAACTTGTCCCAACCGTTGACCAAACCGCCGTACAGGATCCACTTATCATTGAAGTCGTAGGTGAACATGCCGCCAGTGTGGGTGAACGGCTCGCCATACTGCATGGTGTAGGCATGCGAGTAGAAGAAGTTGCTCGTCGCTTTGACACCTTCGTATCCCATGATGGTATAGAAGTGACCAATTCGCAGCGCCAAGTCGTTGTAAGCGACATCGACGTATGCTTGCGGCAGGGCCACACCGTAATGACGGAAACCGTTCCACTTGTCGGCGCCTTCGTCATCAAGCTCCAAGCCGACGGCTTGGGTGAAGATGTAGTCACTACCGTAGAGTACGTCGATTTGACCACCCCAGGCCAAACCACATCCTCCGTTGTCGGCTTCCCGACCGATTCTCATGTAGGTCTGATTGGCTTGAACTTCATTGCGATCGTTGAAGGTCGTGGGGCCATTATAGTTGGAAGTTGGATCGTCCGCATTGACGGTAACGCCACCGTTAAGCCAACCATCGATGATCCAACCGTTCCCGATCGTCGGGAAGATACGCCACGGATCGCAAGAGTTACATCCCTTGCCACCCTTTCCATCTTTGCTGCCACCTTTGCCGTCCTTCTGGCTGACATCGCCAACGAACGTGATGTCGCTGGAGTCAACCGCGGCAAGATCGCTGGGCGACGGTGCGGCATTGTCTTGTGCGTAATAGTTGTAAGTGAGGGCAGCTTCTCGTAGCCCTTCCTGGGCCTGAGTGCTCGTCGCGAAGAGCCCACAAGTGAGGGCCACCGCAAGTGCCAGATTCGTGAACTTCATCTTCCTGTACTCCCAATCCTAGAAATGGAGGCGTGTTTGCTTGTAGGTAGGACCACTGACAGTTTTGGTCAGTAGTGTTCAACAACATGTGATCGCTAAGGGGCATTACCACAAGACCGGTCACCGAGCTTGCGCTACGGAAACATGTCTGGGGTATCTTCGGCCTGCCAACGCATCGGCGTTCACTAGAATGAATCGTTTTAGACCGCAGAAAGTGCAAAGAACACGCAGCAAGTTTAAACTTTGACGATTGCGAAGACTCTCTGTCCAGCGCGACACGGAGATTGCGAGATCAGGCGTTCGAATCGCCCTCGGCGAACAAAGCGTCAACGAACTCGTCAGCGTTAAAGAGTGCCAAATCCTCCGCTTGCTCGCCGACGCCGATGTATTTCACCGGTAGTTCGAACTGTTGACGGATCGGGACAACGACGCCACCTTTTGCGGTACCGTCCAACTTCGCCAACACGATCCCCGTACAGCCCGCAGCGTCAGAGAAGCCTTTCGCCTGACTGATCCCGTTTTGCCCAGCCGTTGCATCCAGTACAAGCAGAACTTCATGCGGCGCGTCTTCGATCTGCTTGCTGATGACGCGGCGGATCTTGCCCAATTCCTGCATCAAACTGTTTTGCGTTTGCAGCCGCCCCGCCGTGTCGATCACGCATACATCGACCTTCGACTCGATCGCGCGAGTGACGGCCTGATGCGCCACGCTTGCCGGATCGGTACCTTGTTTGCCAGTAACGATCTCGGCTCCCGTCCGTTCCGCCCAGATCGTTAGTTGCTGCACGGCTGCGGCCCGGAACGTATCTCCCGCGCCAAGCACGACCGTACGTCCTTGCTGCTGAAACATGGTCGCTAGTTTAGCGATCGACGTTGTCTTGCCGGAACCGTTGACGCCAACTACCAGCACAACCGTCGGTCCGCTCTCCACATACTGAATCGGTTCTTCCGGTTGAGCCATCAGCTCGCGCAGCTTTCGGCTGATGACTTGCAGCACTTCCGCCATTTGAACTTTGCGACCTCGAAAGTCATTCTTGATCTGATCACGGATCTCCGCAGCCGGTCCTGCTCCCATGTCAGATTTGACCAAGATCGCGAATAACTCGCCGAGAAACTCATCGTCCGGGAGCCGGCCTTCCTGCTTGAAGAGGTCCCGTATGTCCGTGTTCAGAACCGAGGCAGTCTTCTGCAAACCTTGGCGGAAGCGGGCGAACAGCCCCTTCTTTTTCGGAGCGTCGCCGCTTTTCGGAGGAGCGTCGCTGGTTGCGTCTTCGCTCGAATCGACACTCGACTTTCCAGTAACACGATCGAACAAACCCATAACAAGACCAAGCCTAGACTGATTCGAGAGAAACCGTGGTGTGAACAACAGACGCCTGGAGCGTAGTTTATCGCCTCCCCGCCATTTTGTCTCGGTGGGGAAGGCACATAACCTACGTGTCGTCCTGCTCCTCAGAGCGGACGTCGTGCAACAACCGGTCGAGAATCCCATTGACGAATTGCGAAGACTGCTTCGCTCCGTAGCGTTTCGCCAACTCGACGGCTTCGTTGATCGCGACACGATCGGGCGTTTCGGTATAGAGGATCTCAAAAGCACCGAGACGCAAGATATTGCGATCGGTCGCAGCCATCCGTTCAAGGCTCCAGTTCCTGGCTCGCTCGCCGAGCAACTGATCCAGTTCTTCACGGTTGCGGCGGACGCCCTGCCGTAAGGAGCGAGCAAAGTCAATCAACGCCTCGTCACCAGCAAGTCGTCCGCGCAGAAACTTCTCGATCGCCTCGATATCGGGCGCGGGATTCAGGTCGTCCTGATAAAGGAGTTGCAGAACGACTTCGCGGGCTCGGCTACGGCGTGGCATCGGTGCTCGCTTCTTTGTTTAACCGCAAGCCGGAGGCGTGCGCGTCCGCACGGCTCTCGCCAGAAGCGCACGCCTCCGGCTTGCGGTTAAACAAACCTTGGACTCCAGCGAAGGAAAGCGTGCGGTGGCCCTATCATCATACGATGATTGACGTGCTGAAATCTACGTTGTTAGTCGCCCGGGGGCAACTGCCGCAACAAGCTGACCATCTCCAAAGCCGCCTCCGCGCATTCGACACCTTTGTTGCCAACCGTCCCGCCGGAACGATTGATCGCCTGCTCGAGTGAATTGCACGTAAGAACGCCGAACAATACTGGGAGCCCGGCTTCGAGGCTTGTCTTGCCGAGACTCATGCTGACGTGACGATTAATGTGCTGGTCGTGAGTCGTTTCGCCGCGAATCACCGCCCCCAGGCACAGCACAGCCGCGTAGTCTCCGGTCTTCGCCAGCCGATCGGCAACGAGCGGGATCTCCCACGCGCCGGGCACCCACACAACGTCAATATGATCGTCTGCAACATTGTGCTTGCGAAGCGTCTCCACAGCTCCATCACACAGTTTCGACGTAATCGAGTCGTTATATCGCGACACGATAATCGCGAATCGCGAATCTTCGGCACGCAGTTCACCACGAAACTCGTTCGGCATCTTTTAACCCAGTACTTGGTACCGAGTACTGAGTACTCAGCAAGCCACCATCCACTGAAAACTGAAAACTGGCCGCCGCTCAACGCATATTCATGCTCATCAGAAACTCAGCGTTCGACTTGGTTTTCTCAAGCCGACTGACGAGCAGTTCCATCGCTTCGGGCCCGTTCATGTCATTCAATACGCGACGCAGCACGCAAACACGGCGATATTCGTCAGGGTCCATCAAGATCTCCTCCCGGCGTGTGCCGCTGCGGTTGATGTCGATCGCCGGCCAGATGCGTTTATCGACGAGTTTGCGGTCGAGATGGATCTCCATGTTGCCGGTGCCTTTAAACTCTTCGAAAATCACTTCGTCCATCCGGCTACCAGTATCAACGAGCGCGGTCGCCAGAATCGTCAGCGAGCCGCCTTCTTCCACCTTCCGTGCCGATCCGAAGAAGGCTTTCGGTTTCTGCAAGGCGTTGGCGTCCAAACCACCCGACAGAATCTTGCCCGATTGAGGACATTCTGAATTCCAGGCCCGAGCGAGCCGCGTGATCGAATCAAGGAAGATCACGACGTCGATTCCGTACTCGACCATGCGCTTCGCTTTCTCGATCACCATCTGCTGAACTTGCACGTGCCGCGACGCCGGTTCATCAAACGTCGAGCTAATGACTTCGCAGTTGCGGCCCTTGACCTCGCGTTCCATGTCGGTGACTTCTTCCGGCCGTTCGTCGATCAACAACATGATCACGTAAGTCTCGGGGAAGTTTGCCAATACGGATCGAGCCATCTTCTGCAACAAGATTGTCTTGCCGGCCCGGGGCGGGCTGACAATCACGCCGCGCTGGCCGAAGCCAATCGGCGCGATCATGTCGATCACCCGTGTCGCGGCTTCATCCGAGGTCGTCTCCATGACAATCCGCTGATTCGGATGCAAGGGAGTTAAGTCGTCAAAGGCAATCTTCTCAGACAGTGTGTTTGGATCTTGATAGTTGATCGCTTCAACACGCAACAGCGCGAAGTAGCGTTCGTTCTCTTTCGGTGGACGGATCTGGCCCGAGACGGTCGCGCCGGTCTGCAAACCGAAACGGCGGATCTGGCTAGGCGAGACATAAATGTCGTCCGGGCACGACAAGTAGTGATAGTCCGGACTGCGGAGGAAGCCGAAGCCGTCGGGCAGAATCTCGAGCGTTCCTTCGCCGTACATCAACCCGTTCAGCTTCACTCGCTCTTTGAGGATCTTGAAGATCAGATCCTGCTTTTTCATCCCCGACACATCCGACACTTTTTCTTTACGAGCTTCTTCGATAAGGTCGGTCATGCTCATCTTTTGCAGTTCGGCGATGTGAATCTCGCCCTGCTTGATTCGCTCGTAGCGATCGTTCGTCTCTTCACCACGATCAGCTTCTTCCGCGATCTCCTCGGCGAGTGACAGCGGTTCATGTTCGTCGTCGAGTTCAGGCAGCGAATCGAGCTTAGACACAACCTCATTAGAGACATTGCGTCTCTCGGAATCATGGCTTTGAGGTCTGCCTTCGTCCTTCGGGCGAGTGCCTTTGGAAGTGGACATGAAAGTGCAACTCCGTGTGACGAGTTATTAGGTTGCCAGCACATGGAAAGCGCCGGCGGGAGGGGGTCTTATGTAGCCCTCACGCTCCGCGTGAGGTAAGCGGCGCAACGAACAACGCCGTTTCGTGAGGGCTTTGAATGTGCTGAGTCGTTACGATCACCGCTGTTCATCACGCGGAGCGTGATGGCTACTTTGTGTTCCAAAACTCCTTAATCTGTTCGAGTGTCTCTTCCCGTGTTCCCGAGTTATCAATCACGTAACCCGAAACGCTGCGTTTCTTCTCCAACGATTTCTGTGCATCTTCACGAGCAGCAAACGCTTCATCGATCCAGCCTCGCCGTCGGGCACGCTCCCTGCGGATGCTCTGTTCTGTCTCCACGAAAAGGATGTGATCGCAAAACTGGTCCCAACCAGCTTTCAACATGACAGGAGCGTCGAGCACAACAACCTCGGTCTCTCGCCGCGAGAGTTCTTCGATCTGCTGGCTTAGCCGCAGGCCGATTCGAGGATGTGTGATCTGTTCCAGAAATGCTAACTGCTCGGGGCCATCAGGTGGCGAAGCAAAAACGATTTTGGCAACCGCCGCCCGATTGATTTGTCCTTCCCGATCGATCACGTCGTCTCTCCAACGCTCGCGGAGAGCCTTGATCACTTCCGCTTCGCGTAGAACTTCGTGGCCGACTTGATCCGCGTTAAGGATTTCGGCACCCAGGCGTCGTAACTGGTCTGCAACGAGACTTTTCCCGCTGGCAACTCCGCCCAAAATGCCGATGACTTTCATTTCTTACGCAAAGTCGCTGTTCGCTCGGCGAACAAAGCGCATTGTTCGCCGAGCGAACAGCGACTATAAGCACATCCTACAGTGGTTCACATTCCGCCCAGTTGTCGCCCGCCTTCACGTCCACTTTCAACGGAACATTGAGGCGACCCGCGGCGGTCATCTCTTCAGTAACCAATGACGCTAGTTTGGTGATTTCGTCCGACGGGACTTCGAACACCAGTTCGTCGTGTATTTGAAGCAACATCCGTGCCTGCAACTTTTCACGCTGCATTCGCCCGAGGACCTTGATCATCGCCTGCTTGATCAGATCCGCGGCCGATCCTTGGATGACTGTGTTTATTGCGATGCGTTCAGGGAGGGTACGTTGGCGGGAGTCGCCGAATCGTGAGGGGTCACGAACACCTTGGACCACACGACGGCGACCAAGGATAGTACTAACATAACCATTTGCCCGACAATCCTCCAGTACCTTTTTCATAAACTCGCCTACCCCGGTATAGCGGGTGAAGTAAGCCTCGATGAACGCCGCTGCGTCTTTTTTCTCGATGTCGAGTGATTTCGCCAAACCAAAGGCGCTCTGCCCGTAAATCACGCCGAAATTAACCGCTTTCGCGCTGCGACGCATGTCGCGAGTTACGGCATCGAGTGGCACACCATTGACCTCGCTAGCGACTTGGGCGTGGATATCACGATCCTCCGCGAAGGCTTGCTGGAGCGCTTCGTCGTGGGAGAAATGAGCCAACACGCGCAGTTCGATTTGCGAGTAGTCGGCGGTCATTAACTGCCATCCGTCATGCCCCGGCAAAAAAGCCGATCGGATTTCCCGTCCCTCTTCCGTGCGGATGGGAATGTTCTGCAAGTTCGGCTCGGTTGAACTCAGCCGGCCGGTAGCTGCTACGTCTTGCTTAAAAGATGTGTGAATGCGTCCCGTCGTCGGATGAACCAACTCGGGTAAAGCATCGACGTACGTGCTCTTCAACTTCGCGTTCTGCCGATACTCAATGATCTTCGCTGGCAGCGGATGTTGCTTCGCGAGTTGAGTTAACACTTCGACGTCGGTGCTTGGTCCCGTCTTCGTCTTCTTGACGACAGGCAACCCGAGTTTCTCGAAGAGGAGTTTACTAAGCTGCTTCGGCGATTCAATGTTGAACTCCTCGCCGGCGAGTCCGTAGATCTCCGCCTCCAGTTTCGCAAGCCGTTCACCGTAACGTTGGCTTAGTTCTGCAAGACGATCGACATCGACCTTGATCCCGTTGAACTCCACCTCCGCCAGTACTTCGATCAATGGCATCTCGAGAAAACGAAACAGATCGTCGAGCCCTTCGGCTTCTAGCTTCTTCCCTAAGATCGTTGCTAGACGCAACGGCACGTCCGCGTCTTCGGCCGCGTAGTCAGTCACCTGCTTGACGGGAACCTCGGCCATGCCGATCTGCTTCTTGCCCGAGCCGATTAGTTCCTTGATCGAGATCGTTTTATGATTGAGGTACCGACTCGCCATATCATCCATGCTGTGACTGCGTTCGCCAGGCACGAGCAAGTAATCCGCAACCATCGTGTCGAACGAAACGCCGCGCAACTCCACACCGACGTTGCGCAAAACGATGATGTCGTACTTTAGATTCTGTCCGATCTTCTCGATACGCGCGTCTTCGAGCAGCAGCCGAAGTCGATCAAGGGTCGCTTGCGGATCGAGCTGCGGTTCACCCTGCGGCGCGCGGACCGGAACGTAGTACGCTTCCCCTTCGCGCCAAGCAAACGAGTATCCAACAATCTCTGCCCAACGCGGATTCGTCGAAGTGGTTTCGGTATCGACCGAGATTCGAGATACTCGCGACATCGCTTCGACGAGCTGCAACAAATCCTCTTCCGTTGCGATCGTTCTGTAATCCGCCTTCCACTCGGTCGGCGCTTCAATCGCAGCCATTCGCGAGACCTGTTCCGCCAATCTTCGAAAGCCGAATTCGCGACACAGCTCCGACGCCGCGTCTGCATCAACACCGCCAACCCGTCCCGCTTTCCAATCGACTTCGATCGGGACATCATCGACAAGGCGCACTAGCTCGCGGCTCAAGATAGCTTGATCGCGGAACTCAATCAGATTCAACTCGCGTTTCTTCTTGCTGCTCGGATCCGCCCTCTCGAGGACACTGTCGAGCGTCTCGTGCTTTCCCAACAGTTCTCGCGCGGCCTTGGGTCCGATCAACGGAACGCCCGGCACATTATCGACCGAATCGCCGACCAGCGTTTGATAGTCAACAACCTGATCGGGACGAACGCCCCAATCCTCCATCAGCGCGGCCGCATCGTAGACCTGCTGCTTGCGGATGTTGTACATCTTCACGTGATCGGTGATCAGTTGCCGGCAATCCTTGTCGCTGGTGACAACAACACAGTCGCCCCCCTGCTCTTCCGTCTGCTTGGCGATCGTTGCCAGGATGTCATCAGCCTCGTAACCCTGAATCTGCAACACCGGCACACCGAGCGTGGCCAACATCCGGTGAATGCTGCCGATTTGCGGCCGCAAATCTTCTGGCATCGATTCGCGGTTCGCTTTGTACTCCTCATACAAATCGTGACGGAACGTGATCTCCTTCGGATAATCAAACGCACAGAACAGATAGTTCGGTCGTTTGTTCTCGATGATGTCGAGCACATCCCGAATGAAGCCATGCACCGCGCCAACGGGCTCACCAGTCGGGCTCGTTAAGTCCGGCATGGCATGGAAGACTTGGTAGATCAGCGCATGGGAGTCGATGACGTAGACCGACTGCCCTTCGAGCGGCTTTGTCGATGCGGGTCGTTCGACAACGGCGGCCCGTGACGTTTCGCTGTCCGACTCTTCGAACGCAGCAAACGCCAGTTGGCGACTCCCTTTAGCCATGAGCATCCTTCCGTTGAGGCAAAGACTTGCGAACGAAATCGTAGAACTTGGACGAGTGAGCTGTCAAGGATTAACGGCTTCGTTCGTTTGCGGTCAGTCGCTCTTGAATCCACCCAGACAACGATGCCTCTGGCGGCGGGAAGAGTTCCGCGTCGTATTTCAGTGAGAGGTCGTAACGCGCTCGAGCGTAGACGGTCTCGAAGGCTGTCTGTAGGTCAAGGATCACGTCATCGCCGCCTTTCCGTAGCGGAACGGGGATGTCCGGCAAGCGATCTCGCGACGTCCAAGCATAGACTTCGGCCCGCGGCCGGCGATACTTGCGGCTGATGATCGCGTAATAATCACCCGAAGGAAGCGGCTGTTCATCGGCATTCGCTCGCCACCACGCAGTAGGTCCAGTTCGACAAGGTGAGCCTGGCTGGAGATGACTTCTTCGCGCTTTGCCAAGTACTCACGTCGGCCATCGCCGCTGCGTTTGTTCGCTGGCGAGAGCGTTTCGATGACGGTGACGACCTCCATGTTCTCGCGGTCGCGGATGACAAGATAAGTCGCGCGTCGCTCTTCCGGCATCGGGACGATACACTCGGTCGGAGCAACCGCCGTTGCAGAAGATGCTGCCGGTGAAAGGGACTCAGCAGTCTCGGTCGTGACGATGGCGGCATCGGCACGTCGCCAATGTTCGTGTTCCTCGCCTGGGCCTTCCAAATAGACTCGACGCTCGACTCGTACTACGTACGCAGGCTCGATTCGCGGCGACATTGCGTCCGCGATCGCCATATTCAGTCGCGCGTGAAAATCCTCCCACTCCTGGCCCTCCAGAAACGGGTCCATACCGGGGAATGGAGACGGCATGTCGATCCTCCTTTATCTGTCATTATATCCGACAGACAGGACGCACGTCGAACGTGGGCCTTAACTCATTAGTACTTGCAGAGTCCCGCGACAAAAGCCCGGCAGGTCGTCCGGCTTGCGGCTCGACACGAAATGTCAATCGACGACAATCGGTGCGTCTTCCCAGATCGCGCCGGTTCTAATCAGGTCGTCCTTGATACCCGGCGACCCGGTCACCCTCACGCCTTCATAAACCTTCGCTGAGATTGGAATCCACCCGCCGTGGCAGACCGCGGCAACAAGCTTGTTCGATTCCGCGAAGTCCCGCACCAGTTGCAAGACCACTGGATCGCGCCGCAGCTTATCAGGCATGAACCCGCCCGGAACGACCAATCCATCGAAGTTGGTCGCTTTCATCTCGCCGATAGCAGCATCCGGTTGGCACGAGTAACCATTCTTTCCCTCGTAGGATCTTCCCTTGTCCGGTCCCGCCACAACGACTTCGGCTCCCGCCTCGATCAGCCTGAGCTTCGGATACCACAACTCGAAGTCTTCGTAGATGTCACCGACGAGAATCAGAACTCGCTTACCAGCCAACGGCATATCGCTCGCCATGAGTGTCTCCTGAACTTCATGACGCCCGCACAACAGCAACACGTTGTACCAAGTCAGGCAGTAACCTGGGAGCCGACAGCGACGTCAAAGCAGATCTCGTCTTCGGGCAAGGGTACTCGTCTTAACATTCAAACCGACTCGTGATGCCAGAACATAGCGACTTCTTCGGCAATGTCCGAGAGAATCTCGTCGAGATCTGCTTCGCCTCTGCTGACGGTCAACGAGTCGCGCGCGAACTCGGATCTGCGCGACACATTTGCTTTCGATTGTGACGCTGGTAGTGGCAGCGGGAGATAGCAGAGTACCGCAGATCCGACCATGATCAACGCAGCAACCAACATGGGTACCATCCACTGCTGGATCTGCTCCGCGTAGAGCTTCAGGCCATTCGTCAGTGCTCACCGAGCTGGGATGTCTTGGCTTCCGGGACGTCATTCTCATCGTCCATCGTCAGGAACTTCCAAGATAAGGTTGGGGATACGTAAGTGGAACGAATCGAAACGTGAGCCGAGCAAAGCTGATTCTAAAGGATATACGGCAGCTCGACGCGGTTTCTCGTAGCCTACTGCCCAAAAGCTCTTATTGATCGTAATCTGTTAGTCAATAACATGTTATGATCTGCCGGGGCGCGCGTGATATTCTCCGCAGTCCGATTTTGAGGCGCAGGGGAATAATCGTCGTTAGTCCTTGCGATGAAAAGTCTTGAATCAAGAATTCCGGCTTCTAGAATGGTATCTAAAGCCTCCAGGTTCCGCATTTCGTGCAGATGATCGGCTTTCGAACGGAGACTCGCTTATGGTAAGGAGACACAACATGCGAAGTGCGGTAGTCGGGGTTCTGATCGTATCTTGTCTGATCATTGCGTTGTTGACTGACGCTTGGCGAGGCCAGCTTCATGCTCAAGCGACGCAACGATTGCCCGGCGAGTTGATTGCTCTGAACAGCGACGTGGAAGATGGACGACAACAAGTCGTCGTGATCGATGCCAAGTCACGTGTGATGAGCGTTTATCATATTGAACATGAAACTGGAGTGATCTCGCTCAAGAGCGTTCGCAGTATCGAAGCGGATTTGCTAATGGACGAGTTCAACACGGGCAATCCGTTGCCACGCGAAATTCGAGCAATACTGGACCAGAGATAGGTCGATTTTATGGCCAAATTCCTTGAGCTGAACGAAGCCGCCCAGTTGCTGGGCGTCACCCCCGACAAGTTGGTCGAGATGCGATCCAACGGCGACATTCGCGGCTTTCGCGACGGCGCAAGTTGGAAGTTCAAGGAGGATGAAATCGAGCGCATGAAGGAAGAGCTGGGCGGCGCGGGCGATAGCATCGAAGACCCGCTAGGGCCGATTGACGATGAACTTGGTTCAGCACTCGACTTCGGCGACGTCTCCTCCGACGACCAAGACGATGATGACGAATCAGTCTTGGTAAGTGAAGAAGAGCTCGGCCATTCCGGCGAGAAGACATCGAGTACGATTATCGGCAAGAAGGGCTCAGAAGAGCCCGCGGACAGCGACCTGCCCCTTGCTCCCGATTCGCCGAGCAGCGACCTCACACTCGCAGACGGTAGCGAGTTGTCGCTCGCTGCGGATTCTGGTGGCAGCGATGTGGCGTTTCTTCCGGAAAGCGATGGTACCGATCTCAACCTGGGGAACGCTTCAGGAATCGACAGCGAACTGACTCTCGAAGAACCGACTGGTGGCTCGGGCGTCGGCAGTGACGTGACCTTGGTTCCAGGAGTCGGGAAGAGCGATGTTTCGCTTGTGCCGGATCCTGGCTCGGACAAGGGCAAACCGGCCGAGGTGGCAGGTCCCGACAGCGACATCCTTATGGATGATTCCGAGCTGACATTGGAGGGACCCGGTTCGGGCGGCACCGGTGATCTTGAACTAGGAGCCGACACTGGCCTCGGTTCTGCGATCAGCGACTTGGACATGGCGCTCGACAGCGAGTTGGCGCTGAGCGACGACGACGATGTCGTTCTCAGCGGCAGCGGTACTGGAAGTGACTTGTCGCTGAGCGCAGCGGACAGTGGGATCAATCTCTCATCGCCAACCGACAGCGGCCTCTCTTTGGAAGCCGACAGCGGCATCAACTTGCAGTCGCCGACGGACAGCGGTTTGTCGTTGGACGAAGAGCCGTTGGACTTGGGTGGCAGTTCGATCTCTTCACTTGAGTTGCCCGAGGATGACGAAGTCGTCGGGCTGGAGGATGCCTTCGACGGCTTGGACGGCAGCGACAGTTCTCCCGCAGCAGTCAAGAAGGACGAAGAGTTCTTGTTGTCGCCCTCCGACGAGATGTTCATGGACGAGTCGGACAGCGGCTCGCAAGTCATCGCGCTGGAAGACTCGGAAGCGTTCGACCAGGATGCCGCCACGATGGTGCAACCGGACGCGGGCCAGGCGCTGCTTGCAGAGACAGCGGGCTTAGAGCAGCAACTCGATTCGTTGGACAGTGGCGGCACGCCCGCCACGCCGGTCGCCGCCGCGCCGACGCCGGCCAGCGTTGCTCCCGACGCACCCGAGACGCCTTATTCAATCTGGAATGTGCTTGGGCTTTTGCTCATCATTATGTTCCTTTGCATTTCCGGCATCCTGATGACCGACATGGTGAAGAACATGTGGGCCTGGGAAGAAGAAGGGCACGAAGTCGCAACCGGCATCTCGAAAACCCTGACCGAGGTAATCGGGCTCCGTGATGATTAATGATTAGCGGTGGTCGGTCGTCCGAATCCCGGGGCAGCCGAGAGCGCTACTTCACGACCTAACGCGGCTAAGCCGGAGCCCGCGTCGGATGGACGCCCTCGTACGCCCAAAGGCAAAACGACGGACGAGGGCGTCCATCCTACAAAACGCACCACGCGGAGGGTGACGATCTGCGGCTCTTACAGGCGGCTGTACCTTTTCGCATCAAGGGCGCTATAATCCCGTAGACGCACGCTACCGCAGCAGACGCAACGATCCCGCCTCCCCGCGTCTTCCGGAAAAGAAACCGATCCCGGGAATCCTCTCTTCCCCAGAGATAACGATGCAACTGTCCTTCATTACACGCTTTACGCCGATTGGCTTGTGCCTAGGCGGTGCGATCCTGTTGGCCCTTGGCTGCTCGCCCGACACCGGGCTGCCCATTTTCCAAAGCGATCAAATTCGCCGCTATCAGGTTCCACGAGCCAAACCGCCGCACCGGATGCTAGCGGCGATCGTGCCTCAGGGCGAGCGCGCCTGGTTCTTCAAGGTCAGCGGAGCAAGTGCCAGCCTGGCGGCGCAGTCGGGAGCTTTCGAGACGTTTTTGAAGTCCTTCAGGTTTGGCAAGACGGAAGACGCCGATCCGACGTGGGAGTTGCCGGAGAGCTGGGTGCAGAAGGAGGGCTCGTCGGGAATGCGATTCGCCACGATCGAGATCCCAACCGACGAAGCTCCGCTGGAGATGTCGGTGATGGCGTTACCGATGCCACCTGATAGCGGTTTGCTGTCCAACGTCAATCGTTGGCGCGGCCAGATTGGGTTGGCTCCCATCTCGCAAGCGGACTTAGCCACGCAGACGAAGCAACTCGAAGTTGCGGGCACGACAGCAACGGTCGTCGATTTGGTAGGCAAGCTCGGGGCGTCGGCTCCATCGGCCGGCCCGTTCACAACCAACGGCGAAAACGCGAGTTCCGAAGAAGCGATGCGCCGCGCGCATGCCGCGGCAGGTGTCGATGCACCTCCCGAATCCAACTTCATATACAAGGCTCCCGACAATTGGAAGCCTGGCCAGTTGGTTTCGTCTCGCGGCGGATTCAGTGTTCCACGAGAAGCAGTCTTCACCGTGGAAGAAGAGGGCCAGCAAGCCGAGATCACGGTGACGCGAATGCCGGCAGCCGCGGGCAATGTCGAGGCTAACGCGAATCGTTGGGCGTCGCAGGTTGGGCTTGATCGTTTGTCATCGGAAGCGTTAGCCAAGCAAACCGAATCGATCGAAGTTAGCGGCGCTGACGGGAAGTACTTTCAGTTCGTCGGCCCCAATCAGGCCATCCTTGGTGTGATTGTGATCCATGGCGACAGCGTCTGGTTCATTAAGCTGCAAGGCGATCACGACTTGGCGGTTAAGTTGAAAGAACACTTCGAGACTTTCATTCAATCCATTCAGTTCTAACCAGAGTCACTCATGGCTTCCAATTCTATACCAGCCGATTCCGCCGGCATCTCGTCCAGCGTAAACAAGAGCCGGGCACGCGCAGATACCACGGCAAGTGATCTACTCTGGATGGCACTACGTCCGCTGGCGTCGCTCAAGCTGACGGTCGCACTGTTCACGATGTCGATCTTTCTGATCTTCGTCGGCACACTGGCACAGGTCGATCAAGACATGTGGCAAGTGATCAATGATTACTTCCACTCGCCCTTCGTGTGGATCTATTGGCAAGTCTTGTTTCCCAAAACTTGGTTTCCGACAATGCAGTCGATTCCAGGAGGCTTTCCGTTTCCTGGCGGGCTCTCTATCGGCGCGTTGATGTTCGTTAACCTGCTTGCGGCGCACGCAATCCGCTTCAAGCCACAGGCCAAGGGTACGAAGCTGGCGATTGGCAGCAGCGTGATCGCTCTAGGTGCGTTGCTTACGTGGGCTGTCATCGCGAGCGGCCACAATGGAGAAGGTTTGCAAGGGAGTCCTCCGGTTTCGTGGGAAACGATGTGGTTGCTGGTCAAAGTCGCTGTTGGCGTAACGGGGCTCGGACTTGCCGCCGCTTCCGCAAACCTCTTGCTTGCGAACCGAACCGGCCGCGAAACTGATCGCTGGATCAAGTTGTTCGTGCTTGGGGTGGGTGCGATCGGTATGATTGTTCTCGCTGCGTGGCTCTTCGTCTCCGGTGCCTACTTGGGCGACTCTGGAATGCGGATTCTTTGGCAACTGATCAAGGCCAGTGCCGCTGGCATCGTGCTGCTGTTCGGCTGCGTCATGGTGTTCAAGAAACGTGGTGGCATTGTTGTCATTCATAGCGGCATCGGCTTGATGATGCTTGGCGAACTGCTCGTCGGGTTTTACGTCACTGAAGAACGGATGGTGATCGATGAAGGCGACACCGTGAACTACGCCGTTGACATTCGCTCGACGGAACTGGCCATCATCGACTCATCCGGCGCGGAGATGGATGATGTCGTCGTGGTGCCGATGTGGGCCAAAGGACGCGAGTCGCGGTTCGTGAAGTCCGGTGGACGAATTCAACACGAAGACCTGCCGTTCGACATCGAAGTGGTTGACTACTTTAAGAACTCGAACCTCCGAGATGCCAAGCCGGGCGACGATAACAAGGCAACTGCCGGCAAGGGACTGGACACGGTCGCCGAAGCGGCGCGTCAAGGCAGCGGTGCCGATTCGTCGGGTGAAGTTGATATGGGTTCCGCGTACATCCGGGTCTTCGCGAAAGACGCATCGAAGGAGACCGGAACGTACATGCTGTCGCAGATCGTCCTGACAAGCCGTAGTGGCCGAGTGTTTACACACGACGACGTCATCCCGGCCGCAGGTAAGCAGTACAAAGCCGAACTGCGATTCAAGCGGAGCTATAAGCCATACGCGATGCGGTTAACAGACGTTCGCAAGGACGACTACATCGGCACAACAACTCCACGAAACTACTCCTCCGATCTGCGACTCGTCGATGCGTCTCGTAACGTCGATCGTGACGTAAAGATCTGGATGAACAATCCGCTGCGTTACGCCGGCGAGACGCTGTATCAAAGTGGCTACCACAAAGATCCGCGAACGGGAGGTGAGACGACGACCCTCCAAGTCGTCCGCAACACTGGCTGGATGATCCCATACGTTGGCTGCATGATCGTCGCCATCGGTTTAGCTGCCCACTTCCGTCAGATGCTGTTCCGTTTCCTCGGACGCGTCGCGCGCACGACGGAAACGGTTGACGAGGGGAGCGAGGATCAGCCGGTCGTCGCTCGCAACTTCGAACCGAAGCCATCTAAGAAACTCGCGATACCAAAACGCAAACGTCCGCAGAGAGAAGTGACGGATGAAGTCGCGCCACGCCGAACGCGGCTTACCGGGCCAAGCAATTTCGTATCGCTCATGACTGCCGCCGTGATCGTCTTGGTATTCGGTGTTTGGCTTCTCGGTAAGGCTCGTCCGGCAAAGGTCGCTGAGGGTGAGATGAATCTACCCGCGTTTGGAAAGTTCCCTGTCGCTTTCGATGGACGGATCAAACCGCTCGACACACTTGCACGTAACAGCTTGCGAGTCCTTTCGACGAAGGAACGCCTCTACACGTCGGACGGCGAGAAAAAGCCGGCGATCGTGTGGCTTACAGACATCGCTTCAGGTTCCGAGGCGGGCGAAAAACATCGCGTCCTGCGGATCGATAACCTCGATGTGCTGGCCATGTTGAAGTTAACTCGCCGCAAAGGACACCTCTATTCCTACGCGAAGATTCTTCCGCAAATGGAAGAGTTTCGCAAACAGGTGCAACTGGCGAATGACGTTGATACAGAGAACCTAACGGTCTATCAACGGAAAGTGTTGGAACTCGACAACCGCTTGCAACTCTTCTTCAAGATCCGTGTCGCATTCGGGTTGCCGAAGGAGAACGTGCCACCGGAAGGTGAGTTGTCCGAGTTGGCCGGCATGATATCGAACGGCCAAGATTTGGCAGCGTCGCCGGTTCCTTATTGCATCCCAATCGCCGAGGGCAAATCAAACGCCTGGGAACCGCTAACAACCGCCGTCTCTCGGCTCTATGCGAAGGATCTTGCCGAGAAGTATCAGGTTGAGACGGCTCGCGAGTTGGCGCGGAAGCTCGTGGATCAGGCCCTGACCGAGGAGGTGATCGCGAGTGCGGTCGATGCTGAGCTGAAGACGATGATTAGAGACGTCTATCGGCAGCAGAGTCCTGGGATCTCGGCTGGTGACTTAGATGCGGTCGTCCTTGGCGCATTACGAGAGATGCCAGCCGACAAACGTGAGCAGTTTGCGGCGCCGATTCGGCAGGACATGCAGCAGCGCCAAGTGCGTTTCCAAGCCGAGTTGGCGGCGACGATTGATGAAGCAGTAGGCGACGGCGGCCTTTCTGGAGCCGAAGAACCGATTGCCCGCTCGATGTGGCACATGCTGAATGCGTATCGCAGCGGAGAAACAGACGCTTTCAACGCGGAGGTCGAGGCTTACGGAGCTAAAATCGCGGCAGCAACTCCCGTAGGATACGACGCCGGCAAAGCCAAGTTCGAGTCGTTCTTCAATCACTTCGCGCCGTTCTACAACTGCGCCGCCTTGTATGTCTTCGCGTTCCTGCTTACCACGTTCGGTTGGTTGGCGTGGGCTTTTGGTTGGAACCGCCCATTTCACTTCTCGGCGTTTGGTTTGATCGGACTCACATTCGCCGTCCATACCATCGCACTCATCGGCCGGGTCTACATTTCCGGCTACGCACCCGTTACGAATCTTTACTCATCCGCAGTCTTCATCGGCTGGGCTGCCGTCCTGTTCGGTCTTACGATAGAAGCCATCTTCCGGATCGGAGTCGGCAACATTATCTCCGCCGTAGCAGGTTTCGCCACACTTGTCATCGCACATCAGCTTGCCGGAGACGGCGATACATTCCACAAGCTCCAAGCCGTTCTGGACACACAGTTCTGGCTGTCAACGCATGTGGTTACGGTAACGTTGGGATACGCCGCAACGTTCGTGGCTGGTCTGCTAGGTGTGGTGTTTATCATCGCGGGAATCATGACGCCAAGACTGTCTGAGCAAGTCGGTCAATACTCGATGGGCAAGCTTCTGGCCAACATGATCTACGGCGTGATCTGCTTTGCTCTCTTCTTCAGCTTCGTCGGAACAGTTCTCGGCGGTTTATGGGCCGACGATTCGTGGGGCAGGTTCTGGGGCTGGGATCCGAAGGAGAACGGCGCGTTGATCATCGTTCTGTGGAACGCCTTAGTGTTGCATGCGCGCTGGGACGGGATGATTCGCGATCGCGGCTTGGCAGTGTTGGCCATCGTCGGCAACATGATGACGGCCTGGTCGTGGTTCGGCGTCAACGAACTTGGAGTCGGTTTGCACTCGTATGGTTTCACCAGCGGCGTACTCTTCTGGCTGTCGATGTTCGCCGGAAGTCAAATTGCTCTGATCGTGCTTGGCTCGCTGCCTAAGGAAATGTGGTGGAGCTACATTGAGGAAGCGAAGATGAAGCGTGAAGCAACCGCGAAGTCTTGATCTCAAACTCTCTTTGCTCTGCCGAGGCCACAGGAACGCAGCCTCTAACGGTTTGGTGCGACGCGCAACCGTGCTGATGGAAGCGTTGCAGTTCTCTCCGCGGGAGTTCTGATCTCCGGAAGCGGCAACGCTCGCAGCAACCGCTCGGTGGCGCGAGTGGCCGGTACTTGCACGTCGCTGTGTGGCACAAGGACCCGCGTCAGCGAGACGCTTGGCACGGCCTGCCCCGACGCGGCAAGTAGCACCTGCCCACTCGAGCCAACCAGCACAATCTCGGGCCTTGCTGCGTCGCACAGCCCCGAAAACTGTAGCCTGTCGCCATCCAACTGAAAGCCAAACGACAACAGCCCGTAGGTCAGCAGCGTATCGCTGTGTTCATCGCTCGATGCGTCGGTTGTCAGGTGCAACGAAGCGGAAGCCGAATTCAACAGCGATCGGCTAATGACACCTCCTGAGCTGTGCAGTGAACCGGCGATTTCCTCGAGCCGCCCGTTTGTGAAACGCGAATGACTGACCGTGACGTCGGCGATGCCGCTCAACTTGTGCGGGAATGGCGCCATGACCTGCTCAAGATCGACGTCTCGAAAGCGGCCAGCGATTTCTCCGCTCCATGATGTCTCCGACTGCTCGAGCCACGCCGTTCCATGGAACTGGCTCCGCTCTCCGAAGGAACGCAACGCGGGCACATAGTCGGCAAGCAACTCGCACGGCAAAGACTCGTTCCCGGTGCGAACTTGCCAGATTGAAGCAGGATCTCGCACACTGCGTTCCCGAGTCACTTGAAGCTGTACTGTGTCTGATACGTCAGATCCAGCAAGTCGGAACTCTGCAGAGGCTTGCAACGACTCGCCTCGGCGACCGATCAAGCAGCGCACATCCGTGAAGGTCGATGCTCCGGCCGACGTCCGCAGCGTCATTTCTCCGCTTGCAATGCGAATCGGAGCCGCTAACGCTGGGCCGAGCAAAACGCGTTGATTGAACATGGAGCCCAGTCGTGTTAGTTGCTCGCGTTGGATCTCCGGTTGTGAGCAAGAGACGACGACTCCGTGATTTGTTTCGGTTAAATCGATGACACGAATGCTTGCGACTTGCTTCTCGCCGTCAGGATCGATCAGCGTCACGCCGTGCAACAAGGTCCGCTGCAGAGTCGGTCGCTCGACACCACCGATCGACGCCAACAGGCCAGTGCGCTCAAAGATCAAGCGTTTCCATACGGCACGTGCTTGCCAAGCATGAAGAGGAGTCGCTCGATAGGCGATCCAAGCGCAGAGGGTACTCGTCGGTACTAGGCACAGCACCGCGAATGCGATTCGACAGAGGATGCGACGAGTGGAGTCGTGCATGAACGTCCTTGTTCAAAGTAACCATCACGCTCCGCGTGATGAAAAGCGGAAGTGTGACGGGACTCCGTTTTGGTTCGGCGATGGATTTGCAGCGATATTCGTTCGCAGTGCCGCTTACATCACGCGGAGCGTGATGGCTACTTTGCCCTCGCCATTTCGTAAAACAAATCCGCCCGAGCTTTCATCTCTTCCAAACTGTCGCTCCCGAACTTGTCAACCAAAGCACACGCAACTTCGAAGGCGACAACGTTCTCAACGATCACACTTGCTGCCGAGACGGCGCAAACGTCACTTCGTTCGTACTCGGCCGATTCAGATTCCTTTGTCTTCAAATTGATCGATTCAAGCGGTTTTGCGAGCGTGCTGATCGGCTTCTTGGCGGCGCGCACCACAAGTGGCTGGCCGTTGGTCATTCCCGCTTCCAGTCCACCCGCGTTGTTCGTTGGCCGAACGTAGCCCAGGTTCGGGCTCTCCTTCTGAGATTCGTCATACTGGATCGGGTCATGCACTTGCGATCCACGACGTCGAGCCGCTTCGAAACCCAGTCCAATCTCGACGCCTTTGATCGCCTGCACCGCCATGACGGCTTGTGCAATTCGGCCATCAAGTTTGCGATCCCACTGAGCATGCGTCCCCAGCCCGAACGGCAAGCCTTCGACGCGAACTTCGACGATGCCGCCAAGCGTATCGCCTTCTTTGCCAGTGTCGTCGATCAGCGTCTTGATCTCTGCGTCGCGATCAGGATCGAGCGTATAAAGCTCACTCTTGTCGCGCAGCTTGAACTGCTCTTCGATTGGCACGTCCCTGGGCTCGACTTCGATTCCACCCAACTCGACAACGTAGCCAATCGTGGTGATGCCGAACTGCCGCAGAAGTTGTTTTGCCAGTGCGCCGGCCGCGACACGGACGACCGTCTCGCGGGCACTGGCTCGTTCGAGGATGCCTCGCACCGACGACATGTACTTCACCGAACCGGTGAGATCGCCGTGACCGGGGCGCGGCCGCTCGATGTCGTCCAGCCGCTCGAGCTTGTAGTCTTTGTTAACGACTTGCAGCGCGATGGGGCTGCCGAGCGTTGTGTTCTTCCAGATCCCGGTCAGAATCTCGACGCGATCGGTCTCGATGCGTTGTCGCCCGCCGCGGCCATAACCTCCTTGGCGACGACGCAGTTCCACGTCGATCGAATCGGTTTCTAGCTCAACGCCCGCGGGAAAACCATCGATCATGGCCAGCAATGTTTTGCCATGCGATTCGCCGGCGGTCCAATAACGCAACATAATTCAGCTTCTAAAGTCTCGACTCGTTTAGCCGCAAGCCGGAGGCGTGCGCGTGGTCAGTGCCGCTCAAGCGCACGCCTCCGGCTTGCGGTTAAACGACGGATCTAGCCCGCCAATTCTGGCGAATTCGGCTACCTCTGATAGTACTCGTAGGCCCGTTCGCGCGATAGGGCGGTTGCGACTCGCAGACCCACCTCCGACAATGCCACCTCCCCTGCCCTACCTCGCCAGATTCCACTCGTGAAGCAGTTCTTTCGCCAACGCTGGTTTCTAATCACGCTTCTCGGCGTGATGGCAGTTGGCGTTTGTTTTTGCGGTGTGCTGGAACCGCTTGCCAAGATGAAGGTGCTACGACAGGGGATCGTTGCGGCAGTCTTGTTCCTGATGGCTCTGCCATTGGAAGCGACTGCCATGTGGAAGTCGATGCGAAGGCCTTGGCCGCCGCTGCTAGCGGTGCTGGTTAACGTCGGACTGCTGCCACTCTTTGCCTGGGGAATCTCGCAGGGCCTTGAAGCTGATTTGGGAGCGGGTTTGCTAGTCGCGGCAGTCACTCCCTGTACTCTCGCGTCGGCCTCGGTCTGGACTCGCCGCGCGGGCGGAAACGATACGGTGTCGATTCTCGTCACGGTAATAACGAACCTGTTCTGTTTTCTAATCACCCCTTTGTGGCTCGGCATAATGATGGCGGATCGCCTTGGAGCTTCCAACTTGCAGAAGGAACTGGAGTTCGGGGCAATGGCCATCAAACTGGCTTTACTCGTGGTCTTGCCGATGTCTCTGGCACAGCTACTGCGCCTCGACAAGCGGTTCGCCGAATGGGCTACCAAGCAGAAACCTGCGACCAGCATTTTGGCTCAATGCGGAATTCTATCGATGGTTTTGTTAGGTGCGATCAACGTTGGGCTGCGTTTGAAAGATCCAAGCCAGCCATCGTTGAACCTGCTTCAAATCGGAGTCATGCTAGCGGCGGTTTGCCTCGTGCACGTGACGATGCTCTATACCGGAGTCGGCATCGCCAAGTTGCTGCGTTTCACTCGCGAAGATCGGATCGCCGTTGCTTTTGCGGGCAGCCAGAAGACACTCACGGTCGGTCTACTCGTCGCGATGTCTCTTGGTGTCTCGATCCTGCCGATGGTCTGGTACCACGTCAGTCAGTTGTTCATCGACACGCTGATCGCCGATCGGTTTCGAAACACTTCGGCGAGCGAGGGACGTGAGTCCGCGGACTAGACCTCTGCTAGCACCTGTGCACGTTGAACTTGCCGGCTTCTCACTGCCCGCATATACTTCCCGCCCCGCAAAGTCTGCTGACGTCTTGTCTCGGCAACACAGAACTGATGAATGGATGTTTACGTATCAACACGTGGCGGCACAAAACGACACTCGTCGCGAAGATTCACCACGCGTTGTTGCCAATGGGCATCATCAAACACGGAGGTTGATCGACTGATTGTCGCCAACGGCTTGGCCGTCACAAACGGCACGGGCACATGTCAACGTTACAGGAAGGTCACTAACGTTTTCGGTTGAATCTGCGAGCACCGCAGGACGATGAATGGAGTGCGTTCGCGAAGGTCATTTTCTCGCCACGGACAGTGCTCTACGACACGGATTGCGACGCAGCAGATTAAACGTGACGTATATTAGTGGGACGGACAAATTGGTCCGCCAATGAGTGCTGAACCGAATCGACTGTTTTCCAATCCCCTTGGGGCCCAATCGGGCCAGTCGAACTCGCGAAGCTCTCGGCAGACCAACCCATTCGTGTCGTCCCGGGTTCGTTCCGGAGTATTTAGGACACTAGCAGGCGAATCGAGTCAGGGTTAAGCTGAATGCCGGACAGTGCCGGCATCTGCGCCACCCGACCAATTTGCTCGTTGGGGGAGAAGAAACATGCAGATCAACGGTCCAGCACACGTCCACGGCCCTCAGGCCATTAACGCGCCGCATCACGCAACGCGAGCATCGCAAGCTGCTGCGGCTCAACCAAGTTCATTCGCACAGGCAGATCAAGTGGACATCTCGCCCGAAGCTAGCTTTGTCGCCGAAGCCCGCGAGCTGCCCGACGTCCGGCAGGATCGCGTCGCGGCCATCAAAGCTCAGATCGAATCCGGCATCTACGAGACCGACGATAAGTTGGAAGCCGCACTCGATAGCTTCTTGGACGAGCTTGCCTAATCTGTAGGAACTGATGTCGGACAACTCGCTCGGTAACGTTGAAGTCTCCTTATCGCCGCTCGAACGCTTCGAGGAGTATCTGCGAACGCACGACATGCGGATGACCAAGCCGCGCCGAACCGTGCTAGATCATGTCTTTAGCAAGCACGAGCACTTCGATGCTGAGACGCTCAGCGATCAACTGCCGTCGGTCGCCCGCGCGACCGTTTACCGAACGTTGAAGGAATTCGTCGAAGCCGGGCTGCTGCGGGAGTTCCAACTTGCTGACCGCAAAGTCTACGAACACGACTACGGCTATCCACAACACGATCACCTCTACTGCCAAGAGTGCCAGAAGCTGATCGAGTTTCAAAGTGACGAACTCTTGGCCCTTCGCGAGGCCGTCGCCCGGGAGAGCAATTTCCGAGTTAACGGCCACCGCTTCATCATCACCGGCGTCTGCGAAGACTGCCGGATGTCTAAACGCCGCAAGCGGAACAAGCTGGATATGATTTAGCTACCGTAGGTCCGCATCTCCGAGGCGGACGATGATGGGCGTTGATGTAAGCAACAGGCGTGGCTCGTTCAGCTAACGGTGGGCGGGCGATTATCCCTCTCGGCGAGAGGGACCTACGTTTAACCTCGCCCGACTCGGAACGGTGTGAAGTCGATCTCCGGTGATTCGCCTAACATGAGCTGAGTCATGACGACGGCGGTCCCAGGTGACATGTGAAGCCCGCTACGAAAATGGCCGGCTGCGGCAAATGCGTTATCAACGCCCGGGATCGCGCCGAGATATGGGAAGCCATCAAATGAGCCGGGGCGTAGTCCGGCCCAAGTTCTTTCGATTTGGGCGCCTTCTAAAGCCGGAACGAGCTGGTGTGCAAGACCAGCAAGCTCAGAGACGGTTTCGGGCGTGTTACTCTTGTTAAACCCCACCTCTTCCTCGGTCGAACCGACAAGCACGCGACCGTCGTCTCGCGACACGAGATAGCGTGGGCCTTCATTCAAGACGCGACGGAACGGTGGCTCGTCGCACTTGAACATCACCATTTGTCCTCTGATCGGCATGATGCCTGTTGCGATGTCGAGTTGCTTCAATAAGGCGTACGTCCACGCACCGGACGCCAGACAATAGCGATCGGCTTGCAATCGTCCGTGAGATGTTCGTACCGCCGCGACCTGATCACCCGCCAACTCGATCTCCAAAAGCTCCGTTTGGCAGCGAAGCGAGACGCCGTTCTGCTCGCAGGCGACAACGAGTGCTCTCAAGTGATCTGGGTTCCGAAGTTGTGCTTCACCTGGCAATTCGTAGACCGCTCTGAGAGTGCCTGAGGCCGCCAGTTCTTTTAAGCCTGGCTCGATGTTAGACAATACATCGTTGGGAACACGATCGATCGCGATATCCAACTCGCGTAGCATCTCCGCAAACGCGACCAGCGAAGCAACTTCACCGGCACTCCGCGCAAGATACAAGCCGCCACATTGGCGGTATCCGGTATCGATGCCAGTCCGCTCTCGCAGCTCTGCCGCCCATTTCGGATGCAACTCGTGGCTGAGGGCACGCAACTGGTCAAGCGGATGCACCGCCGTCGCTCGATTCGCAGGGGGCAAGATGCCGGCACCGGCCCAAGACGCCTCGCGTCCCATGTCGCCTCGATCGATCACTTCGACGGTGACGCCTCGGCCCGACAACTCGTACGCCAACGCGAGTCCGACAGCACCACCACCAACGATCAAACAGTCCGGCATCATCAGCTTCGTTTAAAGAACCTCTTGGACAGCGGCGAGCAATGTCTCTCGCCATGACTCGCCTGTTTCAAGCTGTAACAACTCGTCACGCAAGCGGATCAGATCGGCACGCTCATCTACATCGTACCAGGAAGGCAGTTGTTCGTAAGTCAGGCTGGCAGCACGAAGCCGCTCGATGGTCTGCGCGAAAACGTCCGGCGTACTCCAAGCAACGCCCTCAAAAACGGGAGGCGTTGCGCCGCGAGCGCCTATCAGGTAGTAGCCTCCGTCCGGCGTTGGACCGAGTACAACATCGTCTTGCGCCAGCATCTCAAACGTCCGGGTAATGTACTCGATCGGCAGGGTCGGACTGTCCGATCCGATCAAGACCACTCGGTCGGCTCCGGATTGGAAAGCGTCGTCGAAGAAAGACGACATGCGGTTGCCAAGATCACCGTCGGACTGCGGCAAGGCTGTCCAAACCGGCTCCGCAAGCTCGTCGAAGGCGACTTGTCGCTGCTTTGGTGCAAAGCACAAGATGCGACGATCCGCCACCGTCTCCAGACGGCGTGCGAGTGCAACCACGAAGGCTCGGTAGACAAGTGCCGCGTTTGAGGCTCCAATCGCGCTCGCCAAACGCGTCTTCACCTGCCCAGGCTGCCAATACTTCACGAACATCCCGAAATAGTTCATGCGCGGCCGCCTTTCGTCAGCAGTCGTCGCAGCAGCACTTCGTTGACCCGACCGCGAAACCGCTCCTTGCCGTCGATCACCACGACGGGGACGCAATCGGTATAGCGTTCTACCAATGCCGGATCATCGTCGATATCAATCAGTTCTGGCGACAAGCCGTGTTCCCGCAGCAATTGCTCCGCCTCGTCACACAAGTGGCACCCTTCCCGTGTGTAGACGACAACGACAGGCTTAGCCGCGGACTTCCAAAATCGAAACCACTTCGCAGACATGCTCACGTAAGCTGAGATCAGTCCTCTGGAGTTCAACAAACGTCCCACGGACGGTTTACGTCGCGGAGCCGAAGCTGGTATCCTCGTGCATTCTCGGTTAATGTGTAAAGCAGGTATCGACATAATCCGTCTCATTCCGCGAGATCAGCTCCAGCGGGCCCGACGCTGAGAAGTCGCTTCCGCAGGCAAGTCATTCATGGCCGCTCCACCAACCAGCGTCAAGAGCTTCCTCGAACTGGTGCAGCGTAGCCAACTTGTCGATAAAGCTCAGCTTCGCGAAGCGATGCTGCAATGTAAGGCGAAGCACGATGACACGCTGCCGACGGCGCCGCAAGTCGTCGCCGATTTCCTGATCGAGACTGGGCTGGTAACCGCATGGCATTGCAAGGGCCTTCTGAAGGGTAAGTACAAGGGCTTCTTTCTCGGTAAGTACAAGCTGATCGATCACATCGGCACCGGCGGCATGAGCACTGTCTATCTGACCGAGCACGTGCTGATGCGACAGCAGCGAGCCCTCAAGGTTCTACCAAAGCATCGCGTTGAAGACTCATCGTACCTTGACCGTTTCCACCGTGAAGCACGTGCGACAGCCGCACTCGAACATCCAAACGTTGTGCGAGCCTACGACATCGACAACGTCGGCGATCAGCACTATCTCGTGATGGAGTTTGTGCCGGGCAAGGACTTGCAAGCGATTGTCAACGAAGAGGGAGGTCTCGAGTTCGAGCGAGCTGCCAACTACATCGCGCAAACCGCCGAGGGCTTGGCCTACGCTCACCAGGAAGGCTTGATTCATCGCGACGTTAAACCGGCGAACTTGCTGGTAGATACAAGTGGTATCGTGAAGATCCTTGATCTCGGCTTGGCGTTGTTCTCCGAGGACCAAAGCTCGTCGTTGACGTTACTACACAACGAGAATGTCCTTGGCACGGCGGACTACTTGGCACCGGAGCAAGCGATCAACAGCCACGATGTCGATCAGCGGGCAGATATCTACGGCCTGGGCTGTACGCTTTACTTCACGCTGACCGGCCATGCGCCGTTCAACGAGGGAACGCTTGCGCAACGGATCGCACGGCATCAAACTCGAATGCCGCCCGGCATTCGCGACGAACGCCCCGACTGTCCGCGTGAGCTGGTCGATATCTGCGTCAAGATGATCCAAAAGAACGCCGAGGATCGTTATCAAAGCTGCCGCGAAGTGGCGGATGCGCTGGAGCAGTGGCTGGCTGAGCGTGGGCAGACTGTGGAGACGGCGAGAGAGATGGTCGCCAGGCAACAGTCCGCGTCGGTTCCCGGGAGTATCGACGCGAGTATGCCGGACGAGGAGGACGAGGATACGACACCGTTTGCTATTGCCATTGACGAACCCACGCTGCCTGCCGGCGTTTTCGTTCCAATGCCGAACCCAGTTGTTAGCGAGCCTCGTGATCCAAGTCTTGAAAACACCGCCTCGAATAAGAATCGCGGCACAATCATCAGCAACGCGAACCAGCAAGACATCGATGATGCTCTTGAAGTTCAAGTCGCCGACGATGCCGCCGCGTCTGCCGGTTCGAGCAGCAGCAGTGCGATCAACCTCGGCATCGAAACCGACACTTCTGTGACGGCTCGGCTGAGAACAAAAGCGGGACGTTCGTCAAATGCCGGGAAGTCCAGCAAGAAGCAGCCGATACCAGTTTGGGTCTGGGGCGCCGTTGCCGCAGTCGTGCTTGTGATTCTGATCGTTGTCGTGATGATGCTGAGCGGTAGCAACAACGACGATGCTCCCAAAGAAGCACCCGGCTATCGCAAGAGCACTGCATCCGTTGGAGTACCGGCTTCAGCCGGTCGCTGTCCCGCAGGGACGATATATAGTAGCCTGGGCCGCAAGCCCCAGGAAAACGGGCAAAAGCAAATGCCGAAAGCCCCGAAGCCGAAGGGGCGACATAAAACGAACAGCGCTGATCTATATCGCCCCTCCGGGGCTTGCGATCGTGCAGCCCTCAATTCCTGGGGCTCACGCCCCAGGCTATTGTATACCGCTGCTACGCAGCTAGAAAAAGGAGCAACTTCAAATGCGCAAGCGAAGGAAATGCGTCAGGCTTGAATAATCCGGTTAGAACGGTGCATCGTCCGCGGACGGAGCCAGAGCCAGCTCTTTCAGCGCATCGAGACTCGCCAGCACGTCGTCTCGCGAAATCTGATCCCAACCTTCCGTCTTGTGTCGAAGGATGGCGAGCTTGAACGCTTCGAAAGCGTCAGCCAAGTCATCGGGCAACTCGGCCAGATTCTCGAACGGCCGAACAAACTCAATTGTCTCGCGAGTATCTTCGTCAGCATAGATCGCAGCACCGTCCTGTGCTGATTGCCTGACGGCGGGCCCGTCGTCGAAGTCAGGGCCCTCCGGGCTGGGGCTGGATTGAACGTCGGCGTAGCCGGTCGCTACCGGATCACCTTGGGAAGCCTCGTCAGTTGCCGGTTCGAAGTCCTCATCGACTTCAGCAAGGACCACGTCTTCGTCGCGAGGCTTGTCGGACTCAACCGCACCCAGCGTCTCCCATCGCGTGCGTCGCATCTGCGATACGGACCACTCATTCTGAACGGCACCTTCCAGCCACATCTCGGCGTCGTTCCAGTCGAGTGCGGCTTGGAAGTGACTCCAATAGAGCCCTTCGTATTTGTCCGCGACCTCGACGAAGTGTTCATAGACGCGGCGCAGCCGACCGACATGTTGGCCCGTGACACCGCCAACGCGAAGGCTCCACGCTTCGTCTGAATATTCGACCGCCGGGGCATCCGTCTCGATCAACGCGTCGCGCCATTCGAGGATAATATGGCCCTTCTCCCAGTTCGTCGTGCTAATCAGTTGATTCCAGCGGCCGACGAAGGGCTGTGACGTGGAATCGAGTTTGGTATCGGTGGCGGTGATCGATCGGTCAGCGACCTGGCTAATGTCGTCCATGAAGCGACTTCCTTTTCACACTTGTTTTCCTTGCAACCAGACGCACCAAAGTAGCAGCCATCTGCCTCAATGGAAGGGCCGTGTTAAGATCCTCACAAAGCCCCCATTTCGCCAGAGACTTGCGTCGATTTGGTACCGACATACGCTGGGGAAAACCTGTCGATGACGACCAGGAGTCCAGGACATCGGTCCCCTGATCGAGTAGCATAGCACTCGACGACCAACGCGAGTTTATACCAGTAAAGCAGCTCGCCGCGCTGCCGTGACGTAGCTATCACAAACCCGTATAAATACAGAACTACGAGTCGTTGCTGGTCGTCTTGTCCGGATAGACGGGTTTTCCTCACGTTGCGATCGGAGCGAAGTCATGAACAGAGTTTGGGCTGCGGTGGTTGCTCCGGTGATGTTTCTTGCATGGCACTCGGCCCCAGCAATGCTGGTCGCGGCACAGCAATTTCCGGCCGCGCCAAATGCGTTCTAGCGCGGAAAGGTGTCCGGTACCGAAACCGGTTTTATATTACCTATTCTAGCTTAACGGTACCGGACACCTTTGTTCCCCCGGACACCTTTGTTCCCATTTGTTCCCCGCCTTGACGATTACTCTTTCCACTTCCAAGTCTTCGCAATCGCGTCGAGCACTTCTGAGATCGGTTTGTCGCCCTTTGTGCCTCCGATCAGCAAACAAGCCCTGTCGCCGTAATGAACGACGATACATTCCTTCGGCTGCAGCGCAGCGGGCTTGTCAGAAATCACCACTCGTAACGCCTCGACTCCATCCACTTCCAGTGTTCCCTCCGACACAACGCCTTGCCATTGCTCGGCGAAGCTGGCCGCAATGTCTTCCAGCCCACCAACGGCGGACTTTCCGATGTCGATCGAGATCATCTCGGCAAGATCCTGTTTGGACGGGCAGGAGTGCCCGTCTTACGGATTAGATCACGGCCTCTCCAAAGGAGCTTCCTTCGTTGCGGCAGGCTAACAGGGAGCTGTGGCGGATGCCGTTGTCGAAGTAAACTAGCGGATGACCGATCGTGCAATGATCTCGAACTCGTGCCTCAAGGTGGCGGTGGTGGATGAGCAGTAAGGAGCGAGTACCGGCCACTTTGACACTCGACGACGCGATTCGCGAACTGTGGGATGTCGTTGTCATCGGAGCAGGACCTGCCGGTTCGATCGCTGCCCGAGAACTAGCTCGCAATGGCGCGCGGACGCTGCTCGTCGATCGCGCAAGCTTCCCACGGTCGAAAGTCTGTGGATGCTGTTTGAACGGCGCGGCGTTGCGAATCCTGAAAGAGATTGAACTGAGTGAACTACCAGCGCGATATGGCGCTCCCCCTTTGCACAAGTTTCGTCTAGCCAGCCAGAGTCACTTCGCCACTGTGCCGCTCAATGAGGGCGTCGCGATATCGCGTGAGCGGCTTGACGCGGAATTGATCAGCGCCGCGATTCGCGAGGGCACGGAGTTTCTTGACGAAACAGAGGCTTTGATCGGCAACGAGAACGCAGATTCGCAAAGCGTGTCGCTTAATACCGCCGGCCGTTCGGGGATCGCGTCGGCCGCACGGATCGTTATTGCGGGAGGACTCGGCTGTCGCGTGTTTGCGCACAACGAGCAAGACGAGCGAGAGATCTCGAAGTATTCGCGCGTCGGTGTGGGAACGGTCTTGGACGACGCTTCCGAAGACTACACCGTCGGAACGATTTACATGGCGTGCCACCGAGATGGCTACGTCGGCCTTGTCCGTTTGGAGGACGATCGACTGGATATCGCAGCGGCACTCGACGCTGCAGCGATCAAACGCGATGGAGGAATCAGAGAGTGTGTCGAGCACGTGCTGGAGTCGGCGGGAATGCGAGTACCGATTAATGTCGCCAACACGCATTGGCATGGAACGCCGAGACTCACACAGTCTCGTGAACGCGTCGAGCGGGGACGATGCCTGCTGGCCGGTGATGCGGCAGGTTTCGTCGAGCCTTTTACTGGTGAAGGGATTGCCTGGGCGTTAGCCTCAGGAAGAGCGGTGGCTGCATTTGCGTTGAGTTCAAATACCGACGGCGTTCCGCGGCTGGGATGGGAGAAGAAGCACTACCAGATGTTGAGCCAACGCATGCGGCTGTGTCGAAGTGTTAGTCGCTTGCTACGGTATCCGGCACTGGTAAGCATCAGCATCCGCGTTCTCGCCCTTGCACCAGGATTGGCGAAGCCATTTGTCAATGCGTTAAACAAATCCTTCGCAACGGAATCGAACTGAGGCTCCATGATCAGCTACGACGGGATCAAGAAGGGCGAGATTCGTTCTCACTACGAATTGGCGACACTGTTCTATCGACTATTGTGGGGAGTTCACATCCACCACGGGCTATGGAACGGCGACGAGTCTCCTCGTCGAGCGCAGCGCCAGTTGATCGAGCACCTATTCAACGAGGCCGACATCCCGCGAGGCGCATCGGTGATTGACGTCGGTTGTGGAATGGGTGGCAGTTCCATCCACCTGGCAAAACACTATTCGTGCGACGTCACCGGTATTACGCTTAGCAGCGTCCAACGCCGCTGGGCGCGAACTGCCGCGATGCTGAAAGGCATTCGTGGCAAGACCGATTTTCGCCGACAAGATGCCGAGACCGCCGAGTTCGATGACGAGTCGTTTGACTTCCTTTGGAGTGTCGAATGCACCGAGCATCTCTTTGACAAGCCGGCCTTCTTTCAACGCGCCGCGCGTTGGTTGCGACCTGGGGGTGGCACGGCGCTATGTATTTGGTTGGCGGGAGACGAACCGCACTCTGAAGAGGACGTTCGACAAGTGAAGGCCGTCTGCGACGCATTCCTCTGCCCTTCGCTGGGGACGGAGAAGGACTACACGATGTGGCTGGAGGACGCCAGGCTGGAAGTCAATCGCGTTACCGATCTCACACCGCGTGTTACACGCACGTGGGAGATTTGTAAGCAACGCGTCCAACGATCGGGTGTCAGTCTGCTATCACGCATGCTCGGTCGGAACATGATTCAATTCGTTGACAACTTCGATACACTGCTGAACGCCTATCGAAGCGGCGCGATGAAGTACGCGAGCATCGTCGCATCGAAGCCTGCTCGCAAGCGTTCCTAATCAATCAATGCGACTTCCGCCATCAGCCCAGGCCCAAAGCCGAGCATCACACAGGGACGTGGCGCGTCACGCTGAAGGAGTCGCCGAAGGACGAATAGCACGGTGGGCGCCGACATGTTCCCACATTCGCTCAATACTTCGTGCGAAGTCGCCAGTGCTGCCGGCTCGAGTGCTAATGCGTCTTCGACGGCCTGAAGAATTCGCGGACCGCCCGGGTGAACCGCCCACGATCCGATGGACTCGATGCTCCGACCGTACGATCCCAGCCACTCGGAAAGCCATAGTCCAAGGTTGTCGCGGATTAGATCGGGGACTTTGCTTGCGATCGCCATCTCGAAGCCATGGTTTCCGACACGCCACGTGATCGTCTCCTTCGAGTCGGGAACCAAGTACGAACCAGTGGCAGTGACTCGACAAAGCGGGGCAGACGTCGGCGAGTCGTGTTCGAGGACCAACGCCGCTGCTCCGTCAGCGAACAGAGCGTTGGCTAGAATCAGCTCCGGGTCCCACTGAAACTTGTAGTGCAGACCACAAAGTTCAACCGCGCACATCAGAATCTTGGCCGAGCGATCAGACAACGCCAAACCTCTCGCCGCGCGCATGCCGTTGATCGCCCCATGACAACCCATATAGCCGATATGAAGTCGTTCCGTCGATCGGCGAAGCGGCATCTCCTCGATAAGCTCGATATCGACTCCGGGGGCCTCGAACCCAGTGCAGGAGATCGTGATGAGGTGTGTGATCTCGCCAGGTCCAACGCCTGCGCAAGCGAGCGCGTTATCTGCAGCTTGCTTCGCTAACGGCCCGGCATGTTCGGCATAGACTTGCATCCGCTCGGCGGTCGTCTTGCCCGGCTGACTGCTTGGCTCGGCATCAGGCCCAGCCCACTCGTAGGCCGTGGTATACGGGACGCACGTATGCCGTTTCTGCACGCCGGCTCGGCGGAACATCGTGCGGACAAGACGCGCTTCTCGCTCATCTCGACAGACGATGTCAGTCGATAGCTGGATCGCTTCGTCCATGCTCATCGTATGTTCGGGCAGAGCGGTCCCGATTCCGCGAATCGTGCATTCCATGCGGCAATCCTTCCTCGGACAGGTTAGTCGAGGAGAGGATAGCAGTGTTCGGCAACCCTAGCGAGGCGTAGGAGGTGGAATGTTTGACCTCTTGTCGGGGGCGTCGTCGTCGTCCCTCGGCTTGCTAGCATCTTGAGCAGTGCCTTCGATGTCCGAGATGACTTCGGTGACCTTGTCAACATCCTCGGCTGTGCCGCGGATGATAATCACGCCGAGATCTGTTAGCGTTTCAATCTGCACATTTCCTGCGGGTGCTTTGCCGGTCAACTGACGTTGCGCGGCAAGCAACTGCTGCACGGAGTTTGCATTGACACAAACCAAATGGTTAGGCCTCTCGGGACTGTGCCCCCACTGCGTTTTCGATACTCCTTCGTAGCGAGTCCAACGAGCGTTCCGTCGTTCGCAACGACAACGCCCGACCGTCCCGCCACTTGGCTGCCGTTAATCTCGAACCTCCCCGCCGGAACATCCTTCGGTAGCCTCGCGATCCCTGCGACCTGTGTTTCGTACACATGTGTCTGATTCGGCGGACCGACCATCACCTGACCATCCAGCCCGGATGTCGAAAAGTAACGAACATTCTGGCCGATGCCGACCGTGGAACCACACTCAAGATAACGCAGCCCAGATGCGTCGATCTTCAGCAGAGCGACGCCACTCGAATCGTCGAACGCCACGATCTTCGCCTCGAACCGTCTACGGTCACTAAAGAAGGCCGAGATCGTAATCCGTTCACGATCATCGCCTTCGCTCGCCTCCTTGATGGGCTTATGAAACGATCTGTCGAACGCAACTGCGATCACTCCGTCCGGTGCAACGACGACTCCGTTCAGGTAAGTCGCGGTACGCTTCGGGTTTTCCTCGCCAATGACAACTTTGGACACCAGAGCTTCAATCCACACGATCGCCTCTCGAGGATCAGTCGCTACCAGGGAAGTCGATGACGATGCGGGTTCGTCATCGTCGAGCAGGCGGGTCATCTTGGCAACACTCTTGTATAAGCCGAGCAGTGTCTCGGACTGCAAGTACTTGGCACGTGCGCGCTGTGGGTCAGCCGTTGGCAGGCACTCGTTCAGCAAAGGATGCAGACGATTCTCGCGGAGAGCGGCCGCGCGGTTTTGCAGGCTCGCGAGAAGGCGGCTCGCAACCGGTGACAGGCTATCCTTTCACTTCTGCAGCTTCTTATACCGAAACCGCTGCGGCTCGGCGGCTTGGATGCCGAGACGCTCGCGGCGTTGGTCTTCGTAGGCTTGGAAGTTCCCTTCGCACCAGTGAACGTAGCCGTCGCCTTCGAACGCGAGAATGTGAGTCGCCAGCCGGTCGAGGAACCAGCGATCATGGCTGATCACGACAACGCAGCCAGCATAGTTGGCAATGGCCTCTTCCAAAGCACGCAAGGTATCCACGTCCAGATCGTTCGTCGGCTCGTCCAGCAACAAGACGTTGGAGCCACGACGCAATAGCTTGGCAAGATGAACACGATTTCGTTCGCCGCCGGACAGGGTGCCAACCTTCTTTTCCTGATCGGGGCCACGGAAGTTGAAACGCGAGACGTAGGCTCGGGAGTTGATCGTCCGACCGCCCATTTCGAGATCGTCATAACCGCCAGAGATCTCTTCGTAGACGGTCTTCTCGGGATCCAGAGCATCGCGGTTCTGATCGACGTAGCCTAACTCGACCGTGTCGCCAACTTTCAACGTTCCCGAGTCGGGTTGCTCCTCGCCAACGAACATACGGAACAGCGTCGTCTTTCCCGCACCATTCGCACCGATGACTCCAACGATTCCGCCCGGCGGAAGTCGAAAGTCCAAATCCTCGATTAACGCGTTGCCGTCGAAGCCCTTATTAAGACTCGTCGCCTCAATCACCAGATCGCCGAGATGCTTGCCAGGTGGGATCTGGAGTTCGAACTCGTCGAGCTTCTCTTCGAACCGTTCCGTTGCCATCTGCTCGTAAGCTTTGAGACGAGCTTTGTTCTTGGCTTGCCGCGCGCGAGGTGCCATGCGCACCCATTCCAATTCTCGCTGCAAGCTTTTCTGTCTCGCCACCGAATGTCTTTCTTCGCGCGACAGGCGTTCTTGCTTTTGCTCCAGCCAAGATGAATAGTTCCCCTCCCACGGGATTCCCTTGCCTCGATCAAGTTCGAGGATCCATTGCGCCACGTTGTCGAGGAAGTATCGATCGTGCGTGACGGCGACGACCGTGCCGGGATAGTCGGCAAGGTGTCGCTCCATCCAGAGGACGGCTTCCGCATCAAGATGGTTGGTCGGCTCGTCGAGCAGCAGCAAGTCGGGACGTTCGAGCAGCAGTTTGCATAGTGCAACGCGGCGTCGCTCTCCGCCAGACAGCGTCGTCACGTCGGCGTCGCGGTCGGGAAGGTTCATCACATCGAACGCAATCTCGATCTCGCGATCCAATTCCCAAGTGTTGGTCGCTTCGATCTGATCCTGCAGCCGCGCCATTTCGTCGCACAGCTTCTGCATCTTGTCGTCGTCCATCGGCTCGGCCAGCAAGCCGCTGATCTCGTTGTACCGGTCCAGCATGGCGCGACGCGGAGCGACAGCCTCTTCGACGTTGCCCCAGACGTCCTTGTCGGGATTGAGTTGCGGCTCTTGTGACAGGTAACCTGCGGTGAAACCAGGCGTCAGGCGTGCTTCGCCGTCGAACTCTTTATCGAGCCCCGCCATGATCCGCAGCAACGTGCTCTTGCCGGCTCCGTTGCGACCGAGCACACCGATCTTGGCACCCGGATAAAAGGCCAGCCAAATCTCATTCAGCACCTCCCGTTGAGCGTGCTTCTTCGTAAGTGTCTCGATCGTATAGATATACTGCTTGCTCATAATGTTAAAATGTTCCGGTTAGTCAGTGTTTTCCGTCTTTACTGAAGATTCTGATCATTCGGGCGTTGCCGAACCGATCAAATATAACACGTGACAGGGACTTGTCCGTGGGGAGGATTCTGGGGGGAATCCTTTTCAGCAGTCAGCAAGTCAAAAACTCCAATCCTGTCGAGGCGGAGAGCATGATCGCGAACCACGATCATGCTCTTTTTTTGTGCGCGCTCGATGGCCGTTACGCGAACCGACCATCTCAGCGAGTTGGACCTACAGTAGGTCTAGCGAAAGTTTGCGGGGCGTAGCGGTGTTGCCAATCGTTCTGCCTGTGACGGCGACTCCGAAACTCGTACTTCGAACGGCGCGACCAGTCGATGACACTTGTACCGGTAGCATGCCGGGGAAACATCCTCACCCTGCCAACCGCCCGATTTGCGAAGGTCACGAGCAATTCCACCAGCTCGCCCCGCAGACCAGAACAGAACGGGCTCCTGACACGTCGAAAGCTCGGTCGCCCACCACGACCGAGCTTTCACCTTTTCTTGGCTTTGCAAGTCTTAGTAGGTCACGCTCGCCGAGCGTGACCTCGACACGCATGACCAACTAACCGACAAGTCACTTTCGGCGAAAGTGACCTACTCCCACTCGATCGTCGCGGGGGGCTTGGAACTGATGTCGTAGCAGACGCGGTTGACGCCCTTGACCTCGTTGATGATCCGCGTGGAGATCTGAGCCAATAACTCATGCGGCAAGTGGGACCAATCGGCAGTCATGAAGTCTGCCGTATCGACACACCGCACTGCAACCGCGTTTTCGTAAGTACGCGCGTCGCCCATCACACCGACGCTTTGAACAGGAAGCAGCACGGCAAATGCCTGTGATGTCTGTCGGTACAAGCCCGCTGACTTGATCTCGCCGACAACGATGGAGTCGGCTTCGCGCAATACTTCGAGTTTCTCGCGCGTCACTTCGCCGAGGCAACGCACGGCGAGGCCGGGGCCTGGGAAAGGATGTCGCCAAACCAAATCCTCGGGCAAACCAAGTTCGGTGCCAAGCCTGCGGACTTCGTCTTTGAAGAGATCGCGGAGCGGCTCGATCAGGTCGAAACCGAGTTCCTCGGGCAAGCCGCCAACGTTGTGGTGCAGCTTGATCGTTGCGGCCGGGCCGTCGGGAGCCGCACCGCTCTCGATGACGTCCGGATACAAAGTGCCTTGCGCGAGATACTTCGCATCCTTGATCTTCGTGGCCTCTTCCTTAAAGCACTCGATAAAAGCATGGCCAATGCGTCGGCGTTTTTCCTGCGGTTCGTCGATCCCTTTCAGAGCAGCCAGGAACCGCTCTTCACCGTCAACGATGTGCAAGTCGGCTCTGAAATGATCGGTGAACTCTGAGAGTACCGCTGCCTGTTCGTCTTTGCGAAGCAAGCCATTGTCTACAAGAATGCACGAGAGCTGCGGGCCGATTGCTTTGTAGAGCAACGCAGCCGTCACCGATGAATCAACTCCGCCCGACAAGCCGCAAATGACGCGGTCCTTGCCGACGCGTTCGCGGATCGCTGCGATCGTTTCCTTGGCGAAGTTGCCCAGCGTCCACGTCCCTGTGCATTCGCAGATCGCCGTCAGGAAGTTCTTCAGCAGCATGCCGCCGAGCGGCGTATGAGTCACTTCCGGGTGGAACTGCAAACCGTAGACCGGTAGCGAACTGTGCTTCACTGCCGCAATGGGACAAGTGCGAGTCTTGGCTAGCGGCATAAACTCGGCAGCGACTTGCGCGACTTGGTCACCGTGGCTCATCCAGACTTCGGTTTCGTGCGGAAGACCAGTGAACAAGTCTGAGTCGGACGTTACTTCGACCTGGGCTCGGCCGTATTCGCGCGATGGGGTGTTTTCGACTTTGCCGCCCAAAGCCTCACACGCCACCTGCATGCCGTAGCAGATTCCCAACACAGGAATTCCCATGTCGAAAATGCCGGGATCGCACTTCGGAGCACCATCCTCGTAGACACTGGACGGCCCTCCCGACAGGATCAGGCCACGCGGTGAATGGTTGCGAACCTGTTCGACCGTGATGTCGTGCCGAACGATTTCGCAATAGACATTCTGCTCGCGCACGCGTCGCGTGATCAGTTGTGCGTACTGCGATCCGAAATCGAGGACTAAGACTCGCTCGTCCGCCACACGAGCTTGCCCTTTGTCGAGAGAAGCGGCTGCCGTGCTCATAACTCTTCACCAAACAAAAACGCCCGCCTCGAAAGGGGCGAGCTGATGGCAAACGGGAGATTATACGGTCGATCGTGGAGTGCGACTAGTAGCAGCCAATACAGACAAGGCTCGCGTTCTAACGTCGCAAGCTGTTTCGTGGTTGCGACTTCTGGAAGCAACTGCATGCAGTTTCGCTTGCTTGGCCGAACCGTCTGTGGTAAACCAGTGGCCTGGGTAAGGCGAGCAGATTCTGGAGACAAGCCATGCGCCAACGAATGACCTGCCTCGCATAGTTCTCTTGTTTTCGGCGCTTCTCTGCTTCATCCCTCGCGAGGTGACGGCCGCCGATTCGGAACGTCGAGAAGATTCAGCAAGCACGCCGCTACTGCAGTTGGCCTTGGAAGCCGAGCTTTCAGGCGACAACGTCAAACGGCAGGAGTATCTAGCCGCGAGGTTGCGCGCAACGCCTGATGATCCAGCGACTCGATGGCATGCCGGATGTGTCCGCGTTGGCGACGAGTGGTTGCAGGTGCAGATCGCTGAGGACCAGGTTGCGCAGAAAGGGCTCGTGTTCGAGTACCGAAAACTGCGCGACCAGTACGCTGGCACGGTGAACGGCCAAGTTGCTTTGGCTCGGTGGTGTCGCAAGAACAAACTGGAAGAGCACGAGCTATTGCACTGGGCCGCTGTGCTTAGTTTTGATCCGACGAATCGAGACGCGCGCAGCCGCTTGGGGATCCGTGAGTATCGTGGCATGCTCTTGACGAAGACGCAGCTTGACGAACACAAGAAGTCGCAGAAGGAGTACGAGGCGGCACTGTCTCGCTGGAAACCGCAGCTTCGCCGTTGGCGCAAGGCGATGGAAGGCGCGGACGCGAAGGAGCGCGAGAAGGCCGTCGCCGAGTTACGTCTGATCGAAGACGTCACTGCGTTGCCAGCTCTCGACGAAGTCTTCTCGGATGCGGATGAGGAACTCTTACTGGAAGTTGTGGGTGTCGCGGGCGCGATTAACGAACAATTGGGCGCGGACCTCCTCCTGAAATACGCTGTGGCGGCAGAGTCCGCTGCAGTCCGCGACGCAGCGGCGTCGGAGCTCGGCAAGCGTTCGCTGTACGGCTTCGTGCCGGCTCTCTTGGCGAACATGTGAGTCTCGACAGAGTTTTCGTATTACGTGACTGCTTTTAGTGACTTCCTGTCGTACGGGATTAGCGCTGTCACTGACAGTCCGTCCGGAGAGTTGACTGTCGAGAAGAGCCTGACGACTTACTTTCCCAATCGCGGTCGCGGCCGAATCTTCAGGGCTGGCGCGATGCATACGTACCGGCAAGCAAGCACAAGACAGGCACAACTAGCTCAGTTAGCGCGTTCCGTTGAAGCCTCGAATGAAGCGCTGCTGGTCTGGAATGAACGAATTGCTCGTTCGTTACGTCTCGCGACCCATCAGCAACTGGACAATAAGGCGTCCACTTGGTGGCGATGGTGGCAAGATCATAACGAGCTGTACACGGGCGCGACCGTCAGCCAACGGAGATCCAGGAACATCGCGTTGCAGTCAACCTGAGCTGCTTCTTAGCCGGCACACCTGTGTGGACGGAAACTGGTCCGGTCTCAATTGAACAAGTACGCGTTGGTGATCGCGTGCTTTCGCAGAACGCGGTCACCGGAGAATTGGGATACCGATTCGTCCTTCAAACAACAGTCAGACCACCAAGCAAGACAACTCGGTTGGGCGTACGTGGCGAAGAGATCGTGGCCACGCTGGGCCATCCGATTTGGGTCAACGGTATCGGGTGGCTGATGGCGAAAGAATGTCGGGAAGGCGACCGATTGCACAGTGTTCACGGGGCTGTCCCGATCGACTACATCAAGGAAGGCCCGGAAGGGCCCGCCTACAATCTCGTGGTTGATGGCTGGAACACGTACTTCGTTGGCAGCAACCGCGTGCTCGTTCACGACAATCAACCGCGGCGCATGACGCAATCCGTTCTTCCTGGCTACGTTTTAGATTGATTTGGT
Source organism: Planctomycetaceae bacterium (assembly GCA_002726245.1). Taxonomy (GTDB): domain Bacteria; phylum Planctomycetota; class Planctomycetia; order Pirellulales; family Pirellulaceae; genus PBSM01. Next base: position 3,939 of record PBSM01000353.1, on the reverse strand, counting down.
TGCCGTCGAAGACGCCCGGCCCTCTCTGCGTACTTGTTCTGACGGAGGCAGTTTATCATGACGCGATCGTCGATCCTCGTTCCGTTGCTTAGCGTTTCGCTAATCCTGTTGTTGCTGCTTCCGCCTGTATCGCAGCTTTCCATCGTCACCGCACAGCCGGCGGCTGAGCCGATTTCGACCGCGCCGTTCAGTCTGGCTTACATTCCGCGCGATGCGATCGCCGTTATCGCTGCCCGACCGGCCGTGCTGATGCAACGACCTGCATTGGCGACGTTGCGCGACACCGTTGACGGACTCAGTAAGAGCATGTTGAACGTGCCCTTGACGCCTGCCGACGTTACCCAGTCGGCAATGGTGCTGTTGGCGGATGATCGAACCGTGTCTGCTGCCTTCATCGTCCGATTCGCGTCAACAGATGTCGCTCGCGAGTTCTTGGCCGGCGCGGATGTAGGAACAGCAGTGACGTTCAGCGGTCAGGTGTATCAGCGGCAGCCGAATGGTTGGTGCAGCTTCAAACCGGACGCAAGGACGCTTGTTCTGTCACCGGATAAAGTGGCATTACGCCGCTGTATCGCCGCAGGCAAGACTGGTGCGACGACCACAAAGTGGGCTGAGACGTGGCGCGGCGTAGCAAGTCGCGATTCCGCCGTTCTTGTCAACACTTCGATGTTGAGAGGTCCTCTGGGTGACTATGTCGGCGCCAGAATTCAGAAACTGCAGCCGAACGCTGGACGCGGGGGATTCGCGACGCCGCCGCTGACGTACCGGCTCGCGCCGCTTTGGCAACAGTCGGAGCACGTGGTTGCGGAGTTGCGCGTATCAGACGCGGTCGAACTGCGCCTCGTAAGTCAATCGGCGAGCGTTGACGAAGCGAAGCAAGTACATAGCGCGTTGCTAACCGCGGTGTCGGTTGCCCGCAATGCACTTTCGATGGCGCGCGTCTCTGTCGCGAGAAGTGACGATGCGACTGTTGCTGCCATGTTACAGCCGATCGACTTGGTAGATGAACTGCTCGAAGACGCGAGGATCGTCCGCCAGGAGACTCAACTTGGAGCCGTCGTTCACGCCACGCCAGAGGCAACCAGGCGCTTGACGAAACTGGCGGCTCCCGCCCTGCTGGCAGGTCGAGCTGCCGGTTTACGAACTCGCAGCTTGAATAACCTCAAGCAGATCGCGCTGGCGATGCACAATTACCATGACACCTACAAGCGGTTTCCCGCCGCGACGCAGCTCGGCCCAAAAGATACACCTCGCAGTTGGCGCGTTACTTTATTGCCGTGGCTGGAACAGCAAGCATTGTACGACGAGTATCGTCAGGACGAGCCTTGGGACAGCGAGAATAACCAGCGTGTACTCGCTAAGATGCCTGATGTGTTTCGTTGTCCGATGGATACCGCGGGTTCAACGGCGACTTCTTACTTCACTTTTGTCAGTCCCCGGCAGGAGCGAGGGCGTCGCCCCGTGGCTGCTTTCGAAGAGAATGTGGGTCTCAGTTTTCGCGACTTCATAGATGGCACCTCGAACATCATTCTCGCCGTGGAAACCAAGAAGCCGGGAACGCCTTGGACGAAGCCGGAGGATTTGCCGTTTACCGAAGATCGGCCTTTGCCAAAGCTTGGCGGTTGGTATCCTGGCGGATTCAACTTGGCGCTTTGCGACGGGTCGGCCCGGTTTGTTACGGACCAGATCGATGAAGCCACGTTGCGTCGCTTGATCATGCGCAATGATGGAAACCCCGTGCAGCTGCCGGCGCGCTAGGCGAGTATCGGCGGATGCCGCTCGACTTCCAGGCGTTGCGGATCGTCCGACATCGCGGCTGCTACACCGCCGGGGTGAGCTGCGACGGCTTCGATGTGCCGGCCTGTATGCTGATAGACGCAGTTGCCGTCGGAAGCCTTCGCGCTGTAAAGGGCTGAATCAGCCCGCGAGACGAGCAGTTGAATCGTGTCGTCGTCGTTCGCCTCCGCCGTTCCAATGCTCGTCGGCAACGACAGCTTGGCGTTGCTCGTCTCACGGAAACGCTGCGCAAAGATGCCGGCTCCGCAGAGGTCTGTTTCGGGCATGATGACGACGAATTCTTCGCCGCCAAACCGAACGACAACATCTGTTTCGCGAACGGCGTCTTCCAAGAGTTCCGCAAAGGATCGCAGCAACTGATCACCGCGAGCGTGTCCGTGTTCCGCGTTGATTCGCTGGAAGGAATCGATATCGATCAGCGAGATCGAGAATCGCGTGTTGTAACGGCACTTCATCGCGAACAACATCTTCATGATGTCTTCCATCGAACGCCGGCTGCTCAGACCGGTCAACGGATCGGTGCGCATTTGATCGGGATTGCTGAGCTGCGTTGTCTGCTGTCGGATGTCGTCATAGGCATGCGCGATTTGGCTGGCCAGATGCATTGTTGGCTGGAGAATCTCTTCGGCCTCTTGAGACAACTCGTCCAAGGCGCCGGGCTTTCCTTCGGCTGAGATCGCGTTAATCCGCTCTTTGAACTGCACGATGCTGGCGTGATGCTGGAGCAGGCTCCGCCGGACTTGCTCCGCCACGCATTCCAAGTCTTGCACGACCTGCTTCGCAACCTCTCCACCACCTTCCAAGGTGGCTTCATGCTGGTCGCGAGATCGCTTGCCGATTCGATAGGCGCCCCATACGGCGATCACCAGCAACGCATGCGTTAGAGAAGTCAGCCACACCATGATCGATTCGCCCAAGATTGCCTCGCCCTGTTTCTGCCCAATCACCAATCGTGTGCGGAGGAGTATGGATAGGTCAGGCCATCGTACTGCCCGAGCCGATTGGCCGGGCACTAACCGAGTTGCGAGCTATAACCGCTCAAAATGAAGTAGCCAGCGACAACAGTAGCAACCATTACTCCAATCCACTGCGTGCTATCTATCCATCCTGCCAGCCATCTGCGACACTTCGCCGAACGCTTGCCCAACCGTATTCATCATCGCACCATCCCCTTCGATTCACCGCGCATACGGATACCGCTAAAGTATAAGTCACATATCGCCGGTGTTCGGTTTTTTGTCGGTGAAAAAAGCCTTCCCGTTCGGAGGGTCTTGGCCGGCATTGGTTGCCTTTGTGCAGCATGCTTTCGCTGCACGCATGGAACCGCCGAAACTGCGGCTCTGCCCGAGGTTCGGTAAAGCCGAACGCCCTTGCGAACCGATAGGCGGGAGGTATAATTCAGCTCGCAAATGAAGCGAGGGGCCGTAGCTCAATTGGTTAGAGTACCGGACTGTCGATCCGGTGGTTGCGGGTTCGAGTCCCGTCGGCCTCGCTGGCATCGCCTCGCATTGCCTCGCAAATCACTGGCAATGCGGGGCGTTCCTCTTTTCGCTCCCCAGCGTTTGTGACGTCGTGCGAGTCCGTGCGACGGCCTGCTGCTGCGCTTTTCCCGCTGGTCGCCATCGCGAAGATTTCATCGCTCACCATCAGGTAGTGCTTGCGGGATACTTTGCGACTGTGCCCGAGCCAGGACGCAATTGCATGCCCTGGACACGTCTCCGATAACTGGGTTTCACACGAGGCCCGCAAGGCCTGAAAAAGGTCACCCCAACGCTCCACCCCAGCCCAGCCCGCTCAAGAACCTTCTCCAACGTGCGGTGCAGATTGTTTGTACTTAGAGTGACGATCTGCTCGGCTCCATCCGCGGCCATCTCGAATGCCTCCGACAAGATTTGGTAGAGTTCGGGGACAATTGGCATTTCCCGATGCTTGCCCGTCTTTTTGCCGTAGACGTGAAGCCGCCGATTTGCCCAATCAACATCTCTCCAAGTGACTGCATGGGTCTCGCTTGGACAACGCAGGCCACCGTAGCGACACAACGCGAACGGTGGTGTAACTTTCTTTCTGTACTTTCAACTGTTTGACATTGCCGCCTTGCGTTTCGTGAGCCTGCGAACGAAAGGCAAGGCGGCAATGTTGGCG
>PBSM01000352.1 GCA_002726245.1 Planctomycetaceae bacterium | reverse complement strand
TGAGCACGTTGGCCGTTTTGTGAACCCAGCAGCGCTGTTCACGCATCTCGGAGAACACTTTGCGGGCGGCGGCCCAGTGTGGGCGGCTGAAGAAACTATCCCTCAGCAGGATACGCCACCTTTCTTTCACTCCTCAGAACACGACTTCTGACAATACCTCTCGCATAGCCGCGTTTGCGAAAGCGAGACGGCTACTATTGCGGCCAGCAGGTATAACCCACGCATATGTGAATCCTCATCATTGCCGTGCGGATCGAGAAGTTGGTTACGCTGAATCTAGTCGCAAGCGGAGGCAAACACAAACCGACGCAAGGCGATGTGAAGTTGTTACAATGGCCCTTATGATTGAAAGACTGGGCCCCTACAAGATCGTGCGCATGCTTGGCCGAGGCGGAATGGGAACGGTCTACGAGGGCATCCACGACGAGACGGGCGAACGGGCCGCGATCAAAGTGCTCTCGCAAGCGTTCGCCGACGACGGCAACTTCCGCCCGCGATTCCTCGCCGAGATCGAAACCCTCAAGGACTTGAAGCATCCCAACATTGTCCAATTGCACGGTGACGGCGAGGAAGACGGGATGTTGTTCTACGCCATGGAGTTCGTGGACGGGAAAACGTTACAGCAGGAATTGCAAGCCGGGCATCGGTTTGAATGGCCCGAAGTGACGAAGATCACGATCGAGATCTGTAACGCTCTGAAGCATGGCCACGACTACGGCGTCATCCACCGAGACCTCAAACCCGCGAATCTGCTGCGCACGCAAGATGGTCAGATCAAGCTGGCGGATTTCGGCATTGCCAAGTCTTTCAAGATGAGCGACCTCACAGTGGATGGCAGCGTAGTCGGCACGGCCGACTACATGGCTCCGGAACAAGCTGAAGGCCGCCCCGTTGGCAACCGCACCGATCTATACAGCCTCGGGACCGTGATGTTCACGCTGCTGGCTCGACGTCCGCCGTTTGCTGGCAGCTCGATTCCTCAAGTTCTCCACAAGTTGAGGTATGACGAAGCTCCTTTGGTCCGGCGGTTTGCTCCGGCCGTTCCGGTCGAGTTGGAGCAGATCATTAGCCAACTCCTTGAGAAGGAGGCTGAGAATCGATTGCCAACGGCGCTTGTATTGGCAAACCGATTGAAAGCAATGGAGTTCGGCTTGGCGGCCGGCACAGTAGTCGATCCGATTGAAGCTTTCGAGGAGCCCGAGCCTTCTCCAAACGATCAACCAACGCGAGTGTCGGGCGTCGGCGATGGTCCAGTAACTGAAGTATCGCCCACCGCCATCGACAAAGCGTCAGCAGGTAAACAGCAAGGCTATTCGTGGAACGATGCGACGGTTGTCACCTCCGAATCAGACAGCGTCTCAAACGAGAAAGTGCAGAGACGAGATGATACCGTCATCGACCAGACTGCTCCGCGAAACCGTTTCACGACGATCGAGGAGGACAGGAAGGAACGGAAGCGAGCCGAAGCCGCTAGCTGGATTGAACATCTGCCAACCGTCGGCATAGCTGTTGTAATGTTGGCGTTTGGAGTGGTGATCTATCTCCTGTTGCAACCACCTTCCGCGGAGGATCTGCTGAGTCAGATCAGAAAGGCTGCGAACGCTAATACGATCAAAGAGGCCAACGAAGACATCGAGAAGTTCCTTGACTTCTACGAGAACCACGAAGATGCCACGCTGGTGCGCGACTGGCAATTGGACGTCCATTGCGAATTCCTCCTCAGCCGGCTCATCATTCGCGCGAAGAAGGAGAAGCTGTTGGAAGCGGAAGAGATGTATGTCGAGGCGATGAGAAGTCGCGAGAGTGAACCTGGAGCGGCTCGCGAGCTTTTTACGCAACTTGAGCACGCTGAGCATCCGGGCGAACCCAACCCCATCACGTGCGTAGTAGCTGCGAAGCACCAATTGAAACGGATGGAGCAATCACCGACGGCGCACTAGTGCTTCGTCAAAACTAAGACTTGGGGTTGCAGTTTCGTGGCGTAAGCTTCCAGCTTGCGATTCACCGGGCGAAACACACGGCAAGCAGATTCTTACCCCACTTTTTAGACTCGACGGCGCACTAGATATCCGCAATCAACTCGTCATAGAACTTGACGAAGTTCTCCCGGTCATCGCTTCCGAGAAACTTGATTGCAGATCGCGGGTGCAAGTTCATTTGGCCGGTGATGTTGTACGGGATGAGTGGCCCCCATTCGACAGTCTCGCGGAGCGGATGGATGTGATCCTGCAGCAAGGCCAACACGGGCCGAAACTTGAATTTTGGATTTCGCAAGAAGCCAAGCAAGAGCTCCATCGGGCAGTTGCCAGCCCCACGGCCTAAGCCTGCCATCGTCGCGTCGGCACGATTCGCTCCCAGAATAATCGCCTCCAACGTGTTGGCAAATGCAAGCTGCATGTTGTTATGCGCGTGGATCCCAATCTCCTTGCCCGTCCCTTCGAGCGCCTCGGTGTATTTCTTATACAACATGTCGATTTGCTCACGGTACAAATATCCGAAGCTGTCAACAATGCACATCGTTCCAGCAGGCGTCGGCTCAACGGCTGCCAGGACGGTATCGATTTCGGTCTCGCTAATGTTCGACACCGCCATCAAGTTGGCTGACGTTTCGTAGCCAAGCTCGTGGCAATGCTGAATCATCTCGACTGCCTCGGAAACTTGATGGGCATAAAACGCCACTCGGATCATGTCGAGCACGCTGTCGGCTCGGGCGACGATCTTGGCCTGCCAGTCGCTCTTGCCCGCGTCGGCCATCGCAACCATCTTTAGTCCAGTTTTCTCGGCATCGTGGTCCCCGATCAGGCGATTCATGTCCTCTTCGTCGCAATGCCGCCACGCCCCGAACTCGCTCTTAGGGAATTGTTCGGCGGAGTTCTTATAGCCGATCTCCATATAATCGATGCCCGCCGCGACGTTGGCGTCGTAAACGGCTCGCACTAATTCATCGGTGAATTGGTGATTATTGATTAGCCCGCCGTCTCGGACGGTGCAGTCGAGTACCTTGAGTTCCGGGCGGTATGTAATCCAGGGTGCTTTGTCAGCCATCAGCTTCACTCTTTTGGGAAAGGGAAACCACATATTTTGCTACGAGCCGCCCGCTGATGCAACCGCCTGCTTGGCCGGCGCGCTTGCGAGTTCGAGTAATCAGGCTGGGTAAAACAGATCGAACTGCGGGCTGCCTGTGATCGGCCACAGGATGAAGAAATGATGGATCATGTCGCTAAAGAAGAGCGCCCAGCCCACGATGTAGAGAAGCTTCGTTGCTTTTGAGACATGTTGCGACAGTCCGAAACCAACCAGTACGAGCAAAGCTCCACAGTATCCGTGATGAATCCGAACGCCTCCCGTCAGCCAGCCAATCGTCGAAGCCGTGTCGCGAGTCGATTCGAGTGCAAGGCCGAAGCGAAGCACAAGTGTCACACCCTTCGATTGCCAAGGTTAGCAGGACGATCGCCAAGACCAACCGCCGAAAACGAGACTTATCCTCAAGTTCGGATGAACCATCAAGAGCTTCCCGCCTGTAGCAGACATCGTTGGATCTCTCTAGAATGCCGCGGTGAAAGAACTCGATTCTGCAGAAGCGACGAACCTCCATGCCGACACGCGGGGATGGTCGCCTGCACTCTGGGGAACAATATACGGGGCCATCTCGGCGGTTGCCTACACCGCGGCTAACGTTTGCTTGCGAGCGGTAACCGACCAGGATCCGGTCTGGGTCTCATGCATCAAAGCATTCCCGACGGTTGTTGGCACAGCGCCATGGCTGTTGCTCTGGCGCCGGCCCGGAAAATCAATCCTTCTGCCAGGGCGAGTTATCGGCATGCTCGTCGCCACTGGACTGTTGGGGCAACTCGGGGGAAATGTCGCTTTCCAATGGTCGTTGGGTGTTATCGGAATGGCACATACCGTACCGCTTTGCATGGGTGCGATCATCATTGGCAGCGCGATACTCGGGAGAATCTACCTTAACGAACCTCTCACCGCGCTCACTATCGCGGCATTATCAGCGTTAATTGCCGCCATCTGGGTGTTGTCGATCGGCGCACGCGGCATCGACAGTGTTGGCATGCTGATGGAGGCGGAGAGAACTTGGTTGGTGACGCTTGCGGTCGGCGCAGCATGTCTGGCGGGAGTTTCCTACGCAGTCCTCGGCGTTGCGATTCGCCGAGCCGTCATCGGACAAGCGTCTGTCGCAGCAACAACCTTTTGCGTCGCAGCCACAGGACTGCTCAGCCTCGGCCCGGCGTCGGTCGCTCGACTTGGCTTCGAGCAGTTATTTCAGACGCCGCCCACCGACTTCGCAATGATGATGCTTGCAGGAGTGTTTAACCTAGTGGCGTTCGTTTCTCTAGCCAGAGCGCTGCAAATAACAACTTTGGTGTACGTCAACGCGCTCAACGCGTCTCAGGTTGCGCTAGCATCGCTGGCCGGAGTCGTGCTCTTTCACGAACAGCCTTCCTCGGCGTTGGCAATCGGCGTCGCCTTGACGATCGCGGGTCTGATACTGATGCCGAGGCATGGCAGTCACGACGGCAAACGATCCGAACCTGGCTGACGGTCAAGCGAACTGGCGATCGAATTGCGAGTGCAGAAGTCGCGAAAGCGGTCTTCGAGCGAAACGAGCCCCGCATCGAGCCACTCCGAGAACTCGGCATAGGCTTCGTTGGCGGGCATTTCCCACCCACTGAGAACTGCGATCTCAGCGAAGCTGGCGTTCTGTAAGACTTGTTCCGTGAATGGGAGCTGGCGATTATTCATGCGACTTCTCCTGTTGTTGTCACCTGAGAGAGCAACCAGCGTGCCGGTCGCCTGCCTCGCCCAAGAATACTCAGCGCAACTGCTTTATTCGCTGTCATTTGCGTCCCCAATGCGAGCATCTCGCCTCCTCGTTCTGCAGCAGTATTGAACAGTTTCGACAGCAATGTTGGATCTCCGCAATACACGTACTTCGCCAAATTTGTCTGCGTGCGGTGTCGGAAAAACTTGAAAAAGTTTCAAACAGGGCCAAAGAACGGTTTTGTGAGGGCGAATTCCTGATTGAGCCGCACGGGTCGCAGCTCAGCCTGGAACAGTAACGATAACGACAGCTTCAGAAACACATTTTGTTTGGAGGAAAAAAACGATGACCAAGAAACTGACAGTCATTACCGCAGGCGTGCTGCTCTTGGTGGGATTGCTGTACGGGCGTAGCCACGTCTCGACCGCTTACGGTATTGCCGAAGACACAGTACGCGACAGTATTCCGGTGGACTTCGAGCTCAAGCGTGCTCGCAAAGAGATCAAACGGCTTGTGCCGGAGATCGAGAAGAATATGCACGCCATCGCCGAAGTCGAAGTCGAAGTGGCCAAGCTTGAGCGTCAAGTCACCAAGGCCGAAGATCGTCTGAAGCAAGATCGCGCCGAGATCCTGCGTTTGAAGACGGATCTCGATTCAGGTTCGGAAATACTCGTCTATGCGAATCGGAACTATACGGCAACGCAAGTGAAGACCGACCTGACTCGTCGTTTTGACCAGTTCAAGACGCAAGAGGCAACCGTGGTGAGCAAGAAGCAGCAGCTCGATGCCAAGCAGCGGATGATGTTAGCCGCTCGCGACAAGTTGGAAGGTATGTTGGCTGCCAAGAGCCAATTGGAAGTCGATGTCGAGAATCTCGATGCCCGGCTGAAGATGGTGGAAGTCGCTCAGACAACGAGCGAGTTCAACTTCGATGACAGCAAGCTGTCTCGCACCAAAGAGTTGATCGATCAGATCCGCACTCGAATCGAAGTCGCCGAGAAGTTGGTGAGCGCCGACATCGAGTACTACGATCGAATCCCACTCGACGAATCCGACATTGATCGTGCCATCACGGACGAGATCACCGACTACTTCGGCGATCAGCGCCCTGAACTCGAAGCTCTTGTCGAATCGGAATCGTTCTGAGCAAAGCGATCCACGCTGAGGGGCTGGGTCTGAAATGGCTCGGGCCCTCTTTTCGGATTGCGTCTCCTGGTTGTGCTGCCGGATTCGGCAGCCGTTTCGCAAGGGATCTGAGCTCTTGAAAGTTCAGCTACGAAGCAGACATGATCATGTTTCAAACCTGGCGTCTCAAAGTTCGCGAAGCCCAAGAGGCATTCAAAGCGGGCGACCTCACCGAGGCTTGTCACTTGCTTCTGAATGGCAAGCTGACAGAGTTTCTTCCCGGACGCAAACTGGCGGCACAAGTCGCGGAACAAAAAGCCAAGCGAGCCACCGACCTGGCTCAACGCGGTGAGATGGATAGTGGGTGGCGAGAACTGGAATCTGCGAAACAACTTGTCGGCGAGACGGCAACTTTACAACGTGCGAACCAAACGCTGATTGACAACGCTCTAGAGGATGTGCGCCGATTGGTCTGCTTGGGCGAAGCAAGTAGCGCGTTGCAGCAAATCGAAGCACTCGAAAAGCGCAAGGTTGATCCAGGCCGATTGTCGGCGCTGAAGCAAGTTGCCCAGCGAGTCCACGCGGCGGCGAACCTCGCCAAACGCGGTAAGTTCCCTGAAGCGGAGGCACAACTCGCGGCGGCGATTCAACTGCGACCGAACTATACTGAGTTGAATGATGTCCGCCAGGATTATCGCGAGAAGGCGGAACAGGCTCGTAAGTTAACCGAACAACTACATCGAGCGATGGCCGAGGACGGCTGGAGCGATGTTGTTCCCATTGCGGACCAACTGATGGAACTTGCCCCCGAATCCCCCCTTGCCCGAGAGGCCAGAAAGCAAGCCTGGACGAAGGTTGGAACCAAGTTTACTGATTCGCGCCGGTTCGCGGCAACGCAAGAGTGGGCGCCGAGCACTTATAACGGAAGCCGCGCATTGAAGGATGCCAGTGGTGAGCGATTTGTATTATGGGTGGATGGCGTTGGTGGATACTTGGTCTGTTTGGAAAGCGAAGTCGTGATCGGACAGGCTGCTCCCGGAAACTCCGTTGACATCCCGGTGGTTGCCGACATTTCGCGACGGCATGCGAAGATCCGTCGCGAAGGCGAAGGCTATGTTCTCGAACCGTTGCATGTTCTTCGTATCAACAACCGCTCAGTCCAAACAAAGACGATTCTCAAGGATGGCGACGAGATCGAGCTTGGTGCCGGTGTTCGATTTCGGTTCCGCCGACCGCATGCACTGAGTGCATCGGCGCGGCTAGATATGATCAGCCGGCACCGAACTCAACCGTATGCCGACAGTATCTTGCTGATGGCCGAGTCGTGTGTGCTCGGTCCGCGATGGCAAAACCACGTGGTTTGCCAGGAATGGGAAGGCGATGTGGTCCTTTACCGCCAGGATGATGACCTTTATTGCCGGGCTATGGACGCAATCGAGATCGATGGCGAGCTTTGCGACGGCCGCGGCCGCCTGACGAACAATTCGCATGTCGCGGGAAGCGATTTCTCCATGAGTCTGGAGGAACTGGACAGATGCACAACTCAGCCGCTACTTTAGATGAATGCGGCCCTGAACTTGAACAACGGCACGCCGCAATGTCTCAAGACACAATTACATCAGACGCGGGCCTTCGAGATGCCGCCAAACCGGGAGGCGGAAAGATGAAATTCGCCTACTCAACCGGAGCTCGTCCGCTGGAGGGTTACGCCATCAAGCGGGGCATCGGAATTGGCGGTTTCGGCGACGTGTATTTCGCGTTGAGCGATGCCGGCAAAGAAGTCGCACTGAAACGTATCCAACGGAACATGGACGTTGAAGTGCGAGGCGTGACGCAGTGCATCAATCTCAAGCACCCGAATCTCGTTTCACTGTTTGACATCAAGTACGACGACGAAGGTCAGGCTTGGGTCGTCATGGAGTACGTTTGCGGTGATAGCCTGCGAGATGGGCTGGAGCGTAACCCAAACGGGATGCCAGTTACGGAAGCCTATGACTGGTTTCGCGGAATCGCATCGGGCGTTGCCTATTTGCATGATCATGGCATCGTGCATCGCGACCTGAAGCCGGGGAACATCTTCATTGACGAGGACGTCGTCAAGATCGGTGACTACGGCCTGTCGAAGTACATCTCCTGCAGTCGCCGCAGTGGACAGACGGAAAGCGTCGGCACGTTCCACTATATGGCGCCCGAGATCGGCAAAGGGATCTACGGCAAAGAGATCGACATCTACGCTCTCGGAATCATCTTGTTCGAGATGCTATCCGGACGCGTTCCGTTTGAAGGCGAGAGCAGTCAGGAAATCATCATGAAGCACCTGACGGCCGATCCCGATTTGTCGGCCGTGCCGCAGGTGTTTCGCGCGGTGATCCAACGAGCATTGTTCAAGGATCCGGAGCAGCGATTTGCGAGCGTCGGCGAGATGCTTAGCGAGGTCGAAGTCGCTTGCGGTCTCGCTCCCGCTCCGCAAGTTGTCACACCAACGCCGAAGCCTCCCGTCATTCAGCCAAAGGCGGGAAGCTCGGAGCCGCTTGACATCGGCGACGAATACAGCGACGAAGGAATCGAGTTCGGCGAGTTGAATGACACGACGCCGCCAGAGTCGATTGGAGCTTCGCCGTTTCGTGCGAACGCCAGTGCTACGCAAGCTGAACCGATTGCCGAGGCCGTTCGCCATGGCGTCCGACGCACGACGAACTGGTGGCAGCACGGAAACCTCAGTTCACCTGTGAAGGTGCTGATCCTAGTCGGTGCGATCTTCCTGTTGGTACTGAATTCGCAGTGGCTGATCCCGACCGGGATTATGTTGGGTGCCATGTACCTGGTCTACTTCGGCATTCGCTCCGTTGTGTTGGCTCTTGATGGATCTGGTGGCGTGGCCGCGACTGCTGAACCCGCTGTGCAAACCGCCGCTGCTCCAAACACACTCGTATCGAAGTCGCGTACACAATGTCGGCGTCGCCGAAAGAATTGGAAACGTCAGGCTCGGGAGCAATTGGCGAGCAAGCACCGGGGCGAACAAATGACGGAACTGAGCGGCTCCATGCTGAAGGCGGCTTTCGTTTCGCTCGTGCTCTGCTTCGTGATGATGCTGGTCGTCCGAGGCGAGACGCTGGACGAAGTGTTTACTTGGACAGCATACGCATGGTTGTCGATCACGAGCATCGCGGGCGCGTGGGCGGTGTTGGCGATCTCAAAGTTGTGGGAGTCTGACGAGGGCGAGTCGTTCGGCCGCCGATTCGTGATGTTGATCGCCGGGTTGATCACGGGTTCGGCAGCATTCGGCGCCGGCCAGTTCCTGGACGTAAGCGTAGCCGGAGACATGACCGTACACTCGCTACCGGCGTTCGATTTGCCAGCCAGCCTGTACGCAAGCGACGGGGCGCTGACGCTGCCTGTATTCCTTGTTTACTTCGCAGGACTGTTTGTGATCCTACGGTGGTGGATTCAAGCGGATCCACTTCGCGAGACACGAGTTAGTCTTTGGGCAACGGCTGCCTGTGTGCTTTGGGCTTGGCTCATTCACATCTTCTGGCCGTTCCCGCAACCGTGGGGTTTCATGCTGGCAGCAACGATCTCGATCGCTGTGCAGTTGTCAGCTCCGTGGATTAGTTATCGTGACCGAGCCAAGATCCGAGACCAAGTAGCAGAAGTCGCATAGGTGGACGCTATGTTAATACTACTGACAATCGTTGCCATTGCTGTTGTTGTGCTGTTCTTCACAAGTGCCGAACGTGGCCGTGCTGTTGGACTTGGAATCGGTGTCCTATGCCTGGCCCTGGGTGCACGTTCTGTGGCCTTGCTAAGCGATTCGTATTCAGACGCTTTCGTTTCCAGCGCGCATGCGCAAGAAGACGCGGACGTCCCGGCCGCGGCAGAAGTCACGGTTGAAGATGAGGTGGTTACCGCCGAAGTTACAAGCGACAAAGATCTGATCGATGCAGATGCGGACGAACCGACAGACACTGACGAAGCCTCTGCCGCCGGCGAATCGACAACGGACGCCGCGAGCGACGATCTTGTGATTGGCGTCGTTACGGATGTGAAGTACCCGGAGGATCGGCCCGAGTGGGTTGAAACGCGACCGAATCTGGAAGGCAAAGTACACCGGCTGCCCGTGGATTCGGGTTTGCATTCTCGGGGAGAGCTAGCTGAGCGTTTCCTGCTTGAGCAGTTGGAAGCGAAGATCGCCGAATACATCGACGACCATGTCGGCAAAGACTATGCGTCAAAGCTCATTGGCTATCGCATCCATGACTTCGGCGAAGGAGACAAGAAACGATACCAACTATCGATTGGCGATCAGGTGTTCGAGATCACCGAGAAGCTGTACCGCGAGCAAGTGTACGTCTCTTCTACTGGCCTGATGCATCAAAGCCACGTCTTGGTCAAGATGGATGAAGCGGTACGCGACCAGATCGATCACCGCTGGACTGAAATCGTCGCCACCTGCCGCCTGTTCCAAACCGGGCTCGGTGCTGGCGTTGCGCTTCTCCTTTTGGGAACGGTGTTTAGCTACTTCAAGCTCGACACAGCAACGCGCGGCTATTACACAGGACGCTTGCAGTTCGGGGCCGCTGCGGCGATACTAGCGCTGATCGCTGCGAGCGTTGTCCTCGGCAAATGGATTCCGTGGCTGTAAGCAGCATCATTGGGCGCGATCGGGCCTGGAACGTTCGCGCAAGCTAACGCTCCGAGACTCTTCGGCGTCTTGCCCATGGCTGCTGCTTCTGAAACGGACCAAATCCTCGTCAAGCGAATCCGCAGCGGCGACACCGACGCGTGGGGAGATCTTATCTCTCGATACGAAGGCCGTTTGCTGGCGTTTGTCGAAAGCCGCATCGGCCGCCGCGCCGCCAGCGAAGACATCGTGCAGGAAGCCTTCGTCGGATTCCTGAATAGCCTTCCCAATTTTGACGGTCGGCGCCCGCTGGAAAGCTATTTGTTCTCAATCTGTGCCTACAAGCTCACCGATCACATGCGTCGCGAGGGCCGTCGCCCCGCGTTGCCGTTGTCGGCCGGAGCAGACTCCGGAGGCGAGTGGCAACTGGCATCACCGGCTCGGGCTGCCAGCAGTATCGTTCGCAGTGGCGAACGTCGAGACCTGGAAGAGAAGTCGCTGGTCGATGCTTTGCGTCAACAGGTCGAGCGTTGGAAAGAACGCGGAGATTGGGTAAAGCTGCGCTGCAACGAACTGCTGTTCGTTCGAGGCTGGGCCAACAAAAAGGTTGCGGAGGAGCTAGGCATCACCGAGCAGCAAGTCGCGAACTTCAAGTTTGATTTCCTCGCCCGAACGCGAACGCTGGTCAAGCGGCAAGCGTTGTCGGAAGATATCTTTCCCGAATTGTATGAAGAATAACTCGTAGCGCACGCGGCTCGCGCGCCCACTTTCGAAGATGGAAGCACGCCGTCCGCGTGCTGGACAGTATGAGCAAAGAATTCACCGAATCAGAACTAGAAGCCTACCTCGACGAAGCCCTCGTGCCCAACGAGATGGCTGCTGTCGAAGCTGCCTTGCGTGGTAACCAAGAGCTTGCGCAACGACTGGCCAACATCAACAGCCGCCGCGACGCAGGCGTTCATTCCATCGGCGGGATTTGGCGTCGGCATCGAGTTAGTTGCCCAAATCGCGAGCAACTTGGAAGCTACCTGCTCGAAGCACTCGACAAGGACCAGACCGAGTACCTTCGCTTCCACATCGACCAGATTGGCTGTCGCTTTTGCCGAGCGAACCTCGATGATCTCAGGATGCAGCAGGAAGAGCCTTCCGAAGCAAAGATCTCTCGGCGCACGAAGTACTTCCAGTCAAGTGCTGGCTATCTTGGCAAGAAGTAGGTCAGGCTCGCCGAGCGTGACCTCGAAAACCGCTGGTTTTCGATTGGCGAAAGTGACCTACAGCCGTAGCGCATCGCGGTGGGGCTTCGTTGCCTTTTCCATCTGCTCGCGAGATTCGAATGGAACGTACAGCGCTCGCATAACCGCCTGATAACGCTGGCCGACTTTGTAGTCAGAGAAGAAGTATTGGAAATCCCAAGCTGGATTCCCCTGACCTCCGCCGGAAGGCGATTGCGTTAACCGCGCCATATCTTGGTCGCGAAAAACAAAGGCCAACGCCATTCCGTGGCTGACGCCGTAGTACCAGGGCTCGGCGTAACGGTATCTCGAGCGGTTGAAGGCCAGCGTCAGTGGAAAGTCTTCGGCGTGTTTGAATTGGCGTTTGTCGTTGGTGCCAACGTGAGTCGATAAAACTCCGTGCTTAGGCGTAACACCTCGCAGCCATTGAGCGTTGTCGCTGCCTGCCGAGTAGCCCTTGAGATGGATGTCGAGCGATTCCGGCTGATTGATATAGCTGGCCCAGAACAAGCCGATGTAACCGTTGGCAAAAGTCTTGCGATGCGGGATGCATTCAAGTGTCATCTCAATAGCGCCGTCATCCAGCAATTCGTAGCGCAGACAACTCTCCAGACCCCAGTGTGGCGTTGGTGCTTGGTAGAGTTCCGCGATGCGATCGTTAACGACACGCAGTTTCAACGACGCCCGGCGGGGCTCGAACAGGATGTCGCGATGCTGCACGGTGCCATCGTGAATGTGTTCGTAGTTCAACCCTGCGTACAACGGCACGAAGATGTTGCGTTTCTGCTTCGCATGCTTGAGCGAAGCAACTCCGCTGTAGCCGGCGCGGTGGCCTGGAAGCACTTCGTCATCGGCGGCTTGGTTATCGACAATGACCGCTTCTACATCGCCCCCACGGAGCACAACGTACGGCTTCGAGGGCACGGCATATTTGATCGAAGCGTCGCTCAGTGTCGTCAGTTTCGGCAACTCTTCGGATCGAAGTAGGTCCGTGACGGCAACGAGAAGCAGAGAAACGATGAGTGCGTATCGAGGAGTCATTCTCTCACCTGCTGTTAGCTGGATGCGGTGACATGCGAGGGCGCTGCGAGTTGTGGTTGCCGCTGGACATAACTCCAAACGGCGACACAGAACACGAGCACTATCATGCTAACAAGCTGAGAGATTGTAAACGGTGTTCCCCACTGACCGACCTCGTCGGTACGAATCGCCTCGAGTGTGAAACGAGTCAGTGAGTACATCCCTAGCAGTGCGAGAAGGACTTCCCCGTGGTGCCTGCGGAAAGGATAAAGGAACCAAACGACCAGACACATAAAGAGTCCATTGATCGAACTGTAGACCTGCGTGGCATGTGTTGGCAAACTTCGACCGGGCAGGCCTTCAACCTCCCAAGCGATCGAATCGCCATTTGTCGTTAGCAGTTGTATATACAGGGGCGCTCCGCCGAGGATTGCCTTGGCGTCTGCAAGCGAGGCGACGTCAATGTTGTTGATTTTTGAGAGCAACATGCCGGTCCGAAGGCCAAACTTCTGCGCGTCGCTACCAGCATCTACCGAGGCAACGAACGGCGTTCCATCAGGATCACTTGCTAAGCGAAAGCCATACAGTTGCCCTTTCGCGAGTTGGTCGCCATAGGGAGGGCTGTACTGCTTGAGCGCAGCCGACACCTGCGCTGGGTACGGATGCTGCGGGAATGTCGCGGCGAAGCTCGACGGCTCACAAACTCCGCCGTGGCAGCATCCGTTCATCAGGCAACCAATGCGTCCGAAGGCGACACCTAGGGCCATTCCCGGAGCGATCACATCACCAAGCTCGAAGGCGTTGAGTAAGTGTTTGCGAGAGAAGAGATAGAGCGCGAGCATGCCTCCGATCACCGAACCGTAGACCACCAGGCCGCCTTCGGTGAACTTCAACATCGCTGCTACCGTTTCGATCAACGTCGGCCTCACGAAGCTAGGCCAATACTGAACGATGAAGAACAACCTCGCTCCGATAATCGCAAATACAAACAACCAGAGAGCGAGCGAATAGATCAACTCCGGATCCATCCCGATCTGCCGAGTGCGATATACACTCAATGCGACACCAGAAACGATCCCCAATAGCACAAAGACGCCGTAGCCGCGGATCGGCAGGCCGAGGGGCGTTGGACCGACTCCCTTGACTTCCAGCGAGGGCAGGACAGCGTACACCGCGGCGGCGGCGATCGCCAGCACGACGGTGTAACCGAAGAACTCGTCGAAAGAACGGTGCTGCCGATACGTAAGAACCAGAAGTACCAGCGCGGACACGAGCAGTGCGGCAAGAGCCCAGCCGAAGCCAAAGACTGGGATGCCAAACAATTCGTGTGGGATGAAGACCAGAGTTTGCCGCATGACGTGAACCGCCTATCTGTGGCTGAGGATACGATTGTCAATCAGTCTTGTGATACCAACGTGCGCCGCGATGAGAGCAACCGCGTCGTTCTGTAATTGAGCGACTGGCTCTAGCGTCTGAGCGTCTGCGATATCAACGTAGTCAATCTTCTCGATCCCAGCCGCTTCGAGAGTATTCCGCATCCGGTCAACGATTCGTCGCATGTCTGTTTGGCCTCGACTCACTTCGCCCTCTGCGTCGTCAAGGCTCTTCGAAATGCTCAGAGCCTGCGTCCGTTCGGCAGTGCTGAGATACTGATTCCGGGAACTCAACGCCAAGCCGTCAGGGTCGCGAACTGTTGGGCATAGCTGAATCAGCGTAGGAACATTCAGATCCTGGGCCATGCTCTGAATTACGCGGCATTGCTGGTAGTCCTTCTGGCCAAAGAAGGCGATGTGGGCCGGGATGATGTTGAGGAGTTTCAAGACAATCGTCGTGACACCTCGAAAATGACCGGGGCGACACTCCCCCTCGAATCGTTTGGCAACAGATGGCGGTTCGACAAATGTAGAGAACCCCTCGGGGTAGAGTTCTTCTTTGCTTGGCGCATACGCGAAATCGACCTCCAACGCGCCGAGCCTGGCTAGATCATCGTCCAGCGTACGCGGGTATTTGTTGAGATCCTCATGCGGGCCAAACTGCGTTGGGTTGACAAAGATCGTTGCAATCGTGACATCACAGTAGTCCCGCGCCGTGCGCACCAAGCTCAAATGGCCTTCGTGTAGCGCTCCCATCGTGGGTACGAGCCCAACCTTAAGATTCTGCTTCCGCGCTTGTACCGCTTCGGCACGAATCTCATACCACGAAGTGATCAGTGTCGGTTTCTTCATTTCCATCATCGCGCGTCTCACTTCAGAGCTTCGATTGCCGCAGCTACTTCTTGCCGATTCCAGTCGGAATCGACGGAGTTCAGCTTTAACGCCGGAAGTCTGGCACGCTGGAGGGCATCTAGCACGGACTTCGTTGCGTCGAACACGACAACCAATACTGGCTCAGGCATGTCCACTTCGCGTTCACGCCAAGCGTCTTCGAAGTCGGCAACCGTCTTTATCGACATCGAACGTGGTGCGGCAAGCAACGCATCGCCGAGCCAAAAGTCACTGAGCCACACGCGATCTTCCTGCGATGTGCCGATGCGTTCGACAAGCTGAATCCGTTGGTCGAGGAATTCTATCGCTGAAGCAAGATCGGGACTAGGCGGATCGCGGCTCTTTGGGTTCAGACTCGCCGGTGTCAGAAGGAACTGAGCGCCGGTTTGAGTGGCAACATCCCGGAGAAGCGACTGTCGTTCGGCACTTGCGGCATCGCTGATCGCAATGTAAGACGCTAGTGTGTCAAGACGTTGCCAGAGATCCGTGATGGTGCGTTGCGTTGTCGGATGTGTCATCTCGCCCGCAATTTCGGCTGCAGGTTCGAGCACAAATCGGCGAAATACCATTCGCGGATGCGGGATCACTAACTGTTCTTGCTCGATGACGGCATCGTCGTAGAGCAAGAGATCGAGATCCAGGTGTCGTGCTTCCCATCGTTCGGCTCGCTGCCGCCCAGCCACTTGTTCGATCTGTTGCAACTGTTGCAGCAGCGCTTGCGGCGACAGAGATGTTTCGACGTAGAAAGCCGCGTTCAGGAATTCAGCTTGATCTTCCGGCCCACCGATCGGCTTCGTCGTGTAATACTGGCTGACGCGCAGCGAAGTAACACCTTTGTGCTCACGAAGCCGTTCGCATGCTCGGCCAATTGCTTCAGATCGATCTCCGAGATTCGCGCCAACGCCGATCAAGCAATTTGCCACGGCAACACCCAACGACAAAAGCGGCGACGGGAACATCCGATTCCACGCCGCCGCCAGAGTGAGCCCAACGCGATCCTTGCGAAGCTGACTCAGTAAGAACTCGGGGGGGACTTCCAAACCTCGGCCAGAGACCGTCGACTGTCGCTCCTATCGGGCGCCGCCCCCCGTGTTGCTTCGAGTTCGTACATACATCCTGCTTCCTGCGGGGGAACGTTGCGACTCGCTCGACACAACACGGCGCGCACCAATAGCGCATAGCACCGGCAGGTCGAATCTATTTGACCGAGCAAAACCCTCGGTCGCGTAAAAGCATCGAACAACCGTTCGACGAAGAGAATCGCGAAGTTCCTTTCAACTACAGACAACATTTTGCTGAGGAAACGCGAATTGTCAAGCAATGGTCGCACATCTTTTTTTCTTTGTGAGGAACACAGAAAAAGAAGCTGTTTTACTATTGCAAAACGCGAGCGATTCGCGCAGCCGCAAATGCGAGCGAGATCACGTCGTAACGGTCATATCGATAAAGAACGCCCGACTTCGAGACCGCAGCACACATACTGCGACTCGACAAACCATGGTTGATGCAAGTGCACGCTGGAACGTAGTATGAAGTGCGAGACGCTTCCGGGTGCTTCGAGCACACGTTCAACAACGGCCAATAATTCAATGGATTCATCGTCTCCACAAGATGCGATCGCGTCGAACGTGTCCGGCGATGCGCGCGAAGCGGCCAGTTTGTTGAGTCAACAGATGTCGGAGGACGTGGCTTCCACCGATGCGTCATTAGACGAGATCGCGTTGCTCGAGCGATTGCTTGGCCGAGACATCTGCTCTCGTCTTGGCGTCTACGCGGTCCCGGTGGACTTCTTGTTGTCGGTGATCATTCCTGTCTACAACGAAGCAACCACCGTCGAGAAAGTAATCGAACGTGTACGCGCCACGCGATTGCCGTTGGAGATCATTCTGGTTGACGACGGCAGCACCGATGGCACGCGAGAGGTGCTGGAAGGGTTGCGAGACGAAGCGGATCTCAAAATCGTGTTTCATGAGAAGAATCAAGGCAAGGGTGCCGCCTTGAAGACCGGCTTCCTGGAAGCCAGCGGTGACATCGTTGTCGTTCAAGATGCCGACATGGAATACGATCCGCAAGACTTCCGTCTCTTGATTCAGCCCATCATCGAAAACACCGCGGATGTTGTTTACGGCAGCCGGTTCAGTGGTGCGGATCGAGCTGTCTCGCCGTTGTGGCATCTTGCTGCGAACAAGGTCATCACGAACTTGTTCAACATCTTTCACGGGCATCGCTTCACGGACGTCGAGACGTGTTACAAGGTGTTCCGCCGCGAGTTGATTCAAGATGTCGCGCCGCGTCTGCGCGAGAAGCGATTCGGGATCGAGTTAGAAGTGACGGCACTTCTGTTGCGGAATCGCGGCCTACGCTTCCACGAACGGCCGATTCGCTACGCCCGCCGGTCCTATGCCGAAGGGAAGAAAATCGGATGGCGCGACGGGCTGTGGGCATTATGGTGCATCTTGCGGTATTAGCGCGGATACGTTCCCTACGCTAGGCTAGAAGGTCCTCACCGACCCGATGCAAGTGAAGTCGCTTGTCCCAGATTCAACGCTTTCTATGAATCGCAGTCCGAATACTATCCGCTTGCCGCTGCTGATCACTGGTGTTGCCGGCGTCGCGGGTTATAACGCGTTCCGCTATTTCTCAGCCAAGTATCCGGGACAGGTCATCGCGACGAGGCGGGCCGATAACTGGCCGCTGTCCGGCGAAGACATCGTCGGCTGCGACGCGGACAATGAAGAACAGTTGGCTCGGCTATTTGATCAGCACCAATTCCGATCTGTACTGAACTCCGAAGGTTCCTGCAAACTGAAGTCGTGCGAATTGGATCCGGCAATGGCCTGGCGCGTGAACGTACAGAGCGTCGAGAACCTGCTGAACGTGATCGGCAACGCCGACGTAAGGCTCGTGCATTCGTCGATCGACTTGGTATTCTCCGGCACAGGCGATGGTCGTCACTTGGAAGACGATCCGACCGACCCCGTCACTGTCTACGGGAGGACAATGGCTCACTCGGAACAATTGATCTTGGAGCGCAAGCCGGACGCGTGTGTGTTGCGCATTTCGTTGCCGATGGGTGTGAGTTTCAACGGACACGCGGGCGCGATCGACTGGATTCAATCACGCTTCCAGAAGTCGAAGCCGGCGACGTTGTACTTCGACGAGGTTCGCTCGCCGACTTACACGGATTGCATGAGTCCATTGTATGAAAGTGTCTTGCGTCACGATCTGGTTGGGCTGTTCCATGCCGGTGGGCCAAGGCATCTGAGCCTGTATCAGATTGGACAGATCGTAAATCGCATCGGTGGATATGACCCGAACCTGTTGATCGGTTGCTACCGCGGCGAGGCAGGGCCGATCCCGCCGCGAGCGGGCAACGTCTCGATGGATTCGAGCAAACTGGCGGCCGCGCTGGGACAGTCCCCATTCGCCCCCTGGCCTCTCTTTGACGAGCACGTACCGCAAGAAGGCGACTGGCATTACGCTCGCCCGCCGGGCCAACCTGGGTCGCCCGAGTACTTGGCAGAGGTTCTATACAGCCGTCCGATACCGGCGGAAAGCCCAAAATGACTGCACATTCCGTGGGCTTTCACTGTGCAAAAGACTACATTGGCGGTTGGCTGAGCGCAGACTTCGGCTCGCCCGATGCTTCTGCAGCCTTAGAGAGGTAGAACGCGTTGGTCTGAAGTACAATAAAGGGCGTCTGGATCGAATCGGATTCGCCTCATCTTCACTGTTCTTCACGTTCGATGATCCAGTCACAAACGGGCTTGTAATGGCTGTGTTAAGACCGATTCGCGGGCTCGAGTCGAGTTCAGCGCTTGATCTGAAGCAGGCGCCTGTGCTGCTGGGCAGAAATCCCGAACGCTGCGATGTCGTCCTCGAACACTTCGCTGTCAGTCGTGAACACGCTCGCGTCGAGATCATCGACTCCACTTTCTACATCGAAGACCTAAAGAGTCGGAACGGCGTTCGCTTGAACGGACGGCGAATCACGCCGGGGGTTGAAGGTCGACAGCGGCTGTGGCCTGGTGACCGCATCGAGATCGCCGCCTTCGAGTTTCGCTTCGAGGAAGAGCCCTCGACCGATGACATGGTGCATCTGTCGAACGACACCGAGAAGCCAGACATCCTATCTACGTTGCCTGTCGGGACGGACAGTTCGAAGCAGTCGGGGAGAACGTCCAAACTCGGCAAGCTTCATATCCTTGTCGGCATCATCGAAGACCTCTCCAGCGAACTCGACTTCGAGAAAGTCCTTCCCAAGATCGTGAGCAGCCTGCTTCGCGCGTTTCCCCAATCGCAGAACGGGTGTGTTCTTCTGCGGAATGACGGTGAAGAGTTCGTGCCAGCCGCGGTGCAACGGACCGACGGCAAGGACACACCAGTGCAAGTAAGCCGTACGATTTTGGACGAAGTCGTTTCGAATCGTCAGGCGATCCTTTCATCCGACGCGACGAAGGATTCTCGCTTTGAAGACAGCGGTAGTAATCGCGAGTTGAAGCTTAATTCTGTCATGTCGGCGCCGCTGCTGGACCGGCACGACGTCGTGTTCGGTGTGCTGCAACTGGAAGTCCTCGACGGCGATCAGCCCTTTACGGCAGAAGATCTGGAACTCCTCAGTGCCGTTGCGACTCATCTGGCAGTGGTTATTGAAAACTCGCGTCTGCACGATTCGGCATTGCGGGAGCAACGCACGGAGTTTGAGACTCGCTTTCGGAAACTTGTCGAAGGATCCCTGCAAGGCATCCTGATCCATCGCATGTTCCGGCCGCTGTTCGTTAACGATGCCTGGGCGTCGCTGCACGGATACACCGTCGAAGAAGTACTCGCTATGGATTCGGTACTGCCTCTGATTGCTGCTGATGAGCATGATAAAGCGATGGCATTCGCTGAGGCCAGACTGCGAGGCGACGACGTTCCGTCTCGGTACGAAGGCAGGGAGTTGCGGAAAGATGGAGCACCGATTTGGGTCGAGAAGTTCGTCTCGGTCATCGATTGGGACGGCAGCCCGGCAGTCCAGACAGCCGTCGTCGATTTGAGTCATCGCAAGCAAGCAGATGATGCGTTGCGACAGGCACACGAGGAACTGGAGCAACGAGTTGCCGACCGGACCGCGGGACTCGGACGAAGCAATCGCGATCTGGAGCAATTCGCCTACAGTGCTTCTCATGACCTCCAGGCACCACTGCGAACAATCGCCAGCTACTGTCAGTTGTTGCAACAACGCTATGGCGAGCAACTGGACGAGCGTGCGAATGAGTTCCTCAGCGGCGCGATCGATGGTGTCAAACGCATGAAGAGGCTGCTTGACGATTTGCTGCGTTACTCGCGAGTCACCACGCAATCGCATCCGTTCCAAGCAACGGACTGCGACGAAGTGCTGCAAGACGTTCTGCGCAACCTGAAGGTGCAGATTGAAGAATGCAAGGCGACCATTACGAACAGCGAGTTGCCGACAATTTACTGCGACTCAACACAGCTAATGCAACTGCTGCAGAATCTTATCGGTAACGCACTTGCGTACCGAGCCGACGCGCCGCCGCAGATTCAGATTGGCGTTGAAGAACGCCCCGAGGAATGGGGCTTCTCGGTGCAGGATAACGGAATCGGGATCGATCCTCGACACTTCGAAAGGATCTTCCAGATCTTCCAGCGACTCTACGCCGAGCACGAGCGTCCTGGTTCCGGTATCGGACTGTCGTTATGCAAGCGGATCGTCGAGCGTCACGGCGGCGAGATCTCCGTCCAATCAACTCCCGGAAGAGGAAGCACTGTCTTCTTCACGATCCCCAAACTCAGCGAAGAATGGCGGCCTGGAACTCAGGGCTGATTTCTTCCTCTCGCAGTAACTTGGCAGCAAAAAGCGGGTAGAAACAACCAATCCAAGCCGCGGTCAACAGAAGGTCAGGAGTCTACAAACGGAATACGCTTGAGAATCGCGTCGTACATGAGCAGCCCGACGATGGTCTTCGCGTCCTGAATGACGCCGTCGTGTACGAGCTTGATCGCCTCGCGCCATGAGACGATGAGGTTCTCGATTACCTCGCCGGGCTCACGCTGTGCTCCGACGAATTCGAGTTCCTCGGCGAGGAACAGGTGCATGCGTTCGTCGAGGATGCCTGGTGACAGGTAGAATTCGTGCAACGAACGAAGCTGCTGCGCGCGGTAACCGGTTTCCTCAATCAACTCGCGATAAGCTGTCGCTTCAGGCAACTCTGGCGGCTCCAGCGTACCGGCGGGTAACTCGATGAGCGTCTCTTGCACGGAAACGCGATGGTTTCGGATCAGGCAGACGTGCTCTGAATCCACCATCGGGATGATCGTCACCGCCCCGGGATGACGCACGACAGCTCGCGTTCGCGTCCCACCGTCGGCTAGCGACTGGTGAACTTCCTCGACACGAAAGCGCTCGGTGACTAGAAGTGGTTTGCTTGCCATGTGTCGTTGGTGGGAAGCGAGCAGCGGTCAGTCATCAGCGGTCAACTTCATCCTAGCGCGACGTAGCCGCAACCAAAACAGACAGGCACGTTCTGCGTTTCATCACGGCTGTCTCTTCAGTCCCGTAGGGACGATAGGTAGTAGCCGGGGGTGTAAAC
>PBSM01000351.1 GCA_002726245.1 Planctomycetaceae bacterium | reverse complement strand
TACACGTTGGTCGAGTTATGTTGTTGGGACGTGCACAAGTCGGAATTGACTGACCGCAGTGATCGTCCTTGGGACAACGCGGTGCTTCGCCCCTCGCATGCGGACCGGCGGCGTTCTATTTCCCGAGAAATGATGGGAAAACAATTCCTGGCCGCTCTGCCGCACGGCCCCAAGCACCGCAAATTGTCGATGCTCTTCCAGGACCTGATTGCCCTCGCCGCGTGATCCCCTAAAGTGCAGGGAAACAACCAGAGTCCCGAGCATGGTGCCGGGCATACGACGCCGGCTTTTAAGACGATGCTCCGCGAGCTGAAAGACAGGATTCACTTCTCGATCCAAAACGGTGATTGGCTCTACGAAGACAAACGCGATTTCACGCCGCAGCAGTGGCAGAAACAAGTTGGGACCAACGAGCTGCCGATTGCGTTGCAGCACGCGCCGACATTGGCAGGCGTGTGGGAAAACTACAAGATCTATCTCGAACGCAGCACTGCCCTATCGGCCTATCACCGTAATGTGCCAACGTCCTTCACGTTCGACGATCACGAGATGCTGAACGACGTGTGGGGAGCCGGAACGCCGGGATTGCGCGATCGCCGAGCTGTCTTCCGCGACATTGGCACTCGTGCGTGGTACGACTACCTCGGCTGGAGCAATCCGATTCCTTCACGCAGGGAATCACGATGGGCAAGGCCAGCTCCAGGCAGGTAGCGGCGTGCTTGTCGATCCTGTGGCCGACTTCACGAAACTCTATCTCACACAAGCCGCGACGCTCCATGTGCATTGGGGTGGGCCGACGGCGGGCGTTAACGAGAATGAACTCGACAGTGTCGGGGGCGATACGAACGCTGGTGTGTATGAGATCGTCGAAGTGCTTGGCAAAAGCAAGCTGAAGATCAGCCCGCTGCCGAAGCAGACCGGAAGTCAGACGTATTCGATTGGCCGGCAATCCTACTACCGCTTCAAAGTTGCCAACTGTGAGTTCTTCTGCTGCG
Source organism: Planctomycetaceae bacterium (assembly GCA_002726245.1). GTDB lineage: Bacteria > Planctomycetota > Planctomycetia > Pirellulales > Pirellulaceae > PBSM01. Next base: position 8,606 of record PBSM01000351.1, on the reverse strand, counting down.
ACACGCGAACGAATCGCGAGATGCACGATACGAAGCATCCCGAGCAGCCCGGCTTGTCGATGCTCGGTCAGCGGCAGAAGAAGTGGCTGCTGGATGGCATGAAGTCGAGCGACGCGGACTTTCTATTCGTCGTTTCCAGCGTGAACTTCATGGTGCCGCATGTTGGTGGTGGTAAGGTCCGGACGACGAACAAGGACGATGCCTGGACGGTCTTTTTCGATGAGCGCGAGCAGTTGATTCGCGAGTGGGACAAGCTCGGCAAACGCGTCTGCGTGCTGACTGGCGACCTGCACAACAGCTTCGTCATCAAGATTACGGACCGAGTCTGGGAGTTCGCTTCCGGACCGCACAACTCGAACAATCACTGGGCCAGCGATGAGGGTGGCCGCCCAGCGACAGGCAAATTCAAGTACGGCCCGCGCGAGTGCGATATCCGTTGGTCAACGTTCTTTCGGACAGACATCCCTCGCGATCAACTGCAACACCCGAGTTACTGCGTCGTGCAGATCAACAACGTCTTCAACAACCCGAAGCAAGTCGGTGATGAGCGCTGGGTGGCGTTTGAGCGACCGCAGGTCATCTTTCAGTACTTCAATGGACGAACTGGCCGGCTGCGCTATGCTGAGGCATTGCCAGCGATCAAGTGACGGCAGGCGCCGAGAGCCTCCACGGAGCGGCATGTTGCTTTTCGGCAACATCCAAAACTGTATTTTCTGCAGTGCGATCTGAAGCACTGATTTGACTGAGCCGACGCGCGACCTATCTTTGCATGCACCTTCGTCTCGGGGAGGGACGTTGGGGCACCGCGCGGTGGGGAGCTGGGAGCTTGAGGGACCCTGCCGCGTTTTTTTGTGCTCTTTCGCAAGGAGCGGCCAATGCCTCGAACACGCCCGGAAGAGCAACGTTTTCACCGAGTGAGTGGAATGCGTCGTGCTGGCTTCACGTTGGCGGAGGCACTCGTCTCGATCACATTGATCAGTCTGGCTGGCTCAGCGCTCCTGTTAGCCACCGAGTTGACATTGGATGCGTCCGCTGACGCTCTGGAAGCAAATGTTGCGGACGGATTAGCGAACCAGATGATCGAAGAGATCCTTGGGTTGCCATACGTCGAGAAGGGCGAGTCGGCTTCGCAGCAATGGTGGCAGTTGGGGCCGGAGAGCGATGAATACTCCCGCCCCGTCGTTCGAGCCAACTACGACGATATGGACGACTATCGCGTCCTTCTCGCCCGCAACCCGATGACCGACGAGTTCGCGATCGAGCTTGGTCAGGGAGACGGTGGCGGCGGCTTGCGTCATCCGAACTTTCGGCTCAGTGACACCTACTTCGATGGCTGGCTGCTGTACGTTGTCATTTGGCATGCGGATGAATCGGACTTGTCTGCCAATCTCTACACTGGGAGGTCGATTAGCGACTTTCGCGCGATTGAGGTCTCCATATGGAAGCGGGCGGATGATGGAACATGGTCGAAACTGACAAGTGTCAGGAGGGTGATCGGTTATGTCCCGCCAGTGGCTCGCGTCAGTCGTGGTGCCGGATCGAATTGCAACTCCACCCGGTGGACAATGACGACCACTCCGTCGGTGGCGCTACGCGAACCTTGCCATCCACTTCGACCCGCTGCATCAAGGGGCAATCAACCTTCGCACCGAGATCCTTGGCGTCGCCCCGCACCTCGAAATGGGAGTTGATGAGCACCTGCGACGAGGACTCCCCGTGCTCCAGCATCCGCATCACGACTATCCCTGGTCGGACGATGCAAATGGACTAGCGGAAGAGATGCATCTCTATTTTGGGGACGAGCCACACCCCGCAGCAATTCCTGTCGATGCAGGGCGTTAGCTCTGGATTGCCGACGGGTTAGTCACTGACGCTCTTGTACGACGGCCTTGGAAGCCTTGTCTTTACCCGCATTTCACCACCGACCCTGCGTCGGTGGAAGCATGATTGAAGGCTACAGTCGAAGCACCTCAGACGCAGGCTTCTCCGACCCCGTGTCGGTGGACCTCATGACTCGACATGGCTTCCACCGACACAGGGTCGGCGGGGAGCCGTTTCTCGCTTGGCTCCTGGTAGCTTTTCAGTCGTTGCCCCACCGACACGGGGTCGGAGGAGGCGACGGATGTGGGTAAGGACAAGCCTTGGAAGGCCATCGCTGGTTCGAGTTCAATTCGCCGCGGGTTCATATTCCTTGATTCGCCGCCAGAACTTGGGGGCATCAAGGACCCGTGTTTGGTCGTTTTTCAAGTAATCGATGTGCGCCGGTGAACTTGGATATTCTTCATCCGCTGGATAAGGATACGCACTCATCGCCTGATATGGCAGCGGGCCAACGGTTTGCCCGTAGACAGTATTCAGGTCGGCGTCTTTGTCATAGCCAACATTGTGCATGATGAAATCACGTACCCAGCCATCAGGCGGATCGTCCGCCGGAGCGATGAAACTGATGGTCAGTTCGTCGCCGCTGCCGAGGATCGCCATTCGATCGTCGGCTTCTGCGAGCAGCTCCCGGACATCCCCGTAGCGAGAGAAGTTGCCCTTCATCGGTGCCCACTTCGGTGTCTGTAAGACGTCTTCATAGTCATACCGGTCGGGTGCGTTGAGGCGAGCTGGGAGCCGTCGCGAGAACCCGCGGAAGTGCAAGTCGGCGGAATCAAGTACTAACTCAGTCAGTTGCATCTCCACCGGACTCTCATCCACGGTGAAGAAGACTTCGTCCCAATAAATCTCGGCGCTAGTGGCAATCCGAACTCTGTAATCCTCAGTCAGGAAGGCATTCGACAGGTCCACGGCGATCGTCTTCGTCTTACCTCCCGGGAAGCCCATGTAGGCTTGAGCCTCTTGCCACTGGCCGTCGGCGTCAGGCACGAGAACACTCGGCGGCCGCGGGCCGTTTTCGGTCGGAAGGCGAGATAAAGCAACGTTCATGGACGTGTCCGTGGGATAGATCCAACCGGTCATAAAGAGCGTCACTTGCTTGGGCGAATCCAAGTCGCCGAGGTCCAATTCCAGATAGTGGTCCTCAGCCAAACCGGGCGCAATCGTTTTGTCGAAGGCGCGCAGATAGTTGTCATCGCGTTCGCTGATGATTGGCAAGACATCCCGGCCACGTTGATCTCGTGCGGCGCGCGGTCGATGGTGTCGAGTGACAGTATGCAGTTTGAACTCTGCGATACTTGCTGGTCCAACCTTCTCGTTTGAATAGACCTCCACCTCCGCCGGATGATCGACCGTAATCAATCGGGCACAGTCGAAATAACCAGCCTCCCAGAGCTCCTCGGTTAGCTGCAGCCAATACTTGCCATCTCGTTGCTTCAGGCGATCTCCAGGGATCCGCAGGTACTCCCAACTGCGCGTCGGAGCCAACACGTCTTCGGCGAGCTGCAAGCCGATTGGGGCTGCCCACAGGCAGTCGGTAAAGAACTCGTAGCGATCGCCAGTCCACGTGTAGATGTAAGGACAAGAGCCCCCAAGAACCTTCTTCGCACAGATTGCCTGGTTTCGAGCGGGTTCAACAACATCTTGCGGAATCCCGTCCGTCCACAGCATCCGCAGGACCGAGGCCCGCTCTTCCTGCCCCAGCCCGAAGTGCGTGACCGGCTCTGAAATGACCTGCGCTTGATACATCGATCCGGCTTTCAACTCGGCGAGACTGCCGAGCCCGTGATGGTTTGCCGCGCCCTTATTGTCCGCGGTTCCTAGCGCCCGAAGCGATAGCCAATTGTTTTTGTTGCCACCCTCATTCGTGTAGATCGAAATCTGTTCTGGGCCGATCACGCAGAGATCGAGGTCTCCGTCCGCATCGACATCCGCCGCCCGGCACTGCTTCACAGCCGAGGGCAACTCGCCGATCACATTCGCCATCTCGGTGAAGCTGCCGTCGGCATTGCCTCGCCACGCTGTCACCGAGTCGTCCGTCCACGCGATCACGTCTTGAGCCGCGTTGTTGTCGAAATCACAGGCGATCAGACCCGACTGCGATTCGGAGGACAGCACGATGGACGCCTTCGGCTGGACGGAGCCGGGATTCAGCGTCCGTGTTTGCACCAGAGACACGCCCGACGGGCCGGCACCCACAATGTCCCAGGAGACATTCGCGTCGGATTCGATAACCGCCAGCGAACTGGCGGGCAGAAGTGGCTTGAAACTTTCACCGAAGTCTCGCCAGCGGAAGTTACCGTGCCGCAGGTTTTCGAGATAGCCGACTGTTTTGCCTGCCGCGACCGCCACGATATCGATATCGACATCCCGGTCCCAATCGACCGGCACGAGACTGGTAATCGTCGCTCCGTCGGGCAGAGTCAGCGAAGAGAATCGTGCGACATCGGCGAATTCAAGATCCTTGTTGTGGTTCAACCGGTCGCCTGGTGCCAAGACTGGCACAACGCCGTTCTTCGTGGCAAAGACGATGTCAAGATTGCTGTCATGGTCAAAATCGACAAGGCAGGCCGTCGTGATGTCGGTCAATACCTTACTCTCTTGCTCGAAGAGAACCGGTTCGAGACGGCGTTCGCCTGACTCTTGGTCCTTCACATTTCGGACGACGACAAAGCCACTTGCCCCGTAGACGACAAAGTCGATATCCGCATCGAAGCAGCCGTCTTTGACTTCGTGATCATGATCCCAATCCAAATCGGCCGCCAGTACGCCTTGCGGGTCGATGCTGAGGTCGATGCTGGCGACGACGGCCCAGGCATCGTCGTCGGAACCACGAGCATAGATATGCAAGGCGTTCGCGGTGATAACCGCCAAGTCGAGTTGCCGGTCGAGGTTGAAATCGATAAGAATGGCGTCACGCAATTCGCCCGCGATTGCCGCTTGTCGGTTCGCCGGAAGCGGCTCGAATGTGACTTCGATCAGTTCTTCATCTGCAATTGGTTGCGGATACTGCTCGCGGAAGGCCTCACTGAAGTCGTGCACCATGTATTCCAACGGGTGCGGGCTCAACCATCGCTTGTCGCTCTGGGCAAAGTCGTTGGGAATCGTGACATTCAGGCAAAAGCGCACGTTCCGAAAAACCTTTGGCCAATCGCCGCTCGCTACGCCTTCTTCGGCTTCGTCCAAGAACAAGCCAATGTCGTGGTGGCGATTTAGCTTTTGAAGGGACTCTTGCAGTGGGGCCAGTGTTTCGCGGGCTTGCACGATCGTCTTGCCGATTTCGGCGTCTTCGGCCTGGGCCTGCGCGATCATCCATTCGTCAAGAATGAAGATGTTGCTGGGAGCCAAGTCATAGGCTTCACTTAACGCCTCTTTGGCTGCTGTCGCAGCGGTCTGCGTGTCTTGGTTCTTCGCGACGTCGTAAAGAGCGTACTTGAAACGCGCGTCATCGCCCGCCTTTTTGGCTGCCACGGTGAGTTGCTCGGCAGCGGCCGCATAATCCCCGGGACTCGCCTTTTGGGCAGCCTTGCCGAGCAACCAGAACGACACGGGCGCGTCCGGCTCGACTTTCTGTAACAGAGCCGCCGCCGCCATGACGCTTGCGAAAGATGTCTTGTCTTTGTCGTACAGCAAGTAGCGGCAAATGGTCAGATTACGCGGGCCCAACAACTCCGCCGGAAGCTTCTCGGAGATTTCCTCAAATATCGCGGCCGCTTCCTCGAGCCGCGACGAGTCCAGTTCCCCGTTCTCCAGGTGCCCAGCACCGACCTGAGCGAGCCGCTGCAACCGATGTGCCTCGCCGGCGGAGAGTTTCTTGGCGACCGCCGGGGGCACCGGGCGTGGTCGCGGCGGCTTGCAGGCGGCAAAGACGACGAGACTTGAAAGCAGAAGAACGACCGCGGTTCGAGCACGTCGTGACAGGGTTTCGTTCATGGCTCCATTCATACGGGCAAGGGAGGATGTTAGTTCATCCATTCTGCACATCGAGAATTAGACACGAGAGGCGGGCGGTCGCCCAGTCGGGCTTTATTGTCTCTGACCGGTGAAGATCGCGGCACAGCCGACCGTCCGTATGCTGACGTTGCTAAAACGCTGTTCGAGCGAAGCCCGCAGCCCCTCCAAATGGTCCTCCTGATTCGAGAAGATCTGCTTGGTGTTGTAGTAACGCATGAGCTTCCGAGCCGCCCAGTTTCTCGTTACTCCTCCATTCAGCAGCGTCGAGCCGAACAGAATGCCGCCGGGGCTCAGCAACTCCGCGAGGTGCGATAGCGCCGCGGATTTCTCGGTGATCGAGCCAGGCAGGCAGTGCAGCACATAGTTCAGCCCGATCGAATCGAACCTGTCGATATCGAGCTTGATCGGTTCCAAGACGTCGGCCGCATACAGGGTGGGTGAATAACTCGCGATCCTGGCTGCTGCCGCCTGAAGGCAGTTCTCGTTCAGGTCCATCAACGCAACTCGTGGCGAGTTGCTCGGAAACCGGCAGCGATCCAGGAAGTAACCCGTCCCGACCCCAACATCCAAGTGGTTCGCCGAGACATGCTCGTTGTAGAGCTCGAGCAACTCGGCCGTTGGGCATTTCCAAATCCATCGATTCGAGATGCCTAAGACAAGCAAGTCGTAGATCCGCAGGGTGCGCTGCGTGTAAACAGCTTGGCCAGCTTTGACTTGTTCTGGGGATGGCGGCATGGCGAAAGTGTAGTTCAAATGTTGAGCATGAACGACATGGCCTACTTGGGGTTGGCGCTGTGCGCGGCATACACCGCCGCTCTCCTAGCTGGGCCGTGGATGATTGGAGGCCGCAGCTATACCGTTGCAGCTCTTTGCGTCATCCTCCTCATGTGCTGTCCCTTTCTCGTTCAGGCCAAGCTGGTCATTGTGCGTGCTCTGGCAGCGTTCTTCTGTACCGAGTTGTGTTTCAAAATAAGCGACTACGCTCGCCAGCATCGGCATGCCGTAGCGGGTGAAGCTCGGTTTCTCGACTTCTGCCGGTTCCTAATCCCCTTTCCGCCACTGGCAGTGGTCTTCGGCAGCGTGGAACGCTCGCCACAACACGCACGACCGCGACGGGCTATGAAGCTGATTCTGATCGGGATACTCGGCACCACGATCGGGCTCACCGGCTTCTATCAGGCGGGTGGCTCTTCGCTGCTGCGCGATCATTTCGCAATCGATCACGTCACGAAAGTGCTGTTGTTCGTCACAACCATCGAGTCGTTGGCGGCGACATTCTTTGGACTCGAACTCGTGTGTGGATTCTCGGCTTCAAGACCGATGCGTTTCATGATCGTGTCGCGTACCGTGGCTGAGTTCTGGTGGCAATATAACGTCCGCGTGAATCAATGGTTCTATCTGAATGCGTTTGAGCCCATCGGTGGGCGACGTTTCGTGGTGAGGGGTGTGTTCTGGACTTTCTTCGTCAGTGCAGTGCTTCACGGATGGATGTTCGCCATCACGCATCGACGGCTATCAGTTCTCCTTTTTCATGTTACAGGCTCCGGCTGTGCTTCTTTCACGGTGGATCGAACGATTCGTGAGGCGCGGCGGATTGACCAGCAAGCTCGGGGCGCATGCATTGACGGTCGTCTGGCTGATCGTTACCTCCACCCTCTTCTTTCACGGCTTCAACCGAGTCTTTCCGTTCTTTTGCACCAGCGAACCGTGGCTGCCATAAACTTGTTCGACGAGCCCACGATCCAATTCGGTTAAACGAAGATGCACGCAAGCCGTGTGACTTACGAATCAGCGGGAACGGCTCGCGTCAATCTGACCCGCTCGAATCTTCTTGCTGGAAGCGTTCGAGGATCGAGACGATCTGCTGGTCGAACTGTGAACGTGGCAGAACTTCGTCACAACCGGCATCTCGCGCCGCGGACAGTGACGCTTCGTCTACGTGCGGCCCGTACGCAATAAGAGTCGCGTCGGCCACCTTCTCGCGAACCACCTGCACCAACGAAGCGATGTCGAGCGACCGTTGAGCCAGATCGATCAGAACTAGTCCTACATCAGTGGTGATCTTCTGGTCCACCGCAACAGGAGCGACGACGTCGATAGCGATGCCACGGTCTCGCGCAAGGCTCGTCATTCGCGACGAGAAGAAGAGGTCGCTGGTTACGTAAAGGACTCCCACGATTGTTCGCCTTCGCTAGACGGCTTCGGGGCCGGTTGTTGTTGTGCCGATTCGATAAACGTCGTTCACCGGCAACACAAACACCTTACCATCTCCAATACTTCCCTCCGGGCCTGTACGCGCGATTGTTTCGATCGTCTCGATCGTGCGTTCGAGAAAATCGTCGTTGACAACGATCTCAAGCATCACCTTGCGGAGCAAGTTCGTTTTGTATTCGATTCCACGATACATCGCGGTTTGCCCCCGCTGACGTCCGTATCCCTGTGCATCACAAACCGTCAGTCGCTCGACGCCGATACGCTCCAGCGCATCACGAACAGCCTGCAGTTTGGGAGGCTGAATGATGGCAACTACGAGTTTCAAAAGACGGGCTCCACTGGAAAGGCAACTCTCAGCTACGATAACACCTCAAACTGAAAACGCGAGCGAGAAAGGGGACTGGCTCAGTGCCCGCCGAGGCCCAAAATGTCGGTCAACGGTCCTGGCACGGTGCCTGTCCCCTTTCCTCGCGGGCCACGTCGAACCCCGCTGGTCCGTCGTGAAAGTGGGACGGGCACCAAAGCAGCGAACCACTTGTTTTCTAGTGGTAAGTCGATCG
>PBSM01000350.1 GCA_002726245.1 Planctomycetaceae bacterium | reverse complement strand
GTGTCGGTGGACTCGTGACTGAAAGGCTACTATCGGTGAACTTGAGACGGAGGCCCCGCCGACCCTGCGTCGGTGGACCTCATGACTCGTCACTGCTTCCCCCGACACAGGGTCGGCGGGGAGTGGCTTTCTAGTTGTTTCGTTGTAGCAATCCAGTCGTTGCCCCACCGACGCAGGGTCGGAGGAGGCATTAAATAGAGGTAAGGCCATCGTGCAAAAACGTCAACGCCATCCGCGAGCGGTATATACTCTAGCCAGCCAATCGTCGTTTAGGTTACGCGACGTCTCCAGCTTCGTATCGCCTGTAAGGGCGCATCGATGACAAAGTCTACTCGCCGAGATTTCCTTCAAGCCACAACAACCGCTGTCGCGCTCATTCGCCTCAGCGGAATTGCTCACGCCAGGACACAGGACAACGCCGTCGATATTGGCTCCCGGCGGGAACTGTTCGTGGATCAGTATCTGATCGACAAGCTGAACGGGGCCCGGCAAAAGCTGCATCGGCCTCAGCTTGCTCCGCCCGTTTCGCCGCCAAGACCGCACGGGCACTATGCGACGGTCTTGTTCAATGGCGACAAGTATCAGTTCTACTACCGAGGTGACAAGGACCCGAAGGTTACTTGGAAGACGCATGGCATCGAGGCCTACCACGATGGCGAAGTCACGCTGTATGCCGAAAGTAAAGATGCGATTCATTGGACGCTTCCAAAACTGGGGCTGTTCGAGCACGAGAGCTTTCCAGACGGGAATATCGTGCTGATGGATGAATTCCTCGTGACCCACAATTTCACGCCCTTCATCGATACCAAACCTGGAATTCCAGCTCACGAGAGGTACAAGGCGCTCGGCGGCTTGGCCTTCCAGCCTCATCAAACGGCTGTGCGTGACAAGCGCGGGCCAGGCGGTCTGAAAGCCTTTGTCTCGCCCGATGGAGTCCACTGGAAGAAACTGCGTGAGGAAGCGGTCGTGCCCGAGCAGTGGGGAAAGTACTTCGACTCTCAGAACTATGGGTTCTGGTCTGAGTCTGAGCAGCGTTACGTATGCCACTTCCGTCGCTTTATCAAAGGCTATCGCGGCATCGCGAGAACGACTTCCGAGGACTTCGTGAATTGGACCGAGCCGGTCGAGATGCCTGCCAACCTTCCGAACGAACATCTCTATACTAGTTGCACACAGCCTTATTACCGAGCGCCACACATTTACGTCGCCACTCCGACCCGATTCATGGCGAAACGCGGCGCGGCAACGGACATCTTGTTCATGACCACACGAGGTGGCGACTCGTACGATCGGACGTTCACCGAATCCTTCATCCGCCCTGGACTCGGAGCTTCCGGCTGGGCGAACCGCGCGAATTATGCGGCGATTGGCATTCATGAGACGAGCCCGACCGAGATGTCGATGTTCCTCACGCATGGTCGCCGCTACACCATGCGCATCGATGGCTTTGCGTCGGTGAACGCTCCACTGGCCGGTGGAGAACTCATTACCAAGCCGCTCAAGTTCTCCGGCAAGCAACTAGAGATCAACTTCTCGACGAGTGCCGCTGGCATGGTGCGAGTTGAACTGCAAGATCCGAGCGGTAAAGCGTTGACTGGTTTCTCGCTTGACGACTGCGATCCAATTTATGGCGACGCGCTCTCGCGTGTTGTGAAATGGAAAGGAAACTCAAACGTTGCCGCTCTGGCCGGTAACCCGTTGCGATTGCGATGTGCGATGGAAGATGCAGATCTCTTCTCGCTGAGATTTGCGTAGTTGCCGGGTCATTCGACAAACCGCAGTTGTCAGGAGACGGAGAATGAAGTACATGACTCACTGGATGTTCAGTCAGGAAAGCACGACTGGCATTCGAGCGATCCGGCGCGATCTCAGACGCTGGGATGGTAGAATCGTAACTGCCAATGTCGGCTGATCATTGTGGACGGTAACATGTCGGATTCAACAGATACTCCCGGGAGTCGCGAAATGAGTGCGGCGTCAGCGGGTATGCCGTCAGCAGACTTCACAACTTGTAAACCGCCACGATTGAACCGGCCCTCCACCGTCACTCGACAGTTCTTCTGGGTGTACGTTGGCGCGTTTGCCGTCTTGCATCTGCTGGCACTGCTGGCGTTTGTGCCCTGGTTTTTTAGCTGGACAGGTGTGGCGTCGGTGTTTATCGGCAACTGCGTATTCGGATCACTCGGCATCAATTTGGCGTATCACCGTCTGCTTACTCACAACGGACTAATCCTGCCGAAATGGCTCGAGCATACGCTGGCGATTCTTGGCGTGTGTTGCCTCCAAGATGCTCCGGCCCGCTGGGTCGCCATCCACCGCATGCACCATCAACACTCCGACCAGCAGTCCGATCCACATAGCCCGCTCGTGAACTTCTTCTGGGGACACATGGGCTGGCTCATCTATCAGAACAAGTACTTCGGCACGCCGGATTTCTACGATCGATACGTCCGGGACGTTCTGAAAGATCCGTTCTACTATCGCTTGGAGCGGAACTTCATGCACTGGTGGGTCTACTTGGCCCACGCGATTTTGTTCTACCTCGCCGGGTTTGTCATTGGCTGGTGGATGGCAGGCGAGTTGTCCGGAGGGATTCAGTTCGGGGCGAGCTTGCTCGTGTGGGGCGTCTTCGTTCGCACCGTATATGTCTGGCACATCACTTGGGCCGTCAACTCCGTTACGCACGTCTGGGGCTATCGCAATTACGAAGTCTCCGACCAGAGCCGCAACAACTGGATCATCGGATTGACCAACAACGGGGAAGGGTGGCACAACAACCACCACGCTTTTCCACGTTGTGCAGCCCACGGTCACAAATGGTGGGAGCTGGATCTCACCTACACCTTCGTCTTACTGCTCGAAAGGCTCGGCGTTGCCAAGAACGTCGTGCATCACACGCAGTCAGCTACAGAACCGGAATGACGCTCGACATCTGGTGACCATTCGCTCTTCACCCTACAGCCCGGGCTCTTAGTACGTTAATGGCTTTCCGCAGCGGCCAATCTGGCCCGATCAGCCGTTATCCTGAGCACAATTCTTCTGTACCCTCATGGCGATGACGACCGCGCCAAACACGGATGCCCGGCATCATGGACAAAGAGTCATCTGGCCGCACGCCTGAAGTGTCCGTTGTTCTGCCCGTCTTCAACGGCGCACGGACGATCGCTCGAGCCGTGTGCTCGATCCTGGATCAGACGTTGCGTGAGATCGAATTGATCATTCTTGATGACGGTTCTACTGACGAAACAGTTGCCATCGTGAGAGGAATACGCGACCCACGCTTGAGACTGATTGAGTCCACCCATCGCCGTGTCGCGGCGGCGACGAATGCCGCAACGGAGCTTGCTGTTGCGCCTTTCATCGCTCGAATGGACGCTGACGATTTCGCCTATCCGACTCGGCTCGAGAGACAACTGCACTTGCTTCAAGAACAGAATCTCGACGTGGTTGGATGCCAAGTCCGCGTCTTGAACGAATCGAACCGCGTTGCTCGTTCGATGCACCGCTACGAGCGCTGGATCAACGAAGAGACGCTCGACAGCGAACAGATATTCGCTCTCCGATTCGTCGAGTTTCCGTTGGTCAATCCGACGATTCTGGCGCGACGGAACTATTTCGACATGGGCTTTCGCGATAGCGATCTACCTGAGGACTACGACTTGATGCTGCGTGCTGCCGCCGAGGGTATGCGGTTCGGTAAAGTTGACGAAGTTCTGTTCGACTGGATGGATCATCCGGACAGGCTAACGCGAACCGACTCGCGATATGCGTTGGAGGCGTTCATGCGTTGCCGGCAATTCCACCTGCTTGCTGGTCCGCTGCGCGACGTCAGCCGCGTCGATTTGTGGGGCCTAGGCCTAACCGGTAAGCCGTGGCTGCGTTGGCTGCAGGCACAGAATATCACCGTTCGGCACGGTTACGACATTAACGAGCGCAAAGTGAATAAAGAGATCCACGGCGTTCGCATAGGGCATCCCAGTGAGATGCCAAACGCCGATGGCACGCCGCTCGTCATCGCGGTTGGAGCCGAGGATGCCCGTAAGTTGATCCTGCCACAAATCCTGTCGCGCGGATATGTTTCAGGTAGCGATGCGTGGTTCGTCGCTTGAACCAATCCGGTAGTGGTACAGTTTGACCGCTCGCCTTGAAAACTAGTCTCGGCGTGCTGCCTGCTTCTTAGGCAATGCGTCCGAGGCATCCTTGCGAGTGGACCGACGGTCGCGATGAAGGCGCCACCAGATGTAACCGGCAGTCGCCAGTAACAGAGCTACTGCGAGGATAGCGAATCACGCATCGAACGTGCCAGCGATGATCGAGGAGATGAGGATTCCTGTCCAACATGTTATCTCAACCACATCGACTACACGCCCCATCCACTTCTTGTTTCGCATGGCCATCTCCGCTTACTCGTGCTACGCGGTAATCGCCTCATCAAACAGCCGCTCGAAATCCCAAAGCGAGCCGGTAACACCCGCCATCATAGCAGCCGTTGGCCTCAACTGCCCAGCTCGACCGCTGTCGTCATCGTGTTGAGTCCGCCACACGAAGTTGTAGTAGGCGAGAAACACTTGGCAGGCGGCAGCGAGGTTGTCGAGCTTCTTACTGAAACCAAGATTCAAGCGAGTGAATCGCTTCATCAGGGTTCGGATCGTGAGGTTGTGGCGTTCAACGTGGCTCGTGCAGATCGACCACAGCTTGTCCACGTCTATACCGAAGATGCCCTTGCGATCGGCTCCGACCATCTCCGAAGGCGTGTATGGCAAAAGCTACACCATGACGACCAAGTCTGAATGTGGCAGACATCGGCGCTGCCCTGCCCACTTCACGGGCACCGGAACTTTCTCAGGTCAAAATGTACCACTACCACCAATCCCAGTTGCTTGGTCTCTACCGTCGCTTCCCTCTATAATCGCGTCAGGAGTCCAGAAGTCATGCTCGAAGTCGGAAGACTCAACGCTCGCAATTGCAACGGCATTGATCGACGCGCCTTCTTGCAAGCTTCGTTCGCGCTGCCGCTCTCGCTTGGGTTGGATCGTGTTGGTCGAGCGAGCGACGTCGCCCGGGCCAAATCGGTCATCTTGCTTTGGCTCTGGGGCGGTCCGAGCCACATCGATACGTTTGACCCTAAACCCGAAGCACCCACCGAAGTGCGAGGGCCCTTTGCTCCAATCGCGACACGGATACCAGGCGTTCAGTTCAGCGAGTTGTTTCCACGGCTGGCGATGCGAAGCCATTTGTTCTCGGTCTTGCGGACTAACGTCAACCTGAACAACGCCCACGACATCGCCGGGTCAATTGCGTTGACTGGCGGCGTGGGAAGAAGCGGCAATGCAGATTACGGTCCCAATCTTGGCTCGATTGTCCAACGCGTGCGCGCTCAGTCGAGCGACCTGCCAATGTTTACATCCATCGCACCAGGCAAGCCGACCACGGCAGCGGGCGACTTGAAAGCTTTCGGCGGCGGACGTTGGGGAACAGCTTATGACCCGTTCTACATCCGTTGCGATGATCGCGGGAAGATCGATCTGCCAGCGCTTAAGTTGCTCGACGGGCTAACGATCGACCGCCTCGCGGATCGCCGGCGGTTGCAGAATGAGATCGATAAGGTCGCGAGGAGCGGAGGCCATGCGGCTCAAGAAAGTTGGAACGAAAACTGCGTGCGCGCCTACCGTCTGCTCACCTCGACGGACGGACGCCGAACGTTTGATCTGTCACTAGAACCGCAACGCATGCGAGGCCAATACGGCCGAACGATGTTCGGCCAGAGTTGCCTGTTAGCCAGGCGGCTGGTCGAGGCGGGCGTTCCTTACATCCAAGTCAATTGGAGCAAGTGGGTCGAGAACATCTACGACGGGCGCACTGATTTCGGTTGGGACACGCATTGGCTGAACTTCGAGCATCTCACCGATCGGCACGGACCGATTCTCGATCGAGCGTTGTCCGCCTTGCTGGATGATCTGCATGACCGCGGTTTGCTCGACAGCACGCTCGTTGTCGCCATGGGAGAATTCGGCCGCACGCCGAAGATCTCGGCCAACGGCGGGCGCGATCACTGGCCGAATTGTTACAGCTCACTTTGGGCTGGTGGCGGAATTCAGCCGAGGCGTGTGGTGGGGGAGAGCGATCGAGGCGGCTATGAACCGGCAACAGACCCCATCACTCCCGCGGCGACCGCCGCAACGATCTTGGAACTGGCAGGCGTTCGATCCGCGCAGCTAGCCGCCTTGCGTGTGTTGCCGGGTGGAAGTCTGATCGAGAGGCTCGTATCGTGAAGCGAGTGTTATCGGGCGTTGTTGGACTTCTCATGGCTTGCTGGTGGCTGGCCGGAATCGCCGTCGCCGCCGAACCCCAACAGATCACCAACGACGGTCGTCTCAAGCAAGATCCCGTCTTCACCGGCAGGGGCGAGCAGATTGTTTACTCCGCGCAAGACGAATCGCCTCAGCTTGTCTTGCGTCGGTTGAACTTGGACGATAGCCGCAATGAGAGGCTACGTCCCGATTCGACATTGCCGGAATTCCGTCCGTGCTACTCGTCCGACCAAAATGTGTTCTCGTTCTTGCAAATGACCGGTAATGACGTGCTTCAACTGAAGGTTGAATTGCCGCTGCAACAACGAACTTTGTCGATTCCGGCGTCGAAGAAAACGGTTTCCCACGGCACGATCACCCCAGACGGGCAAGAAGTCGTTTATTCGGCGGCGGGCCAAATCTATTCGCAGGCCATCGACAAGGGTGAAACAAAGCAACTGACTCAGACCGTGGGCCGTAACAATCACCCATCGGTATCGCCCGACGGCCACCGCATCGCGTTTTCCTCCAGCCGCGACGGTGACTATGAGATCTACACGATGAATCGCGACGGGTCGGACTTGCGTCGCCTGACTGACAGTCGTGGGCTCGACATCCGGCCAGCGTGGTCGGCCGACGGGCAGTGGCTCGCTTTCACAACCGCTCGACACGGCGACTATGAAATCTATGCGATGAGGTTCGACGGGAGCGATGCCCAGCGACTCACTCACAATCCAGAACGAGACGATTACGCGTCGTGGCATCCCGATGGCGAGCGGCTAGTTGTCGTCACGGAGCGTGGCGGCGCGACTGACTTGGTATTGGTTGCGTTCGAGCCGTAATAGTCATCATCTAACGGCCCCAGAGTCGATTCATCAGGATCAGTGCGTGATAGATCATGCCTGTTTTCGGGAAGCGGCGATCCGGCGTCGCTGAAGGTCGATCTCCAAGACCTTGACGCGGACTACGTCGCCGACAGAGACTACATCGCTAGGATTCTGCACATACTCGTTGGCAAGTTCCGAGATGTGGATCAGTCCGTCCTGATGGACGCCAAGATCCACAAAGGCGCCGAACTTCGTGACATTGGTAATCACTCCTTCGAGGATCATCCCTTCACTCAAGTCTTTCAAGTCGTTGACGCCCTCGGCGAACCGGGCGACCTTGAACTCGCTGCGCGGATCGCGGCCCGGCTTGGCCAACTCGGCGAGGATGTCCTGCACCGTCGGCAGACCGCATTGCTCGTCAACGAATTCCTGGGCGTCGAGCTTGGCAACCAGAGTCGCGTTGCCTACCAACTGGCTGGTGGCGACGCCCAGCTTGGTCGCCATCTTCTCCACCACGCGATAGCTCTCTGGATGGACGGCCGAGTTGTCCAACGCCTGCCGCCCATCCCGAATCCGCAGGAACCCCGCCGCCTGCTCGAACACCTTGCGGCCGAGCTTGGGAACGTCAAGCAATCTCTTTCGAGAGTCGAACTGCCCTTGCCCATCACGATGTTCGACGATACGGCCTGCCAGCTTTGGGCCGATCCCGGCGACGTGTGCCAGCAGTGAACTGCTCGCCATGTTCAAATCGACGCCGATCGAGTTGACACATGATTGCACTTCGCGTTCTAGACAACGTAGCAGTAGTGTCTGGTTCACGTCGTGTTGGTATTGGCCGACTCCGATCGACTTTGGATCGATTTTGACGAGCTCGGCCAGCGGGTCTTGTAACCGGTGCGCAATGCAGATCGCACCTCGTACCGTAACATCCAGGTTGGGATACTCGCGGGCAGCAAGCTCGCTAGCGGAGTAGATCGACGCGCCCGACTCGCTGACCATCACCTTTGTTATCAACTGCCCGTCGTCTTTCATATCTTTTAGCAGATTGCTGACGAAGGCGTCCGTTTCACGCGAGGCGGTGCCGTTGCCGATCGCAACTAACACAACGTTGTGGCGTGCGATCAAGTCCCTCAAGATCGCGGTGGCACCTTCGATGTAGTTGCGAGGCGGCGTGGGAAAGATGGTGCAGCTCTCCAGGAACTTGCCCGTGCCGTCAACGACGGCGACCTTGCATCCAGTGCGGAAACCCGGATCGATTCCCATCGTGACTTGCGGTCCAGCCGGAGCTGCCAGCAACAACTCGCGGAGGTTCTGGGCAAATACTTGGATCGCTTCGTCGTCCGCTCGCTCTTTGAGTTCTTGCAGCGTAGCGGACTCGACGGCTGGCATAAGCAAGCGGCTATAACAGTCCTCCACCGTGTCGAGCAACTCACGATGAAACTCGAACTGCCGATTGTGCGCAAGTCGTGGCCTGAGTTTGCGAAGCACGTAGTCGTCATCCAGTTCAATTCCGACTCGCAGTAGCCCCTCCGCCTCGCCGCGTTTCATTGCCAACAAGCGGTGGGAGGGAACTCGCTTCACCGGTTCCCGATGGTCGAAGTACATTTCGAACTTGGCGGCTTCCTCCTTCTTGCCTCGCTTGACTTGCGAGTGGACGCGGCCGAATCCGCTAGCCTGTTCGCTCAGCCAGCGGCGTGTCTCGATATCCTCGGACCACTGCTCGGCCACGATGTCACAGGCGCCCTGAAGGGCTGCCTGTTCGTCCGGCACGTCGTTCTCCGGATTAACGAAGCGCTTCAATACCTCGGGCCGGGAACGACCCAGCGGCCGCTGTTGCTGTAACAAGTCCGCCAGCGGCTGCAACCCTCGCTCGCGTGCGGTTGCCGCCCGTGTACGTCGCTTGGGCTTGAACGGCAGATACAAATCTTCCAATTCTTGCTTATCTTCGCATCGCTCGATTCGCTCTCGCAGGTCAGTCGGGAGCTCTCCTTGTTGGTCGATGGTCCTCAAGATCGTAGCCTTGCGCTTGGCCAACTCATGCGTCTTGGCCAGTGCATCCTCGATCGCGCGTAGCACCGTCTCGTCCAGCCCACCAGTCGCCTCCTTACGATATCGCGCAATGAACGGCAGTGTGTTGCCGTCTTCTAGCAACTCGACTGCGGCGCGCACTTGGCGCTCTGCTACACCCGTGGCGGTGGCGATCGACCGGACTGCATGCTTCAGGTCGAAACATTGAAACGTCGGGCTTTCCATGACCGTGTCCTTTGACAGCGTTCGAATCCTTGTTCCGCTAATGTAACCACTTGGTAGAGAGTTGGGGGTGCAGACCGCTGACGTGCCTCTCGCTGCATTCGTCGTTGGTGAAACCGTCGTGCTTGACGATAATCACCCCAGCAAGTGGCCACTAATCCTGATCGGCCGCCTGGGCTAACGCGATTAGAACGCGTGTCTCGGAGATGACGGGCAGATGTCCATTCTGCATAACCGTTGCGCGAACCGTTATCTCTCGCTCGCCAACCAACTCTGAAGCAACCAAAGAAGTGACGTTCAGCACCGCATCCACTTGCCCGTGCTCGACAGCAAGCGGGTCAGCGGCCAAGATGCCTTCACTCTCGTGGTCGCGGACTATTTCAACCTTCGCGACTTCCGTCAGCCCTTTTGCACGGTTAATTGTGAGTGGGATCGAGAAGGGTTGGCCGGCAACAACTTCGATTTCGGACAGCTCGCAATTGATCTTTAGCGTCGCGCCAGTCGGCAGAAACCCGATGCGTGTCTTCAGTTTGCTCGATAAGTAGCGAACTCGCCCTTGAGGATCGGCGACCTGAGCGACACCGTTGACCACCATTCGCGACGTACGAGTCGTCTCGAGCCACTCTGGCAGGAAGACCGGATACAAGATGCGATCAACATCAGGCGAGATGGCTAGTTCCGGACCACGGATTCCTTGTCGATGACGGCCTTGCTTGGCAGCCATCTCCAGGACGATATTGCCCGCGAACCCTTCGTCGCGCTGGATCAAGACAGGAGCCGGAAACGTGGTTCCTCGCGGCCACTTCGTGACGTCGTTCTTTCCTTCTGCGTCGATCGAGAACGGTGGCTTCATCGTGACGGCCAACAAGACCGGGGTGAGTTGTTCAGTAACATCAACTTCGCCAATACGAGCTTGTGCGGACACTTGCAGCAGCGCGGCCACCGTTCCGGCATCGGCCCCAACGGACAACTCGATCTTCACATCGTTCTTGCCAGCGGGAATGATCGTCTCTTCGGGGATGCTGACACCTTCGGGCAAGCCCTCAATGCGTAGCTTGATCGGATCCTTGAACCCACCGGAGCGAGTTGCCTTGATCGCCAATTGCGTCTTACCGGCGAACGTTACGTTGACGAACTCGGGGCCGCTTAACGTGAAGCTTGGTTCCGCTTGGCGCACGGCGAGTCGATAGGTCGCCGCACGATTGCCACTTCGGCCAGATGAATCACTAACGATGAACTGATAGCTTCCGTCGATAGGAACGACAAATTCCAATCCAGCATCGGTCGTTCCCGGCAAATCGTCGGATCGCTTTAACTCTTTGTCTTGTTGATCAAGCACGCTCAACGCGACATCCAGCTTTGAGCCGATCGCTGCCGCCTGGAGGTCGATCGCCCAGACATCTCCCTTCTTACCGTCGATGACATAGCGATCAGCACCGTAGCGTTGTTCGACGACACCTGTAATCGCGGATGGAATCAACAGTGATCTTGCTTCGGCGCTGCGAAGCTCTGCTTCGACGAACTCTGGGATATCGCTGAGCAACAGCGTGACAGACGCATCAGGACTGAACGGCGTTTCGAGTCGCATCGCGAATGAATCTGTTGGCTCATCGGGAAACGTAACGGAGCGAGTTATCGATTCGAGCATCGCACCACCCGTAGCCAATCCATAACCGACGAACTCGACGTCGCGCGTTTCACCCCGCCCGCCTGCTGCGGGCATCACGGCGACAACTTGCGGGCCTGGAGTCACCGCCATTCGATAAACGAATGACCGGTCCCCGCGAAAGTCCACGTCGTAGAGGCTGACAACATATACTTGCTCGGCTTTGCCCGCAAACGTAAGACGAATATCATTCGCTGCCGTGTCGGTTGCTTCCGCGACGAGTTTCCCATTCGCGTTTCGAACCTCGACAGCTCCCGTCAGCGGCGAACCGATTGCGGCGGACGTTAGCGACAAGGTGATGGGACCATCATGCGGTGCAACGAAGCGATAACGATCGACCTCCTCAATCTTGAGGATCTGGCCGCAAACGATAACCGGGAGCGACTCTAACTCTTGTGATCCCGTCCGCTCCGCTTGTTCTTTAACCTCTGGCTGCTCCGAGACAACGAAGCGCCCGGTCGCGGTCCCACCATTGGCATTCGCCGCTTGCCAGCGATAGACACCCGGTTTCGTGCCGTGCGGGATCGTCAGCTTCGCCGGTGTTTCCCGAGGCATGGGGAACGGGCCACGACGTGCCTTCTTCCCGAACCAGTAAGGTGGCTCGGGAACGATGACCGGACCTGGCGTGCCTGTAAGCTCAAGAAGGATCCGCGAATCATGCACAAACGGTTGGGTGTCCGGTGTCCAATCGTAGCCTCCTAGCACGACATCAACCGTCGTACCGGCTCGTCCGCCCGATGGGTACATGTAGCCGATTGCAGGAGCCTGTTGCTGGGCGACGGCCGATGCACTGGCCAGAAAGCCGACAGCGATTGCTACAGCGACAAGAGGAGTTGCGAGTGATCGTTTCTCGCCTGACCAAAACATAATGCGGCATACTCCAATCGCATCGGAAACTATCTTACCTGTCGAATCATCGAGTCGGACTCACACCAACTCACGAATCATCTTGCCGCCATCTACTAACGGCACGGGACGGCCAAGTGGGCCGTAATATAGCCGGTCCGGGTCGATTCCAAAGAGTGTGTGGACGGTTCGTAGAATGTCGTTCACGCCGATCGGCTCCGTCGTCGGAGCAGCAGCTTGTGCGTCGGTCGCGCCAATCACCTGTCCTGACTTTGTCCCGCCGCCGGCAAAGATCACCGTCTGAGCCATCGACCAATGATCGCGACCGGCTTGAGCGTTGACTCGAGGCGTGCGTCCCATTTCGCCCATCATGACGACGAGCGTTTCGTCAAGCAGCCCTCGCTCTTCGAGGTCGGTGACCAACGTACTGAAGGCACGATCGGCGTAAGGAATCAGATCGGTCCGCAAACTGGGGAAGCAATTAAAATGGACGTCCCAGCCCGGCGCATCAACTCCGACAAACCGACAACCACCTTCGATCAAGCGTCTGGCGAGTAAAGCGCACTGCCCAATCTGTGTGTAGCCGTAACGCTCTCGCACCGTTTCCGGTTCGGCATGAATGTCGAAAGCCTTCTTCGCATCAGGCGATGTGATCAAGCTTCGTGCTTTCTCGTAGTAGGTCGCCATCGTTTTTGCGCTCCCCTCAACGCCGCGTTCCAGTTCGTCTATGCCGGCGAGCAATTTTCGTCGCGTCGCGATTCGGTTTGGCGACAAGCCAGCAATTGACTGGAGGTCTTTCACTTCGAAGTCTGGCTGTGTCGGGTCCGATTCGATTACGAACGGAGCGTACTCGGCCCCATAAAAGCCAGGTCCTCCCGCTGACATCGGATGTGGCACGCTGATGTAGGGTGGAACTGTACTTCGTTGACTGAGTTCACGAGCTACGATCGAGCCGAGCGAGGGAAAGAAATCGTTGTTCGGAATCGGGTTGTCGCCATCGGGGAAGTTTGCCCGACGCCCTGTCATGACATAGTGATAGCCGGTGGTATGTCCATTGTCCCGATGACTGTGGCTGCGGAGCATCGTGTACTTGTCGGCGATTTTCGCGCAAAGCGGCAACTGGTCGGTGACAATCGTGCCCGGTACGTTCGTGTTAATCGGCCGGAATAGGCCACGAATCTCTTCCGGTGCGTCAGGCTTTGGGTCCCACATGTCTTGATGCGGCGGGCCACCTTCCAGGAAGAGAAAGATGCACGACTTGGCTTTCGCGCCAGCGCGAGTCGCGGCCTTGGCTTCCAATTCCAACAGTCGTGGAAGCGTCAAACTGCCGAACAAGCCAGTCGCACCAAGTCGCAACGCGTGGCGGCGCGAGATCCCATCACAGAACTTCTCTTGCCGCGAACCAACTTTGATTTTCCACATCGTTCGTACCTTTTGGTTCTGTCACGTTCGTAGTTCCCAGTAGGTCACTTCCGCCGGAAGTGACCTACCAGACGCTGCGGCGTATGTGCGTGCGGCAAGGTCGCGCTCGGCGAGCGAGACCTACTTTCAAAACAACACCTAATGGTTGAACATGAATTCCTTCGAGTTAAGTAAGGCCCATAGTATGTCTTCGACCGCCGCCCGACGATCAGCTTCCACGCCGTCGAACGCTTGCAACATCAGCCTTCGCTCTTCGCTGCTCGGCAGACGCGACACCAAGCATAGATATAGTTCGTCGATCATTGCGACGGGCGTCAAATCGGAATTCGCCAGTTGGCGAGCTTTTCCGTGACGAGCCTGTACCTTCGCCATGATTTCAGGCGAATTCAATAGATGCAGCGATTGGGCAATACTCGGCTCGCCGCTTCGCTCACACTCGCAAACGCTGGCGCGGACCGGTCGCCCAAAGATCCGAAAGAAGTACGAAGGCATCCGATTGTCCCAGACCTGAATCGCGCGATAACCTTTGGGCCAGCCGTTGAACTTCTCGGGAACGTCTGTGCTTTGGCTGATCGCGTCGAGCAAGACTTCCGCAGGCAGCGTGCGATAGGCTGCATGGGAGAAGTTCTGAGAATCGCCTTCGTTCGAGGAATTCGACCGAGCGCTGAGCTGGTAAACACGTGATTGCAGCAGCGTTCGCGTGAACGCCTTCAGGTCGTAGTTCACCTCACGCATGTGCTTGGTCAATGCATTCATGAGGGATTCGTTCGACGCAAGATTTGTCTCTCGCATATCGTCGATCGGTTCGACGAGTCCCCGCCCAAAGTAATGGGCCCAGATTCGATTCGCGATTGCCTTGGCAAAGAAAGGATTGGAATCGGACGTCATCCAAGCAGCCAATGCGATCCGTCGATCAGTCACCGCAGAAAAATCAGCCGGCTCGCCGCCGAGCGGACGTGCGGCAACCGTCTCGCCGCTGCGAGGATGCGGGAGATCACTACCGCCGAATGAGACAACGGCCTCATTGCCGTTGGGAAGCTTCTTCAACTTCACTCCGGTAAAAAAACCCGCGAGTCCGATATAGTCCGTTTGGCTCCAACGGTCCGAAGGGTGATGGTGACATTGAGCACATTCGATCCGTACGCCCAACAGCAATTGGCTTATCGCGCGGCTGACTTCATCCGGCTTCTTCAAAACCTTGTAGAACGATGCAGGCCCTTCGGCAGTCGTGCTACCTTGGACGGTTAGCAACTCGCGAGTCAACTCGTCAAAAGGTCGGTTCTCGCGAAACTGTTGGCGCAACCATCGTTGCATCGCAACCGCTCCTTGCGGTGAGATTTGCAACTGGTCCGCTCGCAAGAGATCGAGCCAACGCATCGTCCAGTAATCCACATACTCGTCTCGGTCGAGCAATCGATCGACCACACGAGCTCGCTTATCAGATGCGCTGTCCGCGAGAAACTCACTAACTTCCAGAGACGTCGGAAGCGTGCCAATGATGTCGAGATAAACTCGTCGCAGGAAGATCGCGTCGTCCGCCAATTTGCTAGGCTCGATCCCAAGCTGCTGAAGCTTGTCCCAGACAAGCCGGTCGATAAAGTTGACTTCCGGAGGTCGTTGGAACTCGACGTTGGGGTGGGGCAGGGTGATGCGGCTGACGGCCACGTGACCAAGATAGCGCACCAAAATCGCAGCCTCACCCGGAATGTCGCTCACTGCAACCAAGCCGCGTTGATCAACCTCGGCAATCGAACTGGCATTTGATTCATACTCGGCTTCAACAGTCACACAGCGCCGGTTGCCACGGCTATCGATCGCGGTCACGCGAAGTTGTTGTGATCCAGCGGCAAGCAGGCGTTGATGCTGCGGCTCGACTTCAATCGCTACGATGCGGCTGCTTCGCGATTCAAAATTATCGAAACGTGCGCCTTCGGTAATCCATCGCTTTAGACGCGCATACTGATAACTGTCGGGTTCGATCTTTCGTCCGCCACCATGCGGAATCTCAGAGGCTCCCTTTCGCAGCAACAAACTTCGATCCGGTGCCGTTACCGAGACCCTTCGACCTCGCCCCTCCTTAACGATTGCGGCAAAATCCGCCACCGCGTCGAAACCGAAGATGCTTAACCTGAAACCGTTTTGTCCCTCGGCTTTTCCATGACAGCCACCCGCGTTGCAACGTGCCTTCGTCAGCAAGGGCACAATCTCATCACGGAATGACACCGGCTCAGGATCTCCCAACTGTCGCACTTCAAGCGGAACGCGAACCTCTTCGTCGTTATGACGAATGATGACTTCGGTCTTTCCATCACACAGTGGATGAATGAGACCAGTCGGTTCGATCCGCGCGATCTCGGGTTGTGCAATCTCATAGGTAGACGCTCGCGACACATCGATCGTCGTGCGTGCAGTTTGCGAGACGCTGACGAGAAGCTGCTGCGACGACTCGGGGCGGTCGAGCATGACCGACGTGGGACTCACCGCGATGTCTGCGTAAGTTGCGTTATTCAACGCGACCAAAGCGAGAGTTGGCATAAAACCGATCATGCGGTAGCGGCTTACTCGAAGCATCGGGTAGCAAGCGGTGGGCTTAGAATTGTTCGACAAATAAGTGTCCGATTTGCTCGTAGCGAAAGTCGTCAAGACTTTCGGAGCGTGAGCCGGTCGAAACTCTTAGCGAGTTTCGCTAAGACGGTAATTGATCGATCGATGCTTAAGGGCGGATTATCGGCCTATCGCCGAGGATCCGCATTATAAGACAAGTCGCACGCTATGTCGAAGCGAAAGCAGAACTGAACCAGAAGTAGTAGCATGAGGACGTTCGTAGAAGCGACTGGTGGCGACGCTGAGCCAAACGATGAAGACCTTGATAGACAAGTCTGTTTTACCAGTCCAGCGGTTGACGAAATCGACGATCTCGTCGCGCGTGTCGTGGGGAACGCAGCGTCCCTTTAGAGTTCCCCAAGTTCTTTTCTTAACTGAACGTGTTCCTCTATCAGTTCGGCAACGACTTCGTTCTTCTTCTGGAGCTTTTCTTCGAGTTGCTTGATGCGCTGGCCCTTGGCGTTGTGAGCTCTCTTGTCATCGCGTTCGAAGGCGGCTGTGCCATTTTCAAAGAACAGCGTTTGCCAGTTATAAACGGCGGCCAGAAAACGTAGCGCTCGGCGGAATCCGGCGGGCGGAATAAAAACGTAGCGCCCAGATGAACCGCAGCTTCTTCC
>PBSM01000349.1 GCA_002726245.1 Planctomycetaceae bacterium | reverse complement strand
TTGCTAAATCAGACATAAAGAAACCATCATCAATACCATCGAAAATGCCAAACCAATAACATACTACCCACTAAACTGCGCGAGGAACCCCACCCGCAAGGCTTCCTTTGAAAGGTTTCCAAGTATGTCCTTACATCTCTTCCTCCCTTCCCAAGCATTGACGACACAATTGGTCTTTGTCGTCATTCGTGGCGCGAGTAGCGGTACAGTTTGTCCTGAAGAATCTCAGAGTGCCTAGCAACTAAGCAACTGCTGAGAAGTGTGGCAGTCATGTTCCAGGTGATTCCATCCGCTTGATTTGCTCCTCAAGTTCTCTGTTAAACTCTGGGTGCTGTTTGAGCCGCTGCTCATATTCTTTCCCTCGGATGTAGCCCGAGAACGCAATGGCGGACCAGAACACCAGCATGCAAGAGATGCGAACGTGTAGGTCCGCCTGGGGATGGCGAGCCCCGGAATTGCGAGGGCGGCTGCCAGCGCAAACCACGGCAACTCACTACCAGGGGTAGAAGCCGATGATCTGCCCCAGTACACCAACGACTACTGAAATCCAAAGGTATGCCCTGGCAAACGCGGAGTTCTGTCGTGCTTTAGATGATCCGGTCGCCGGGGTTTGGTTTTTCTGGCTCGGGGTCAAAACTGTACCACTACCCAGCCGCCTGTTGATTAGATTGTGTGCCAAGGAAGGCATCCTGCGAGCGAAGACTCTTGAAACCTCGGTTGCTTGGCGCGAGTAGAGCCTTGCATCGGTTGTTCTAACACCTAGTGAGCCGGAGAGTTGTGGTGAAGTTACCTTTTCTCGTGAGAATCCGTTCTGCAGCGTTTTTGAGCTTGTTCCTGTCCACTCTGAGTTGGCAGGTGTTAAATGCTGAGCGTCCCACCGCACCGCACCTTCTGCCGGATAGCACATTGGCCTATGTGCGAGTCTCGAGCGTGCCGGAACTGGTCAAGCAGTTCCGTGACACCGCGATGGGCAAGATCACGGCAGATCCACAAGTACGACCGTTACTCAGCGACCTATACGCGTCTGGGCTTGCGGCGTTCGAGCAAATCCAAGACCGTGTCGGCATTCCGCTGGACGAACTGCTCGCGATCCCTCAGGGCGAACTTTGCGTTGCGTTGGTGGCACCCGAAGATGGACGTCCTGAGGTGATGGCGTTACTGGAAGTCGGCGATCATTTGCCGGCGGCCGAGTTGATTATCGAGCGGGCCGAAGAAGCCCTGGCCGCGCAAGGCGGCGAGCGTTCAAGCGAGATGATTGGTGACACGGAACTCGTGATCTACCAGTTCCCAGGCGATCGGCAGCGGCGATTAGTGAGATTCGAACGAGACGGTTCGATTGTCATTTCTAGCGACGAGTCGCTCGTGAAGCAATTGCTCTCCGTCTGGGATGCTAAAGAAGAGGTCCGGACGTTGGCTGACAATCGGCGGTTCACGACCATCATGAAGCGATCCGTCGGCTCTCGCGACGAACAACCGCAGATCACCTGGTACGTCGATCCACTGACGCTCGTCCAACGCTTAACTCGCGGTAACTTCTCTGCCCAAGCGGGTCTGTCGATTGCAACGGGTCTCGGACTCGATGGCTTGAAGGGCATCGGAGGGAGCATCATTCTCGCCACCGAAGAGTTCGACACCATCATGCACGCACACGCACTGCTCGAAGTCCCACGCGACGGCGTCCTGAAGATGATCGCGTTCAAATCGGCAGACATCACGCCCGAGCCATGGGTGCCGAAGGATGCGGCGAGCTACACAACGCTGAACTGGGAGATCGACAAGACTTACGAGGAACTCGCTCGGCTGTACAACACATTTCGGGGCGAAGAGGCCTGGAAAGACCAAGTCCTTGATCGGATCAGCGAACGCCTCCAAGTCGATCTCGAACAAGATCTCATCGAGGCCCTCGACGGTCGCGCATCTTTTGTCACCTGGATGGAACGCCCCGCTCGCATCAACAGTCAAGCCAATCTGTTGGCCTTCAAGCTGAAAGACGCCGACAAGACGCAGCGTGTTTTGGATCGCGTAACGAAACAATTCGAGGACCGCGTGACGTCGGAGACTTACGGGGGTACGTCTTATTACCGCATTCACTTCGAGGGCCGT
The DNA here is from genome assembly GCA_002726245.1 of Planctomycetaceae bacterium. Taxonomy (GTDB): domain Bacteria; phylum Planctomycetota; class Planctomycetia; order Pirellulales; family Pirellulaceae; genus PBSM01. Next base: position 10,907 of record PBSM01000349.1, on the reverse strand, counting down.
CGCGGCGGCAACGACAACTTCGATGAAGAGATTGCCCGCCGCCCAACCCCTTGTGCGGCGATCGTCGGCGATTATCTGATGGCCACTGACAGCGAGAAGTTCCTCCAGCAGGTCATCGTCACGAAGAGTGATAGCTCCCTTTCGCTCTCCAATGAACTGGATTACAAGCTGATCGCCAACAAAATCGGACGCCAGTTGGGTGAAGCCAAGGCCGGTATGATCACGTTCAATCGGCCTGAAGAAGGTATGCGTTTGCTGTATGAATTGGCCACGGCGCAATCAACCCAAACGCGACTTGCGAACCAAGCTGAGAACAACCCGTTCTTTCGTGCACTGAACAACGCCGTTACGAAAAACCCGCTGCCACCCTTCGCTGTCATCGCGAAGTATCTGGCACCGGGGGGAGCAATCATCACCGACGACGAGACCGGGATTCATTACACGGCATTCGGGCTTCGACGCGAGTAAGCCCGACGGCATTGCTAGGGCTGAGCATTGCCGAAGCCGGCCAGTTCATCGAGAGGCTCCTGATACTCGGCCAGCCACTTAATGCCGAGTCGCGTCTGCACGCCTCGTCGTTCGGCAGTCATCACGATCGCCTCTTCCCATCGACCGCCTATTTGGACCTCGACGTGGTCGCCAGATTGGAAGTTGCATGTGCGTCCCGCTTGAATCGCAATTCCGTCAACCGATTGATCGAGCAGCGGCGCGCGTAGAACGGCGCCATCTATGCTTCGTAATCTGACCACCGACTCGGGGCCACTCAGGATGCGTGGCGATCGGCGTTTGTTCACGGAAAATGCCTCAACCAGTTGCAAAGTAACGGGAGTTTGCCGAGCGGTCCTTACCAAGCAAGGACTCTCACAGTCCCTACTCGAAAAACGGACTCACCTAGCAAGTGTAGCACGTGATTTACGCGATGAGTGTCGCCAGCAGTGCTGGCGCGGCAATTTGGAAACTACTTGCCCGAGAAGGCTACGCGGCAACAGTACGCGTAGTAGGAATCTCAAGGCCCTGCTGAGCCGTGGCACGATGGAGCCTGTCATGACACTTGACCTCGCTCCTGGGTGGACGATCGATGTCGATCGTGGTCCCGATTGGTTGTTCATTCGCCTACACGGCGAACGCCCGTTTGAGACCGAAGATGTCGAGCTGGCGGAGCCACTCTGGCAACTGATGCAGCAACACTTCGTGCATCGGATCGTGCTGGAGCTGGATGAAGTACCGGTTTTGCACAGCCGGTTGATCGGCGAGTTAGTGCGTTTGCACAAGCGAGTTGAATCACAGAGTGGCTTGCTAAGACTCTGCGGCCTGTCGGACGTCAATCAGCAAGTGCTGCGAACAATGCACATCGCTGACCGCTTCCCACAATACGCGACGCGAGAAGCCGCCGTGATGGGCGATCGTCCGACGCAACCGCGTTAGCGTGTCTTGGGTTAGCGGGCGCGACGTCTCATCACTTCCAGATGGTTCTCGACAGATTCAACACCGTCGATGCGGAGCAACGTCTCCTGGGCCATCTGCTTCTCGTAGTAAGAAGTGACAACGCCGCGAACGACTACGCGCTGTGAGGTATTGTCGAGAGAAATCGCTTGACCGTTGAGATAGGGATTGTCATCGGCTGCAACGCCGATTCGTTCTTCCAACGTAACTTCGAGTGTCTGCATGATGTCGTCTCAGAGCAAGTGTATCGGGGAGGGAAAACACACTGGCTTTAACATCGACCTCTCGGGAGTAGTAACTCGACGCTTCGTATTAGGCAAGCCCGTGAAGATGGGTGGTTGTGTCCGATTTGTCCGTTTCTGACGGTTATGTCGCCTGGACGCTGTAGGACGCAACTGACACAATCGCCGTAGATCTCGCCGTTTCACGCACTCTCGTTAAGCGAACTGGGCTGCGCAACCAACCAATGGAACCAACGGTCCTTCTCGCAGCCCTGATTCTCTTCGCCGGCTCACTCACTCGTTCGACTTTCGGCTTCGGCGAGGCGCTGATCTCGATGCCTCTGCTTTCGATGGTCGTCGGAACACAACCAGCCGCGGCCATCGTCGCCTTGACATCGGTTGTCAACGCCTTGGTGATCCTCCTGACAACTCGCTGGAACGACATTGAGTGGGACGCCACTTGGCGAATGTTGGTCGGCTCCCTGATCGGTGTACCCCTCGGAGTGTATGCGCTCAAAGAACTTGATGATCACATCGTCAAGCTATTCCTGGCTGCACTCATCATCTCCTTTGCGGCCTACAATTTGAGGCGGCCGATGCGGGCAACATTGAAGACCAACGTGCTGGGCTTCGTGTTTGGCTTCGTCGCGGGTGTGCTGGGCGGAGCGTACAACACACTCGGACCGCCGCTCGTCATCTTTGGAACGCTGCGCCAGTGGGATCCGACGCGTTTCCGCACGACACTGCAAACCGTGTTCTTACCGACAAGCCTGTTCGTCGTGGTTTCGCACCAACGAGCTGGATTCTGGAAGAATCATCAAGAAGTCTGGGACTACTTCTTGATCAGCCTGCCATTCATCTTTCTTGCCACTTTCGTCGGGCGCATGATTACCAACCGGCTCGATACGAGGCGGTTTTCGCGAGCGGTTTTTATTCTCTTGCTCGTGATTGGCGGAATGCTGATCGTGAACATTGCCAGTGATCTACTCCTCGCCGGTAGTTAAACTCCCCCTCGCAGCGGTCTACAATGAGCGGGCACACTCACTGGAGTTCCAATCGCCATCACCGAGGTTTATTCATGGAGTCGAACGAGTTGACACGCCGCGATTTCGTTGGTGGAAGTCTGGCGGTCGCCGTCCTCTCAGGTATGCGTCCTCAATCCGCATTGGCAACCGCGGATGACTCGGCCAAGTTCGGCCTCTACTGGGGAGATCTGCACAACCACAACGCCGTCGGTTATGCGAAAGGTTCGCTTGAACGCTCGATCGATGTTGCCCAAGAGCACCTCGACTTCTTCGCCTTCACTGGCCACGCATCCTGGCACGACATGCCGAAGATGCCGGGCGACCGGCACATGAAGTGGGTGAACGGCTTCAAGGTTCACTCCGACCATTGGCCGAAGACCCGACGCATGATCCACGAGGCCAATTCAAAGGACTTCGTCGCCTTGTTGGGTTACGAGTGGCATTCAAGCATCTTCGGTGACTATTGCATGATCTTCCCGGAAGACGAACGGGAGCTGCATCTGCCGGATCATGTTGACAAACTGTTGGACTTTGCCGAGTCGAAGAAAGCACTCGCGATTCCGCACCACGTCGGCTACGCCCGTGGCTGGCGGGGTGCCAACTTTGATCACTATCGTTCGTCGCCCAGCCCCGTCGTCGAGTTGTTCTCGGAACACGGCTGTACCGAAACCGATCGAGCGCCCTTTCCGATGATCCGCCATAGTAACGGTGGTCGCTCGACTTCGAACACGATCGTGCCTCAGTTACAAAAGGGAATGCGATTCGGCTTTGTGGCGTCGAGCGACAATCATCGTGGCTTTCCCGGCGCATACGGCGAAGGCGTCGTCGGCATCTGGGCGAAGGAGTTGTCGCGAGCATCGCTCTTTGAGGCCATTCGTGCTCGTCGAACCTATGCCGCGACCGGAGACAGAATCGTCTTGGAAGTCTCGTTGAACGATCAACCGATGGGTTCGGACGTGGCCGCAACGAGTGACCGCGAGATCGCAGTGCGAGTCGAGGCCCAAGATTCCATCGCCATGATCGAGTTGGTGCGAAACGGCAAAGTGACTGAACGCAGCTTCCCGGAAGACACAGCGACGCCGGTTACATTTCCAGGAAGAGCGAAATGTCGAGTGCACTACGGCTGGGGACCGTGGGCGGCTCTCGACTTGGGTCGTACGGCGCAATGGGACATGACGCTCGCTCTCGACGCTGGACGATTCACACAGGCGCTTCCTTGCTTCCAATCGGGCCCCTATGAAGAAGAGATGCGCGATCGTTTACGAGCCATTTCCGAGCGGGAACTGCATCTGTCGTCGTTCACGTCGCGAGTGAAATGTTACGGCGAGGATCCGACCAAGTCGCTCTTATGCGAGATTGAAGGGCAAGCAGATACTACGTTAACGCTAAAGCTGCGTCAGCCAGTCGAGCAAACGGTGACGGCAAAGCTGAGCGACCTCATCGACGACAATACTGTGACGTTCACCGGTGTCTTCACCAGCGAGAGCTATATCGTGAATCGACTGATTTCACCCAGCGAGTATTCGACGTCGGTCAAGTGGGTCGATCAACGTGCTGGCGCTCCCGCGGACTGGTATTATGTTCGAGTCACACAACACAACGGACACGTTGCCTGGTCGAGCCCGATTTGGGTCGGCTAGTGTAGCCATCACGCTCCGCGTGATGAAATGCAGGAATATGCAAGACGCTGAATACCCGTTCCCGTTCGTTCTACAAAGCCACGTTCATTCGCCGCACCGCTTCTCATCACGCGGAGCGTGATGGCTACCTTGGAGCAACCGAAGAATAAGAATGACCTACGAAATCACGCAAATCAAGTTCTACGTTCGCGAGACAAAGCCGGCTCGGTTCCCTTCCGCGCTGGGTAAGGCGGCTCGAAGTGATCAGCCTCCGCAGCACGTTACTAGCCCACTCTGTCACGTCCGACTGACGATCCGTGACGATCAAGGTAACGAGAGGTTTGGCTGTGCCGCGGATCGCCTTTCCGTTCGTTGGCTCGACAAGCGCGCTGGCCGAAACAGTGGCCAAAAGCGTCGCGAGTTGGCCGCGTTGATCGAGCGCGCAGGCGAGTTGTATACGAAGCAACCTCGCTTCGAGACGCCGTTCGACAAGTGGCTCGGAGTGTATCCGGAGATCACGCGGGCCGGTCGCAAGAGTGGCCAAGAGGCTTTGACCGCATCGTTCGCCCGGGCCATCATCGAACGAGCAATTCTCGACGGCGTTTGTCGTCTGGCTGGCAAGTCACTGTTCGAGATGTTGAAGTCGGACGAACTAGGCTTCCGCCCCGCTGTGTTGCATTCCGAACTGAAGCAGCTCAGTTTCCCAAACCTTCTGCCGTCGTTCCCCGTTACCAAGATCAACATACGGCACACGGTCGGGATCTTTGATCCGCTAACAGAGGAAGATTGGCCGGCGGCAAAACGCCTCGATGACGGGCTACCCGAAACGCTCTCGGACTACATCGCCAAGGACGGAATACGCTTCTTCAAAGTGAAGATATCCGGCGACGCCGACGCGGATTTGAAGCGACTTAGCCGACTGTGGGAGATCTTGCCCTACGAGCGAGAACCAGGAATCACGCTTGACGCTAATGAAGCATTCGAGGATCTGGAAGCCTTCGCGTCGTTCGTGAAGAGGCTCGAACGGGCGAATCTCGGCCTCTTTCAACACATCCTGTACATCGAGCAACCGTTGCCGCGAAGCCTGGCATTGCAAGACAAGGCGAAGAAGTGGATTCGCGAAGTCAGCAAGCTGAAACCGCTGATCATCGACGAGTCGGACGGCTCGATTAACGCTTATCGTCGCGCACTCGACATTGGTTATGTCGGCACATCGCACAAGAACTGCAAAGGGTTCTTTAAGTCACTCGCGAATCTCGCACTGGCCGCTCACTACAGCAGCCCTGACCGTCAAACGGTGATAAGCGCGGAAGATCTACAGAATCTACCCGTCGTCCCGTTACAACAAGACTTTGTCAGCGTTGGCATTCTCGGCCTCGATCATTGCGAGCGGAATGGCCACCACTACAACTTCGGCCTGTCGATGCTGTCCGACAAAGACAAAGAACAGGCAACCTCCCGCCATCCCGATCTGTATGTGAAGAGAGGCGATGAATGGTTCCTTCGCATCGAAGACGGCATGGTCAGTTGTGCGAGTTTGCACGGGCCGGGATTCGGTGTGCAGGGCGAACCGGACTGGAACTCAATGGAGCCACTTCGGACTTGGCTCGACCGCCGACATCCAGCATAACCATCTTGTAGCTGCGGCACCGAGGCTTTCATGGGTGTGACAATTCGCGAGTATCGACCGGACGACTTGCCGATCATCAAAGCCATCACCGTGGAAGCGTTTGATGGTGTGTCGATCGACCGTGACATCGAGAACGAGTTCGGCGAGATTAACGGCCACGATTGGAAGTGGCGTAAGGCCAGACACATCGATTTCGATGCTCAGCGCGACCCTGGCGGTATCTTTATCGCCGAAGTCAACGGAGAGATCGCTGGCTACATCACCACCTTCGGGGATCACGAAGCCGGGATCGGCGTGATTCCTAATCTGGCTCTCGACGAAGCACACCGCGGCCAAGGAATCGGCCGGGCCCTGATTCAGCACGCCCTGGATCACTTCCGTGCCCAAGGACTGTCACACGCGAAGATCGAAACACTCGCCCAAAACGAAGTCGGCCAAAGGCTCTACCCGTCGTTCGGCTTCCAGGAGGTATCGCGACAGATCCACTACGTGATGTCGCTCGACGAAACGTCGGCGGAGTAGACGGTTATCGATAGAGCGTCCGGAGAAACACGGGCTGTGCTCTCACGACGATCGGCCGTCGGGTTGGCGAACCCATGAACGGGACCGTTGAGGATGGTGGACGTAGCGGCGAGTAACCAAGCCACTTATTCATCGCAATGCGTTGCTGACGTTGAGCTGCTTTGAGCGCCGCTTTGCGGAAGACTAGCTGCTGGGGCGTGTTGTAACCGTCCAGCCCGTTTCTGGTGTCGGATGGCCTTCCTTCCGGCGCGACATCTCGCAGAAATGGATCGAATTGTCCTGGGTTACCAGCAGCCTGCGGCTCCTGCGCGAACAGCGAGGGAATTGACAACAGGAGCAAACCACATGCGAATCGAGCAACTTGTTTCATCGGGCTCCCCCCTGGAGTGTACTGGTACAAAGAGCAGTCTCTCTTCAGGGGTCGGCGTTCGATGTTCGCCACATTGAGAGTCTTCGTCCCGTGGGCGAGAAGTCGCCGTCGCGGATGCCGCCCAGGTCCGGATATGCCGATTCCGTAAACTCGTCAGGCCGCTTGTACGGTGATGATTTCCTGGAAGAGACGGCGGGCCGAGCCGTCATTGCCGGGGACAGCCAACACATAGACATGTCCCTTGCTGGCCCAAGCTGCCGACAGATATGGGGCCCGGTAAGCCGTAGCGGCAGGCAGCGTCGGCCCAGTGAGAAGTCCAGCCGTAGACTGCTTCGATACAAACAGGAAGGCAGTTTGGTTCCTGCCAACGACGAGCTGATAGCAAACAGTCCGGCCGCCATCGACCAACTTCCAGCCAGCAAGTCTTGCACTGACTTGGCTCGGCCCCGGGAAGTCTTCCGGCATGCTCGATGAATGCCAGCCTCCCTCGCCTAGAGCCTGGGCGGACCATCGATCAACGATCGCATTCCGTTGCCCATCATCACGGAAGTCGATGTCTCCAGCGAAGGGATTACGGATGACAATCGCCGCCACACTCGCCGCGATAGCTAAGCCGAGTACCGATCCCCAAACAAGAAGTCTCCGGCGACCACGAGCCACTTCCACATTGTCCAGCAAACGAGCTGCTAGACCTTCCGGTGGGGAGATGTCGCGAAATGCTTTGCCGATGGCTACGTCAGCGCGTTGCGTGGCTTGATAGGCTCGCTCCAGTTCCTCATCTCGCGCGATCGCGTCGGCCAGCGCCTGCATGTCGGGCTCGTGAACATCTTCACTTCCTGGACGGCAGGCGTCGATCAGCTCGTATAATTCGTCTCGGTTCATTTGTTTACCGGGCGGCTGACGCGTTGCGATCTGCTTGAGTTGACGCTGATGTCTTCGAGTCGCTGCTCGCCTGCTTGGCACAGAGAGCATGCCGCAGTCGGCCTTTCGCTCGGGCAAGTCGGCTCATCACCGTCCCGATCGGAATACTCAACTCCGCGGCGATTTCCTTGTAAGACATGTCCTCGAAGTAAAACATGGCCAACACAATCCGAGAGTCATCGGGCAACTCATCAAGCGAATTCCGCAACAACTCCTCATCGACTTCGCTATGGTCGGTCAACGACTCCGGGATTTCATTGACATTCAGTTCCAAATTCGCGGCGGGTGCCGGCCACTTTCGTCGCCGACTCTTTAGGAAGCAGCTACGCACTACCGCGAACAACCAACGATCCGCCTTCTCGGCTTCGCGAATCTGATGCATCTTCTGATGCGCGATCAGAAACGCCTGCTGAGTCACGTCCTCGGCATCGGCAGCATTTCTGGCCAAGCGGTACGCATAACCATACACAGCAGCGTAGTTGGCCTCGATTATCTGGCGAATGTCAAGCATCGCAGGCAATCCGGACGACGCGTCCAATCCTGAAGTCTGATCCATCGGCACCTCGTCCACCTACGTTGACCCTTCAAAACAGTCAGCTATTCCCTCACCGCGCCAAGATATCGGCGTTGGAGTCCCGCCTGTAGGCGGTTTGTATGTGAGGAAGCCGCCTTAAGGCGGGACTCCAACAGTGGTTGCGGCATCGTTACTACGCCCATCGACGCTTCTTGGCTCGAGGCACCTTCAGGTCTACGAACGCTTTGGACGGGGCACTTTGGCACCAGTGCTGCCCCCTCCCCTCCTTCGGCGCTTCGATTTCGATGCTGGCGCAGCCACACTGCTGAGGGGCTCGCCAATCGATTCCTGGAGTTGGGTGATCCGGTCACGAAGTGATGCCGCCCGCTCAAACTCCAACGCCTCGGCGGCCGCCATCATTTCCGACTCCAACTCCGAAATGTACTCTTCGGTCACATAAACCGCTTCGTCCGTTCGTCCAACGGCGGCGTTGGCGTCGCGGTGCGCAGCCGCGTCAGCTTCGATGCCGGCCCGAATGTTCTTCTGAATTGTTTCTGGAGTGATGTTGTGCTCTGCGTTATACGCCCGCTGAATATCGCGGCGTCTCTTAGTCTCGTCGAGTGCCTTCTGCATCGAGTCGGTGATCTTGTCGGCGTATAGAATGACTTTCGCATTTACGTTACGCGCGGATCGGCCGATCGTCTGAATCAACGAAGTTTCGCTGCGCAGGAATCCCTCCTTGTCCGCGTCTAAGATGGCGACAAACGACACTTCCGGTAAGTCCAACCCTTCTCTCAGCAGATTCACGCCGACCAGAACATCAAACTTGCCTTCGCGCAAGTCTCGTAGTAGTTCGACTCGCTCGAAGGCGTTCAATTCACTGTGCAGCCACTTACAGGCGATCCCTTTTTCGTTGATATAGGCCGATAGATCTTCCGCCAGTCGCTTGGTTAGCGTCGTTACGAGGGTCCTCTCGCCGACAGCGATCCGCTCGCGAATCTGCTCGACCAGGTGCGGGACTTGCCCACGAGCTGGAACGACTTCCGTCACGGGATCGAGCAGCCCCGTGGGACGCAGGAGCTGTTCAACAATCTCGCCGCCGCACTTCTCCAATTCGTACTCGTTCGGCGTTGCAGACACGTGGATGACTTGATTGATTCGCTGCTCCCATTCCTCGAATTGAAGAGGACGATTGTCGAGGGCACTCGGCAACCGAAAGCCATGCTCGACAAGCGTGGTTTTCCGGCTTCGATCGCCAGCGTACATCGCTCGGATCTGTGGCACTGTTACGTGTGATTCGTCGATCACCAGCAGAAAGTCTTTCGGAAAGAAATCGTACAACGTATACGGCGGCGCTCCGGCCGGTCGGCCTGAAAGGGGACGACTGTAGTTCTCGATGCCAGGGCATCGGCCAATCTCCATCATCATTTCGATGTCGAAGCGCGTACGTGCGTTCAGGCGTTGCGCTTCGAGCAGCTTGCCTTGCTCTCGAAACTTCTCGAGTTGCTCTTCCAGCTCTCGCTTGATGTCATCGACCGCTTCCGCGATCCGGTCCTCCGGCATGACAAAGTGCTTCGCTGGATAGACGAACAACTGATCTTGCTGTGCGATGACCTCGCCGCTCACTGGATTGATAAACGACAGCGCATCGACCTCGTCTCCCCAGAACTCGATACGAAATCCATATTCCTCATAGGCTGGCCAGAGTTCGACGCAATCGCCGCGCACCCGGAACCTCCCTCGCTCGAACGCGACGTCGTTTCGCTCGTACTGAATGTCGATGAATTTCGTCAGCATCTCATCGCGATCGATCGACTGGCCTTTGCGCAAGCTCACCATCATCTCCCGATAGTCGCTCGGCGACCCCAAGCCGTAGATGCTTGAGACGCTCGCGACAACGATCACGTCCGTGCGACTGACGAGAGAACTGGTGGCCGCCAGCCGCAGCCGATCGATCTCGGAGTTGATCGACGCGTCCTTCTCGATATAGATGTCGCGTTGCGGGATGTAGGCTTCCGGTTGGTAGTAGTCGTAATAGCTGACAAAGTAGTGGACTGCATTGCGGGGGAAGAAGGCGCGGAATTCGCCGAACAACTGAGCGGCCAGTGTCTTGTTATGCGAGATCACCAGCGTCGGCTTCTGTACGGATTGAATGACGTTAGCGATCGTGAACGTCTTACCGGAGCCCGTGACGCCAAGCAGGACCTGGCCCGCGCGACCTTCGTTCACACCCTCGGCGAGTGCTTCGATCGCTTCTGGCTGATCGCCTGCCGGCTGAAACGGCGATTCGATTTGGAACGCCACGAATGCTTCCTTCGAGAGGGCTCTTAGAGGGAACGCCCTCTGTGCCATTCCTTGGTAGTAGCGGTCAGTGACTTTGACTGCGCGGTGTTGAACGCCACAGAGGGGGTTTCCCTTGACTTTCGAGTACGACACGCTGCATTACGTCCCGAAGGACCGACAGCATGTAGCCGGGGGTGCGAACCCCCGGAAGCGATGGCAAGACGAACTCCGCCAAGCCCTGAAGGGGCGGCACTGCCTGACCCTGGCCCAAGACGTGTCGCCCCGGAGGGCAACGCCGTGAATGAGTTTTAGGCGGCATTTTGGAGTTCCAGTTGTTTCAGGTGTTGATGATGCTTGGC
>PBSM01000348.1 GCA_002726245.1 Planctomycetaceae bacterium | reverse complement strand
CTCGCCAAGAGCTTCGGCTCTTCCCGGTATTGGCCGAAAGTCTTGGCGACTTTCGCTACGGCCTACCCGAAAGCTAAGTCGAGACGAAGTAACAGTCGGCACCTTCGACCAAATCGGCTTCGGCTAGAATCCTCGCCAGTGGTAACTCGAAGCCCGGCAGGAGTGGTGTCTGGTAAGTCTCTTCTTCCTGCACGATCACTTGGGCGTACCCTTTGTCGCCGTGGCGGAACACCGTCATCTTTCGCTGAAAACGGTCAATCACCCAGTATTTCGCAATGCCAACCTCGAGGTACTCGTCACGCTTGACTTCATAGTCCCGTCGGCGGTCGCGTAAGCTTTCGGAAACGAACTCGATGGTGATCGTCGGTGGTGTCGAGTCGATATCTGGAACGTGGTCAAAGCCCGCCCAAATCGCTCGATCGGCGCGTCGCCTGTTCACCGTTCGGAGCGTTTGTTCCGGAGCTGTGTAAGTCAGCGCCTTTCCCTGCGAGTGCTGCTCTCCGTAAGCTCTGAGCAGATAGCCTAACAGATCATTCGGCCCCCGTTCTCCAATCGATGGTGGCGGATTCACGACTAACACTCCGTTGATCAGTTGATAGACATACAACTCGTCGCACTCGGTAACCGCGTCGAACTCCTCGACCGTCATCGGTGTTCCGGCCAGCCCAGGTTCCAAGTACAAGACCTCGTTGATTGTGCTCATGGCTTCTTCTCGCTTGTTGGCAACCCACTCTATCGTAACGGTCTCTGCAAGCAACGTGAAGTAAGAATCTCACGCCTTGTGTTACGGGAAGAATATGGTACGAAAGCACAATCACCGCTCAGTTTGCTGGGTAAACCCTATGGATACGCACGCTCTTGTTCGTGAATTGTTCGTGAAGAATGACTCGAAAATCGTCATGCTCGTGGCGGATGGCTTGGGCGGTCTGCCGATGCAAGCTGGTGAAACGACGGAACTGGAGACTGCGAAGACGCCGAACCTCGATGCTCTTGCCGCAAAGGGTGTCCAAGGAGCAAGCATCCCGGTCGCTCCAGGGATCAGCCCCGGCAGTGGCCCCGGGCATCTCAGCCTATTCGGTTACGATCCGATTCAGTACTTGATCGGTCGTGGCGCGCTCGAAGCCACTGGCATTGGGTTTGAACTTCAGCCAGGCGATGTTGCAATTCGCTGCAACTTCTGCACGTTGGACGCAGATGGCAACATTAGTGATCGTCGCGCCGGTCGCATCCCCACTGAAGAGAGTGCACCGCTAGCGATCAAGCTGTGTGACGTCTCCATTCCCGGAGTCGAGATCTTCGTCGAACCAGTCAAGGAGCATCGCTTCGTCGTCGTACTTCGTGGCGAAGCCCTTGGCGGAGATGTTGATGATACCGATCCTCAAGCGACCGGCGTTCCTCCGCTCGAGCCAGTAGCTCGCAACGAAGCCAGCCAGAAGACGGCAGAAGTCGCAAAGCAGTTTCTCGCACAAGCTCGCGACATTCTCAAGAATGAGCCCAAAGCGAATTTCCACACGATGCGAGGCTTTGCCGGCAAGCCGGACCTTCCAAGTTACGAAGAGGTTTACGGCTTGAAAGCCGCGGCGATTGCGGTCTATCCGATGTACAAAGGCCTCGCGCGTCTGGTCGGTATGGACATCATCGGTGCCGCACAAACGCTCGACGAGCAGATGGACGTGCTCAAGGATGCGTGGAACGACTACGACTTCTTTTTCATTCACTTCAAGTACACCGACAGCACCGGTGAAGACGGCGACTTCGATGGCAAAGTGAAACGGACCGAAGAGTTCGACGCCATCATCCCACGTGTACAAGAGCTCCGCCCCACAGTCACGATCGTCACCGGCGATCACAGTACTCCCAGCTTTCTCGCTTCGCACAGTTGGCATCCGGTACCTACACTGCTCGCTTCGGCTTGCTGCCGACCTGACGGTTTGGATGCGTTTAACGAGAACACTTGCATCCGCGGCGGTCTCGGTCAGTTTGAAGCTAAATACTTGATGACGCTAGCACTAGCGAACGCCGGGCGGCTTGGGAAGTACGGCGCCTAAGTCGGGTGCCACTGCTGGCTTGTCCAGCAGTGTTGTCTGATTGGCTGGTAAATGCCGGGCGAGCCAGGCACCCCACGCGTACGTGTTACCACCAGCCTGGGGCATGTCGGCGTACATTCGCTCATCGCTAAAGTTGAGCTGCACGGCTCGCCGATACGGATGATACGTGCGTCTAGCGGTGCGCGTGAGTCACGGAAGACTCAAGGGGGAAATGATGCGATTCTGTCTAGCTTTGATGTTGGCGGCTGCCTCGTTTTTGGCTAGCACCGCAACTGCACAATCGCAGTACTTGTACGGCAGACAGCCGGCGGCTAGTTCTACTCAGGCTGCCGAGACCGAGCCAGCGATCCCGACTCGCGTCACGCGTCAGACGACGTTTGATATTCCATTCTCAGTCGATCTCTCGCGCGGCGCGCCGACGGAAGTGCAGTTGTTCGTCTCGCAAGACGCTGGCAAGACGTGGCGTTTCTACATGCGACAACCGCCAAACGGTAAGAGTTTCCCTTTTCACACGACGGGTGACGGGCAATTTTGGTTCGCCCCTAGAACGATCGATCCACGACGCAGCGCGCCTCGTGTCGATCAGCTCAAGCCTGAACTCTACGTGATTGTTGACACGCAACAGCCGCAGATTGATTTTACGGCTGTTGTCGGCGCCGCGGGCGAAGTAACCACAGCTTGGAAGATTGCCGACGGCGGCGGCGATCTGAAGGCACTTCGTTCAACACTCAGGGTCGAATTCCAAGCCGCCCCAGACAGCCCTTGGCGGCAAGTGGCTATCGACCCGGCGAAAGTCTGGGAGACGGGAGGATCGGTTGTCGGCGAAATGGCTTGGTTGCCTGAGGGGGCGTCAGAGTCGTTGACCATTCGAGCCGAAGTTGTCGATGCGGCGGGTAACAAGGCAGTCGTGAGTCGGCAGGTGACACTGCCTGCAACAATTGCGAGCAGACCGGCGGCTTCCGACGTGCCGCCCGACCCGTATGCGAACGTTAGCAATGCCAAACCAAACGGAACGGCTTGGCCGGCGTATAACTCGCTGCCCGTCGATCAACAGCCACAGCAAGCCTCGGGGCGACCAGATGCCGAAGAATCAACCTCCGATGTTGCTGCTCAGGGCAGTCGGACCGGCGACCCAACGAGCCCAGCCGAGCCTGAGAATCCGCTGGCCGACTCAGCCAGCTATCCGCCGGCGCGCGGCGGCACGTTCCCACCCGTTGCGGATCAGGTCGCGCCGAACCAGCCGATAGAAAACACGACGTACCGTCCCGGTAGCACACGCACAACGCCGAGCGGCTTGCCGCCCGGCGAGCGGCCAACCATGACGAACTCGTTGCATTTTCAGTTCGATTACGAACTCGACGCCGTCGGCCCGCGCGGTGTTGAGGAAGTCCAGCTATGGGGCACAACTGATTACGGGAAGACTTGGACGAACTGGAGTCTCGATGAAGATCAGGAAAGTCCAATTGACGTACAAGTCGAACGCGAGGGCACTTACGGCTTCCGAATTGTGCTTGTCGCCCGCAACGGCTTATCGACGCCCGCGCCCAATCCAAGTGAGCCGGCCGATGTATGGGTCGGTGTCGATGTTACCAGGCCGGCGGTACGTATTACGTCCGCAATCTACGGCGAGGGCGTTCACGCGGGTGAGTTGGGAATCCAGTGGCTGGCGAGCGATGAGTCGCTCGGCGATCGTCCGATCACGTTGATGTTCAGCGAGCGGCCCGACGGACCTTGGAATACGATTGCAGCCGGCTTGCCGAACAGCGGGCAGTACTATTGGAAAGTCGATCCGAACATGCCGCAGAAGATCTACCTGCGACTCGAAGTTTACGACGACGCAGGCAATCTCGGCGAGCATCAACTCGTCGAAGCCGTCAGCACTCGTGGACTAGTCCCCAGGGCCATCATCCGCTCGGTTCGGCCAGTTGCGCCGAAACAAGAAGCGTATCACACGAATAGTTATCGCTACCGGTAATCGTTCAATGCTCGGTCACTAGTGTCTTGCCCACATTCGATCGACGGGTTCGCTATGTCTTTTCTCCCGCATCTTTTCTCACTCTCTAAAAGCGAAGGACAACAGATGCTAACGCGGGCCAGCAGGTAAATGCTCGTGCAGATACGCAGTCATCAACTCTCGCAGGTGCCGCGTCGTATTCTTCCCTTCGCCGATGCTATGCGATCGGCTGGGATAGGCCATCATGGTGAAGGGTTTGTTGTGGCGAATCAACTCGTTGATCAAAGCTTCCGTGCCTTGATAATGACAATTGTCGTCACCAGTTCCGTGTACGATCAGCAGGTTCCCCTTCAACTGATGAGCAAAGTTGATCGGCGAGCCGTTTAAGAATCCATCGACGTTGTCCTTTGGCAAGCCCATATACCGCTCTTGGTAGATCGTGTCGTAGAAGCGTTGGTTCGGAACGGGTGCGATCGAGATCGCCGTCTTGTAAAGGTCTGGGTACTTGAAGATCGCGTTTAGGCTCATCGAGCCACCGCCACTCCAACCCCAAATACCCACGCGATCTGGATCGACGTACTCACGTTCTGTCAACACCGCGCGTACCGCGGCCGCTTGATCCTGCGGTGCCAAGATTCCGACTTGCCGATAGACCGACTTCCGCCACGCACGGCCTCTCGCAGCCGGCGTGCCACGATTGTCGAAACTCATCACGACGTAACCTTGCTGCGCCAGCATTTGATGCCACAAGTAGCCGCTGCCTCCCCAACGATCGAGCACCGTCTGTCCGGCAGGTTCGCCGTAAACGTAAACCAGCAACGGATACTTTTTCGCTGCGTTGAAGTCTGTTGGTTTGATACACCAGCCGTCGAGTTCGATTCCATCGCCGATATCGACACGAAAGAACTCAGTGCTGCCGAGCTTCAACTTCCCGACCTTCTCTCGCAGAGCTTTGTTATCGACGAGTGTGCGGACGGTCTCATGGCTTGAAATACGAATCAGTTCAGCAACCGACGGCTCGCCGAAAGCCGATCGTGTATGAATGGCGTAACGTGAGCTGGGCGAGATCTGATAACTGTGTGTGCCTGACTGATCTGGTGGCGTGATCCGTTGCGGCGAAGCGCCGTCGAGCCGAATTCGATAGAGATACCGCTGCGTCGGGTTGTCTGGCGACGCCAAGAAGTAGCACCAACTGTTCGTCTCGTCGATATGCAGCATGCGAATCACGTCGTACTCGCCGGTGGTAATCGTTCGGCGGTTGGTACCACTGCGTGACATGCGTCGGACATGTCGCCAACCGTCGGCTTCGCTGATCCATGTGAATTGCTTACCGTCCTCGAACCACTCCATCTCGTCATGGATGTTGACCCACGCATCGTCTTGCTCTTCGTAGATCGTGTGGACCGAATCGCGATTCGTGTTCGCCAGCATGACGCGATTCGTGTTCTGCAAACGGTTGAGCTGTTGTAGAACGATTTCATCGGATCTCTCCGCCCATTCCATCCGGGCGATATAATGGTTCCGCGGATCACCGGGCACGCTGAGCCATTTGCTATTGCCAGTGGCAATGGAGACGACTCCGACGCGACATGCCACATTCGTCTCACCAGCTTTGGGATACTTGATTCGCTGTGGCTTTGGATAAAGACCGCCGAGGTTATCGACTAGCGTCACTTCTCGAACACTGCTCGTGTCGAGCTGCCAAAAGGCGATCTGTTTACCATCGGGACTCCAGCGGAACCCGTCTCGCAAGAACAACTCCTCTTCATAGACCCAGTCGAACGTACCGTTGATAATGTCGGGCGTTTCGCGATGCGTGAGCTGTTTGATGTGATGAGTGCTGAGTTCTTCAACGAAGATGTCGTTGTCGCGGACGTATGCGACTTTCTTTCCGTCGGGCGAGAACTTGGCAAACATCAGCGACGAAGGTTGCGCCTCGCCGCCTAGTTTCGTAATTTCGTGGCTCGATCGATCGAGCACCCAGTAATCGCCTCGCGTGTTGCGCCGCCAGACCCGTTTCGACTTGGTATAGATCAACACGCGCGCACGATCTTGCGAGAGCGAGTAGTCATCGATTCGTAACGTGGCGTCTCGCAGCGAGGGAGTGAGATCGGCGACCGAGACGAGCACAGTCTTTTCACTGGTCTCCGCGCCGTGCTTCACAATCCGCTGACCGCCACCTTTGGCGTTTTCGACCGTCAAATACGCATCTTCGCCTTCAAGCCAACGCGCCGAGATGCTCTTCGCCTTAAACTCGCCCTTGCCATAGATGCGTTCGAGCGTGAGGATCGCCGGGTCCGGCTTCTCGTCGGCCGAAAGAGTCGTTGCGATGAGTGTGAAGCCGATGAGGGCAAGTAGCGTTTCTTTGTGCATGGTATTCGCCGATGGATGGTGGGCCACATCGACCATAATCCGAAACGCGGCGGATGTCACGACTTAGGATCGTTCGAGAAATAAGTGGCGTAAGCTTCCAGCTTGCGAACCCGCATTATCGCAAGCTGGAAGCTTACGTCACGGAAAACCGGACAGTTATTTCCAGAACGATCCTTAGCGAGTAGCTTTCGCTCCACTCGACGGATTCGAGCAGATCCCTCCGTATTGATAGCACGTGAAGCACGCACCGTGCCTGATGCGATAAGGCTGAGTTGCTTCGGTAAGTGTTCGGCCCAGCACAGAGTCGGGCGATTCGATCAGGATCGGGCAGACGTGAATGCCGCGGTCGGTCACGATTCGGCTGTGTTCGCAAACAAGGAGCGATTCGTCGTAGTCAGCCATCATCTCCTGCGTAACGCGTTCAGTGTCGCGGTAGCCGCAAGTGCGTTCCTCTTCGGCTCCGATCTGCAAAGTCGGCAGGATCTTGATCCGTGGGCGTGAATAGCCAGTCTCCTTCAGCATTCGTTCAAAGTTGCCGACGACTTCATGTTCCTGCTCGTCTGACCAAGTGCGAGCGGCCGTGATAATCGGTAGGAAACCATACTTGACTAGTTGCAAGACGCCCTTCATCGCGCGGTCGAACGTGCCCTCGCCGCGAATCGGATCGTTTGTTTCAGGAGAGAACCCGTCGATAGAAACGCGGAACTCCAGCGAGTAAAGACCATTCTCTTCCGCGTCTCGCAGTGTTTCTAGCCACTCGTCTTTGAACACTGTTCCGTTGGTAAGAACCGTAGCCGGCCCATACTTCAATGTCTCGACGAGGATTGGGACCATGTCCTTGTTCAGGAACGGTTCGCCACCGGTGAAGTAGTATTCCTTCGCGCCGAAGGCCACTGACTCTTCAAGCCGCTGCTTGACGTCGTCGAGAGAAAGAAAGCCGAACGAGTCGTTCTTTGGGCTGCAACTGACGAAGCAGTGGTGGCACGTGAGGTTGCAAAGCGTGCCGGAGACTTGGAACCACAGGTGATCGAGATGCGAGAGTGGAATGAGCGGGCTAGTGGTCATTGGTCATTGGTCATTAGTCATTAGTCATTAGTCATTCACAAGTGACCAGTGACTAACGACAGACGACCTTATTCCTGTAACGATGGGGCAGTACTGTAGAGGTCCAGGTTTTCACGGTCGCCGATGATCGTGAAGAGGTCGCGAATCTGTTCGAGACCGATTGAGAGTAGGAAGTCAGAATTTCGCCCGTAACTCTTGGCACCAAGAATGTAGAAGTTTGGCTCAGGATTGAGGAGTGTCTTCGGAACATGCGACGTTTGATCGAGGCAGTCGCTTGAAGAAGATCCGAGCAATGCGGCAGCGAGTTTCATCGGCCCTTGCGATGCGTAGCACTCATGCACCTGAAGCTCTTCGTAGATGCGATTGTTCGGGCGATAACCGACATTCGCGATGATGTTGTCGAACTCAAACTCACCTTCCAGTTCGCCAGTCAACGTCACGACGAAGCGATTTCTGTCGGCAGTGCGTAGAACTCCAGAAATGCTGGTGGACTGATGAAACGCGAGACCCGAACTCGCGCCGGCGGCGATCCGATTCGCTTCTGCGGTTAGTTCAGCTCGCTCCGTCAGCCGATCGCTTTCGATGACTTTGATCGGAAACGAATCGGAGCCGCCGCGACGGACGATCCACGTGACCTTCGTATCCGATGCTTCCTCTGCCAGCTTGGCCAGCGCAACAGCAGTCGTCGCAGCCGAGTAGCCAGATCCAATTAGCAACGTGCTCCGATTAGCGTATCTTTCGCGTTCGCAGACTAAGACGTCCGGCACTTCGTATTCGATCTCGTCACGGGACTCACGCTCGCCGAGCGCAGGCGCACCACCCTGTCCTGCCCAGTTTGGATTCCCGTACACACCTGTCGTGTCGATAACTGCTTCGGCCGATGTGACGCTTTCGTTTCCGACGGCATCCAACGACAAAATGCGAAAATCGTAGTCGCCTCTTTCTGGATCGCCAACAAGTTCGCCTTTGAGCAAATCTTCATGACCTACGGAAACAACCGACGTGTTAAGCTTCAAATGATCCGCGAGCAAATCCGTCCGCGACAGCGGGAGCAAGTAGCGTTCGGCGTATTCGCGGCCGGTCAGGAGACCGCCACCATCTGGGGCTTCGTAGGCCGGATCATGGGCTTGAAGAGCTGCCAGCCCCAGCGTCGAACTGTTCATCGCGAACGGGCTGAACATACGAACGTGTCCCCAACGCAATACGTTCTCGGCGGCTTGGCCTCGTTCATAGATGTCAACATCGTAGCCCAGAAACCGCGCATAAAGAGCCGCTTCGAGCCCGATCGGCCCAGCACCAAGGATGGCGATCTTTGCTGGGTTATCGACGGCCATGGTTGGAGTCCCGCCTGTAGGCGGTCTTTCGAGCAAGCAAAACAAGCCGCCTAAAGGCGGGACTCCAACAGTGTATGATGAGGCACTAAAGATTCACAACCAGCGGCAGAAGAACTTGAATGCCTGACTTACGTGCCTGTCACTGCTGCGGCCAGATTCATCGCGTGCCGTCGCTGAGCGGAGGCAAGTCGGCGATTTGCATTCGCTGCCGGGCGACGATCCATCGCGACAAAGGCGGCAAGCTCGCGGCTAGCCGTACAGCCGCTGCGGCGCTCGGCGCGTTCTTCTTGTTTTGGCCGGCGATCCTGCTGCCGATCCTCGATATCGAACGCCACGGCCATCACCACCAATCTAGCATGTTGATGGGCACGATCGATTTGCTGATGCACGGCGACTTGTTTGTCGGGATCGTCGTGCTGGTATTCTCGATCATCTTTCCGTTCGTCAAGATTGTCATGCTGCTGGAACTAAGCCTGCTCGGATTGTTCCAACGCAAACACAAAGCCACGACCTATCGCATCATGGAGTATGCGGGAAAGTGGAGCATGATGGATGTGATGCTGCTGGCGTTCCTGGTCATGCTCGTGAAGCTCGGCAGCCTGGTTGAGTTTCGCGTCGGCCCAGCCGTGTTTGCGTTTGTACTTTGTGTCGGGATGAGCATGTTGGCGTCGATGTCGTTCGACCCGCATGCCATTTGGGAGGAGAGTGAGTGACCGTTTAACGGCAAGCCGTCCCTGAAAGAGTTTGAACTTGAGGACGGTCTCCGGACTTTTTTAACACAGATACATTTCGTTGTGGTTACGTACCTATCACG
>PBSM01000347.1 GCA_002726245.1 Planctomycetaceae bacterium | reverse complement strand
CTAATGCCTCCTCCGACCCTGCGTCGGTGGGGCAACGACTGGATTGCTACAACGAAACAACTAGAAAGCCGCTCCCCGCCGACCCTGTGTCGGTGGAAGCAGTGACGAGTCATGAGGTCCACCGACACAGGGTCGGCGGGGCCTACGTCTCAAGTTCACCGATAGTAGCCTTTCAGTCACGAGTCCACCGACACGGGGTCGGTGGTGAAATGTGGGTAAGGACAAGCCATGGAAGGCCATCGTACAGGTTTTATGAAAGTGTCACTTTCACCGCGAGCATCGTAAACATGTCCGACCAGACCGCACCGGCATCCGCTCCGCGTCCAGCGACGCGAGTTCTATTGATCGAGGATGATGCCGCTCAAGCGCGGCTGATCGAGCACTTGTTGCGCCGTTCACCAAGACGCTTCATCGTGGAGTGGGTAGATCGTTTGGCAGCCGAAATCGAGCACTTATCTCACAGCAGTTACGATGTCGTGGTCGTTGATCTCGGCCTGCCCGATAGCGACGGATTGGCGACGTTCGATGCCGTGCGAGAAGCTGCCCCTCCCTTCCGGCTTCGTCATGACGGGCACCGAGTGTGAGGAAGTAGCTACCGAAGCGGTTCGTCGCGGTGCTCAGGATTACATCGTCAAAGGTTATCACTCGGGACCGATGATCGCGCGGGCGTTGCACTACGCGATCGAACGTGCTCGCCTCGAAGAACAGCTTCGGTAGTCGCAGAAGATGGAAGCAGTCGGCTCGCTGGCCGGTGGCATCGCCCACGAGTTCAATAACTTGCTGCAAGCCATTATCGGCTATACGAACTATGCGCTCGAAGGCCTCGCGCCGGCCGACATGCGATAACGCGACTTACAGAAGGCACTGATTGCGGCCGATCGAGCCGCGACGCTGACGCGGCAGTTGCTCGACTTCAGCCGTCCACGAGAACCGACAAAGCTCGAAACGAACGTGAACGATGTCACCGTCGAGCTCCTCGGGTTGCTCGCACCACTGTTGAATGACGACATCACATCAGAAACGGATCTGGATCCGTCAGCACGAAGCGCGGCTGTTGAACCCGCTATGCTCCAACAAGCGCTGATGAACTTATGCACCAACGCCCGCGATGCGATGCCCGATGGCGGGGCGCTGACGATCGAAACCCGGGCGATCCATCTAACGGAAGCCGTCGATAAGGCGCGGCCAGGCGATTATGTCAGGCTTGCCGTGCGAGATACTGGCTGTGAGATACCGGACGATTTGAGAGACCGCATTCTGGAGCCGTTCTTTTCGACGAAAGAACCAAGCAAAGGGACTGGCCTCGGGTTGTCGATGGTATATACGATCCTTCAACAGCATCATGGCTACCTGGAAATCGAAAGTGAAGTGAATCGGGGCACGACGATTGCCATGCACTTCCCTGTTGTACCTCAACCTGCTGACTCCAGCGACGACACGCTACCGCAACTGCTGGACCATCTCTCTGACTTCTCCGCAGTACAGCCGTTTTGCGAGGTAAGTCAACCGTGAGTACACATCGACCGCGGGTACTCGTTGTGGATGATGAAGCTGCCGTGCGGGAGCTGACGATTCGGGCGTTGGACCAGGCCGGCTTCGAGTGCTCTCCGACCATCAACGGCGAACAAGCCTTGAAGATGCTGGAGCTGAGAGATTACAGCGTCGTCATCACAAGAATGCCGAACGTGCACGGCCATGCCTTGGCAGTCGAATTGCTTGCTCGCGAAAACCGACCATTAATCTTCGTTGTGACGGGTGTCGCCGAACCAAAGTTGGCGAAGGATCTGCTCGCGCGAGGCGTTGACGACGTCTTCTTCAAGCCCGTCGATCACCGGATGCTAGCCGTGAAGATCTCCGCACGACTGGAGCAAGCGCCTCAGGCAAGCCCGAGTGCGTAGCGATTTACCGCGTGTAACGATCATCACGGTTGAGCGGACTCCCCTTTTCTAGACAACATCGACCGCGCGTGCTGTAATATGAGGGTAGAGGTTGGTGTTGCTGCTTTGACGGACGAGAGGTTCGATGCGCATAATCCTCGCTTGGTTCCCGGTGATCTTCTGGTGGATCGGCTTCGTTGCTGCTGCCGGCGAACCCGCGCGCGCCGAACACTGGGCATATCAAATCCCGCGCCGCCCGAGTTTACCACGCATCGATCGTCTCGAATGGACACGCAATGCGATCGATTGCTTCACTCTCGCGCGGATGGAACAGGAAGAGCTGAGTCCCTCGGACGAAGCAACCAGGCGAACGCTAATTCGCCGTGTCACGCTCGACATCACGGGCCTTCCTCCAACGCCGGAAGAGGTCAGAGCATTCGAACAAGATTCACTCCGCAATCCGCAATCCGCTTTCCACAATCTGGTCAATCGACTGCTCGCATCGCCTCGTTTCGGCGAGCGAATGGCCTCGATGTGGCTGGATCTCGCCCGCTACGCCGACACGCACGGATATCACATGGACGCCCATCGCGACATGTGGCGATGGCGAGATTGGGTGATCGATGCTTACAACAGCAACATTCCGTTCGATCAGTTCACGGTCGAGCAACTCGCCGGCGACCTATTGCCCAACGCGACGCTGTCGCAACACATCGCGACCGGCTTTAACCGCAACAACATGATCAACTTCGAGAACGGTATCATCGCGGAAGAGTTTCGCAGCGAATACGTCGTTGATCGTGTGGTCACAACTTCAACGGTCTGGCTCGGTCAAACCATGCTGTGTGCCCGCTGCCACGATCACAAGTACGATCCATTCACACAACGAGCCTTCTATCGGCTGTATGCTTTCTTTAACAATGTGCCCGAGAACGGCATCGACGGCGACAAGGGAAACGCGGCTCCATTCATCAAGGCTCCGACGTCTCATCAGCTCGCTCAGCTTGCAGCCTTGAACAGGCAGCTTACATCGGTCGAGAAAGCGATGGAGGCACGGGCCGCGAGCGTAAGCGACGATCTGCTTACCTGGGCCAGTAAAGATCAAGCAGCGGATACACGTGAGCTGACATCAACGCCTGTTCTCCATGATTCGCTGGACGACGCACCGAGAGATAGCAGCACGTTTCAAGCTAAGGTCGAAGCGCGCACATCACTCATCTTCAATCGCCAGTCAACGATTGACTTAGGCGACGCCGCACGCTTTGGAACAGACGACGAATTCACGATCAGCTTCTGGCTTTTTCCGACAACCAACGATCGAATGCTTGTGCTCGGCCGTGGCAATATAGAGCTGGCGAACCGAGGCTATGGCCTGGAGCTGACAGGCGGACGGCTCCGAATGCGACTCGTGGGGGATGATGGGAGCGGTGTCGAGATCGAAGCCGAACGTTCGTTGAAGTTGAGGAAATGGCAGCATGTCGCAGTCCGTTATGACGGTTCTTCGAAAGCAAGCGGCATCAACCTCTTTGTCGATGGCGAGGCAGCGGCGACACGAAGCCTGCGTGACGATCTTCGCGGCAGCATCGCGGTTGATGAAGCACTTCGCATCGGAGACCCGAATCGTGAGAACTCGTTTCGCGGTATGCTCGATGAACTTCGCATCTACGACACGAAACTTGGCGCGGACGAGATCGCAGTCCTCGCAGGTGGTGATCCGATTCGCACTCTTCTGGCCAAGCCGGTCGAACAGCGAACGGGCGACGAAGGCCAGAGGCTTCGCCGCTACTATCTCGACCATGTTGACGCAGCTTACAGGCGACTTCGGTCGCAGCGTGACGACTTGAACAAACAACTCGCGCACGTTGAGTCCACCGTGCCGACGACGATGGTGATGCAAGAGCTTTCCGAGCCGAGAGTGACTCGCATCCTTGAACGCGGACGTTACGATTCTCTCGGCGAGCAGGTGATGCCTGGTGTTCCGGAAGCTCTCCCACGGCTTGTCGGCGATGCAAAGCCGAGTCGTCTCGCTTTGGCACGCTGGCTCGTGCGGCCCGATCATCCGCTGACCTCGCGCGTTGCCGTCAATCACCTGTGGCAGCAGTTCTTTGGCACAGGGATTGTGCGCACTCCGGAAGACTTTGGTTCGCGAGGAGAACCTCCAACACACCCCAGGTTGCTCGACTGGTTGGCTACCGAGTTCGCGCGCGATTGGGATGTGAAACGTATCATCAAGCTTATGGTCACCTCGGCGACGTATCGGCAGTCAAGTCGCGTTGACGCGGAATGTTTATCGCGTGATCCAGAGAATCGTTGGCTGTCGCGAGCCTCGCGTTTCCAACTGCCCGCCGAGATGATCCGAGACAACGCGCTCGCCACGAGTGGCTTGTTGGTCGAACGTACGGGCGGCCCGAGCGTGTTCCCATATCAACCGGCCGGCTTGTGGGAGGAGATTTCTTACAACCCGAATGACTTCACCGCTCAAGTCTTTCGGCAGAGCCATGGCGAAGACCTCTATCGACGTAGTCTCTACACGTTTTGGAAACGAAGTGTGCCGTCACCGACTCTATCGGCGTTCGATGCGCAAAGTCGTGAGGTCTGCGTCACGACGCGACCTCGCACGAATACAGTCCAGCAAGTTCTTGTCCTGATGAACGACGTGACATTTGTCGAAGCCTCGCGTTGCCTGGCCGAACGAATTATGTCCGAAGCAGATGAGAACGATGAACGTCTTGAGTTGATCTTCCAGCTCGCGGCCGGTCGGAAGCCGACGGTGAGAGAGCTACAGGTGTTGACCCGCCTGCTCGCGGAGATGTTGGATGAGTATCGCAACGATCCGGAACTGGCGAAGCAATTGACGACGGCGGGCGCATCTACAGCGGACGCGCCGATTGATGTGCAAAGACTAGCTGCGTGGACTGCCGTCGCGAGCACGGTCCTGTCCTTAGACGAAGTAATTTCGAGGAACTGAAAGAGAATCGTTTAACCGCAAGCCGGAGGCGTGCGTTGACCGGGGCGTCCGCGCACGAAACGCGCACGCCTCCGGCTTGCGGTTAAACGATGCACACAACGATGACTAACCCTTTTCAACATCACGAACAACTGCTGACGCGCCGTCAGCTCTTTGGACGGACCAGCGCCGGAATCGGCGTCGCTGCGCTGGCGTCGTTGTTGAACACGCGACTGCTGTCTGGCGCGGAAGCGAAGGATGCTCTTCCCCACTTCACACCAACCGCGAAACGCGTCATCTTCCTCTGTCAGTCAGGCGCACCGTCGCAGATCGATCTCTTTGATCATAAACCCGGCTTGAAGGCACTCCACGGCAAAGAGACTCCGGCGGAAGTGCGAATGGGGCAGCGGCTGACAACAATGACGTCGGATCAGGAATTACTTCCTGTTACCGCATCGCCGTTCGAGTTCGCGAAGCATGGTGAGTCCGGCGCCGAGTTAAGCGAGCTACTACCTCACACCGCGCAAGTCGCTGACGAGTTGTGCATCGTCCGTTCGATGTACACCGAGGCGATCAATCACGACCCGGCGCTCACGATGCTACAAACGGGTACCGAACGCCCAGGGCAACCGAGCATGGGGTCTTGGGTCAACTATGGCTTGGCGAGCGAGAACGAAGACCTACCTGGGTTTGTGGTGTTAATCTCTGGCGGTGCTCCGAACGACCAACCACTCTTCGGGCGACTGTGGGGATCGGGTTTCTTGCCGACGGGGCATCAAGGTGTCAAGCTTCGTGGTGGTGCCGAGTCGATGTTATATCTCGCCAATTCCCCCGGAATCACTCGCAAGATTCGGCGGCGCATGATCGATAGTCTCGCCGAACTGAATCAACTTCACCAAGATGACGTCGGCGCTCCAGAGATCAACGCTCGAATCGAACAGTTCGAGCTGGCGTTCCACATGCAGAAGGCCCTTCCGCGGATCGCCAACCTGAATGACGAACCGGAACACACCTTTGATCTATACGGCGAAGACGCGAAGCAACCCGGGAGCTACGCCGCCAACTGCTTGTTGGCTCGACGATTGGTCGATCGCGATGTTCGCTTTGTGCAGCTCTATCACCGCGGGTGGGATCATCACAGCAGTATCAACAGTCGCATCAAAGGCAAGTGCCGCGAAACGGATCAGGCGTCGGCGGCGCTCGTCCACGACTTAAAACAACGCGGTTTGTTAAAGGACACGTTGATCGTCTGGGCTGGCGAGTTCGGCCGAACCGTCTTTTGCCAAGGCAAGCTCGACACGAAGGATTACGGCCGCGATCACCATCCTCGCTGCTTCTCGATCTGGATGGCGGGCGGCGGGGTGAAAGCAGGGCTTACTTACGGAAAGACCGACGACTTCTCCTACAATGTCGATGAGAAGCCCGTCCACATCCATGACCTACAGGCGACGATCTTGCACTGCCTCGGAGTCGATCACGAGCAACTGACCTATCGATACCAAGGCCGCGATCATCGCTTGACCGATATCGGCGGAGAAGTCGTTCGCGGCGTCCTCGGGTAGCCGCAAAGAACACAAGAAGCGCACAGAGGGGGTCGCAATTCTTTGCGTCATTTTGCGTTTCTTGCGACTATCAATGAAAGCTGCCTCGCGATTCGCTACGATAGCTGGCTTCGTTCTTCCAACGGAGCCACGATTGTGAGCAGCGGCGACACACATCCTTCAGACAAACCACACACACTGAAACGCGACCTCGGCTTGCAGATAGCCATCGCGGTCGTGGTGGGTAACGTCATCGGCTCGGGCATCTTTCTCAAGCCGGGCAATATCGCTGGTGACGGTGGTAGCTTTGGTTTGATCATCAGCGTGTGGGTCTTCGGCGGCGTGCTGTGTCTGCTGGGCGCGTTGTCCTTTGCTGAATTGGCTACCATGTTCCCGAAAGCGGGTGGGCTGTATGTCTATTTGCGAAACGCTTACGGCAAGCCGGTTGGGTTCCTGTTTGGCTGGACCGAGATCATTTTCGGTAAGCCCGCATCGATCGGAGCGTTATCAGTTGCATTCATCGGCTCGCTGAGTCTCGCTACCGGTCTCGCTTTTCCACCACCGGTCAAAGTGTTGTTCGCGACGGTGCTGATCGTCGGCTTAGCAGGAATCAACATCGCTGGTGTATTGTGGGGAGGCCGAATGCAGTTGGCGACGACCGTGATCAAAGCCGGCTTCCTCGGGCTGGTCGCCGTGTTGCCGTTCGTCATGATTCCATTTGCCTCCGACGGATTTAGCGCGACCAACTACACAACGACCACCACGCCCGAGAAGGCAAATCTCGCGGCGCAAGTCGGCGCGATCTTGCTCGCGGTGATGTGGGCTTACAACGGTTGGCACGGCATCACACCGCTAGCCGAAGAAGTCAGCAACCCGCAACGCAACATTCCGCTCTCGCTTTTCGCGGGCATCGGCATTTTGATGTTGCTCTACGTGAGCGCAAACGTCGCCTATCACGGCGTGCTGACGATGAGCGAGATGAAAGCGGCTGGCGATCATGCGGCGGAGCACACACTACAGCGGCTGCTCGGCCAGCCCGGACTGACCGCGATGTCGGCGGTCATCATGTGCAGCACGTTTGGCGCGATCAATTCGAACTTGCTAGGAGCACCTCGCATCAGTTTTGCGATGGGACGCGACGGCGTCTTCTTTCAATCGCTCGGCCGCGTCCACGCGACCTTTCGTACGCCAGTCGCCGCCATCGTCGTAATGGCTGCCATGTCGATCGCGCTCGTCGTGACGGTGGCTGTCGCGAAGGGGCTTGCTCTGGATGCCGTCGTCGATGGGTACAAGAGCGAGTTGTTGCGCAAGATTGTCAAGAGTTTGCAAGACGACTCGATCTTCAGTCTGCTGACGAACTTCGTCATCTTCTCGGCCAGCATCTTCTACATGCTGGGAGTCGCGGCGGTGCTGGTCCTGCGAGTCCGGATGCCCAAAGCCGAGCGGCCCTATCGAACTTGGGGCTACCCGATTACGCCCATCGCGTTCCTGGTGGTCTATCTTTGGTTCTTGTCGCAAGTCTATGCCAGCAATGCGCTGGAGTCGCGCACCGGTGTCTTCCTCATTCTGTGTGGACTGCCCGTCTACTTTGGCTATCGGGCCTGGAACAAGTCCCTGGTGGGAAGTGACGAGCATGATCGATCGACAAGCTAGTGTGAGATAGCCCACAATCCCTGCCAGCACTTCCTTGCCATGCGCTGTCGGCTCGAATACATTAATGAGCACACATACGTCGAAGTCGTATCGACGGGACACTCATTTAAGGAGAAGTTTGATGAAAACATTGGTTCCCACGATCGCGATCGTGGCACTGAGCTTCAGTGCCGTGGCCGTGGCGGCGGACCTGAAGTCCGGGTTGCAGGTCGGCGAAAGTGCCGGCTTCTTCCTCGTCAAGGACGCTACAGGTCCCAACGCCGGTAAGTCACTCTGCTATCGCTGACTGTTCGGCAACCGTCCGGTAGTGAACATCTTCACGCGTTCACTCGACGACAATTTGGCCAGTTTGGTCAAGCAAGTTGACAAAAAAGTTGCTGCTAACAAAGGCAAGCAAATGTCTTCGTTCGTTGTGCTTCTGACAGACGATCCCGATGAAGCCGAAGGTCAGTTGAAGAAGTTCGCTAAGAAACACGGCCTGAAGACTCCGCTTACGATCGTCGATAGCATTGCAGGCCCGGAAACCTATAAGATCGCGAAGGATGCCGAAGTCACTGTGCATCTTTGGGTTGGTGCAAAAGAAGTGAAGGCGAACCACGTGTTCGCCAAGGGCAAGCTTGACAAGAAGGGCGTCACAGCCGTGATTGCAGATACGGCCAAGATCCTCAACTAGCTTGCTATTGTAATAATTGCACGCACGGAGGCCCGCTCGTTGAATCGAGCGGGCCTCTTTTTTAGCCTCGTCAGAAGAATCTGTGGGGGGAACTCAGGTTGGGAAAGTGCTCCGAGGTTGTGATAGAGGCGATTTCATAGGCTTCTTGAGTGCGAAAGCCGTACGATTTTCTGGTGATCAGTTTTAGCTTGTTGTTAAACCCTTCGACGACGCCTGAGGATAACGCTCCCTCGGCGCGAAACCAGTTCAGTAACAGCTCGCGTTTACGACGAAGTGTCTTGGCCATTTTCTTCATCGGATCAATCTTGCTCCGCATCGCTCGCGTACACCAGGCATCGAGAAACTTTCCGCCGCAGGCTGGATAGGTGTACGTCCAGAATCGCTGAAAGTCTTCTTTCATCAGGTGGCTACGCACGCTCTTCAAGTTGTACTGTAGCAATTCACTGAGCTTCACCGATTGCGTTTCGGTCAGGTTCTCCCGACGCTTCAATAGCAATCAGCGAGCCCCCGTCAGTAATGGTTCATAACCGTCCGCTTGGAGTTGTTTTACCTCCGCCGTGCGAACCTTATCGATGGCCTTGCTCATCTTCCGCATCACATGGAACCGGTCCAGCACGTGAATCGCATGCGGCACCTTCTTGGCGATCACTTTCAAATAAGCCTGCCACATGTCGCTGCACACAAACTGCAACTTCGCACTCCGTTGCTTGCCCAGGAAACGAAAGAAGCGAAGCAACGTCTTGGCCGTGCGATCCGGGCCAATCCAGAGAAGCCGTTTGCAACCTGCATCGATTTGGTACACCAGCGTTTGGTATTTGTGGTCCCGATGCCATTGCACTTCATCGACACCGAGGGACTCAATCGCCTCCGGTTGCGGTGCGATAATCCAAGTTGCGGTGCGATAATCCCCACGAAACCGCGAGTTTGACGGAATTGTAGACGTGATCCCAGCTCCCTTGAAAGCAGATCGACACTTCCTTCCAACTCATCCGACGAGCCCAACCAGCCAAGAACCATTTGTATTGGGTCGTCAGAGGACTCTTCCCTTGGGCCCACGGAACTTGCTCGACTTTGACACCACACGTCG
>PBSM01000346.1 GCA_002726245.1 Planctomycetaceae bacterium | reverse complement strand
CAGCTAGCAACACAAACCCTAGTGCTCGCTAGCTGAACAGTACGGACCAATTGATATTGATACGACGAATTGCAAAAGTTCAGTTAGAACGAGGAAATGGTAATTCAAGGGCGAAGTCGCGCCCTACGAATTCATGGACCATCACGGCTAACCCACTCGGCCAAGGCAGCGTCCACCGCGACCCCATCATCTTCGTTGGCAGCAGACTTTCAGCGGAGCAACTGCATCAACGCCGACTCCAAATCCTCGTGCTGGAACTGGAAGCCTGACTCTTGCAACACGTGAGGAACGACGTGAGCGCTGCAAAGCAGCAGTGCGTCCGCCGTTTCTCCCAGCGCCAGCCGCGCGGCAAAGGCAGGCATCGGAAACAGCGTCGGGCGTCGGAGGACGCGGCCCAGCGTTTTCGTGAACTCACGGTTGGTGACGGCGTTCGGTGCGACTCCATTGACGGGCCCACGAATCCCATCGGCATCGATGCAGTGGACGGTGGCCTGCACAACATCGTCCAAAGAGATCCAACTCCAGTACTGCTTCCCGTCTCCAACAATCCCGCCGAGCCCCAGCTTGAAGTGCAGAAGCATCTTCGACAGTGCCCCACCCCGCGTGCTCAAGACCACTCCGATCCGGAGGTTCACAACGCGAATGCCGGCGTGGACGGCAGGCAGAGTCGCGTCTTCCCAAGCCGTGCAAACATCCGGCAGAAAGCCGACGCCAGGCGGTGCGCTCTCGTCGCATTTCTCATCGCCACGATCACCGTAGTAACCAATCGCCGACGCACAAACGAGAACGCTTGGCTTACGTTCGAGCTTCGCAAGTC
Organism: Planctomycetaceae bacterium; assembly: GCA_002726245.1. Taxonomy (GTDB): domain Bacteria; phylum Planctomycetota; class Planctomycetia; order Pirellulales; family Pirellulaceae; genus PBSM01. The sequence continues at coordinate 7,948 of PBSM01000346.1, read as the reverse complement.
CCTCGCAAACGAGACGCGTTCCATTCACTCGGCTATCGCGAATCCGAGCCTTCTTCGCCGCAGTCCATCGCCCTTCCGCGATGCCTTCGCCAGCGAGATGCACGACCGCGTCGAGCCCTGCCAGCTTTTCGTGCTCGATCTCGCCGGTCTTCAGATCCCAGCCTATGTCGTCTCCGGCGGGGATCCCGCGGACTAGGCGATGAACTTCGTGGCTGGCTCGCTCAAGCAACGGCAACAGGGCGGATCCGACAAGGCCTCGCGACCCACTCACTGCGATCTTCATAGACAGCTTCTCCTGATAGCGACTCGAAACCGTTCGCACCGCAAGCACTTGCGACTGATAAGGCGTCCTGGAGGCTACTCTGGCCATTCGCCTCGCTAGTCGTGTCTCAAAGCGTGCCATACAATGACGGGTTTGCCAACTCCAGAACGGATTCGCGCGCCGCACGGAAAAGATGCCTGTCTCGGATATTGTGATCAAAGGCGCTCGCGAGCATAACTTGCGAGACATCGACGTTGTTCTACCACGCAACAAACTGATTTGCCTGACCGGCGTTAGCGGCTCGGGGAAGAGTTCGCTGGCGTTCGATACGGTCTATGCCGAGGGGCAGCGGCGTTATGTGGAGAGCTTATCGAGCTTTGCCCGGCAGTTTCTCGGGCAGATGCCAAAGCCGGATGTCGATTACCTCGGTGGCTTGAGCCCGTCGATCTCGATCTCGCAGAAATCGAGCGGCAACAACCCGCGTTCCACCGTCGGCACCGTCACCGAAATCTATGACTACTTGCGAGTGCTGTTCGCTCGGGTCGGGCAGGGTTTCTGCCCCAAATGTGGTCAGGAGATCAGCGCCCAGACGCGGGAACAGATCATCGCTCGGATTCTGCAATTCCCGGACGACGCGAACTTCGCGGTGTTGGCTCCGATCATTCGCAGGCAAAAAGGCGAGTACAAAGACCTGTTCGAGGATCTGCTGAAGCAAGGCTTCGTGCGTGCGCGAGTTGATGGCGAGACCGTTTCTTTGAACGACGATCTGCGACTTGATCGTCAGATGCGGCACGACATCGAAGTCGTCATCGATCGACTATCCGTCAACTCGAAGGTCCGACCGCGCCTGGCCGAAGCTATCGACATCGCGTTGAAGATCGGTAAGGGCACGCTCTTCGTCGAAACCGCGGAGGCTGCACCCAAAAACACTCTCCCTCTGGGAGAGTCGGGCTCTAAGGCCCGGAGAGGGCGGCATTCGGAAGAGCCCCACCCGGCCGCTACCGCGTCCGACCTCCCCACTGCGCGGGGAGGTAAAGGAAAGAGCGCAAAACGAAAGCGACCGAACGATACGGTTTTCTCGGTTGAGTACGCCTGCACAGATTGTGGACTTAGCTTCGAACCTCCAAGCCCGCAACTGTTCAGCTTCAACAGCCCGCAAGGCATGTGTTACGAGTGCGACGGGCTGGGGGAACTCTATTCATTCGATCCCGACTTGCTTGTGCCCGACGCCGAGTTGACGTTCAAGAAGGGCTGCTTCGAGTTGATCGGCAACTGGAAAGAGTTGGGTCGCTGGCGGCGGCATATCTATCAAGGCGTTGCCGACACAATCGAGCGGATGCACGAACTCGACTCGGGCACGATGCTGGAAACACCATGGGAGGAACTCGACGAGGAACTGCAAGAGTTGTGGTTGTGGGGCACGGACGACGTGCACATTACTTACACCTGGCGAGGTGGAAACTCGCCGATGAAATACGGCGGTGAATTCGAAGGCATTGTCCCCGACTTGCTGACCAAGTACCGAAATACCAAGAGCTGGCCGCAGCGTCGTCGGCTCGAGCGATATATGCGCACGATGATGTGCCCCGACTGCCACGGCGAACGGCTGAGCGATCAAGCACGCTCCGTGAAGATCACGTCAGCCCACACGCGTTTCGCGAATCGACCCATTCGATCGTTGCCCGGAGTCTGCAACCTCTCGGTCGGCGAAGCGGTTGACTTCTTCAGCGAGTTGACGCTCGATCCAACTCGCGCGTTCATCGCCGCCGAGGTCTTGAAAGAGATCCGCGATCGGCTGGACTTCCTGTTGAACGTCGGACTCGACTACCTCACACTCGATCGCACAGCGCCCACACTCTCGGGCGGCGAATCGCAGCGGATTCGTCTTGCCGGGCAAATCGGCTCCGGGCTCGTTGGCGTTCTCTATATCCTCGACGAACCGTCGATTGGCTTACATGCTCGCGATAACAACCGGCTGATCGATACGCTTTGCCGCATGCGAGACATGGGCAATACAGTCGTCGTCGTCGAGCATGACGAAGACACGATGCGAGCCGCCGATCACATCATCGACTTCGGGCCCGGGCCGGGAGTGCGCGGCGGTGAACTGGTCGTCGAAGGCTCCGCCGCCAAGGTGATGAAAGAGAAGCGGAGTGTCACGGGGAGGTATCTCGCGGGGAAGGAGAAGATTGAAGTACCGGAGAGGCGGCGCCAAAGTAGCCCTCACGCTCCGCGTGATGAAAGCGGCGAGGGGAGAGACGCGGAGTCTGCGAAAAGTCAAGCTCGTGCGAAATGCGACGCCCCCTCGCCCGACCGCTCTCCTCACGCGGAGCGTGAGAGCTACCTTCTCACCATCCGCGGCGCCGCTCACAACAACCTCAAGAAGGTCGATATCGATATCCCGATTGGCACCTTCGTCTGCATCACTGGTGTGTCGGGATCGGGCAAGAGTTCGCTGGTCAACGACATTCTGGTCGAAGCCCTGCGGCGGGACCTCAACGGCGGCGAAGGCGATCCGGGCGAACACGAGGCGATCGAGGGACTCGAACATCTCGACAAGTTGATCGCGATCGATCAGTCTCCGATCGGAAGAACGCCTCGCTCGAATCCTGGCACATACATCAAGGTCTTTGATGACATCCGCAACCTCTTCACGCAGTTGCCCGAGTCGAAGCGGCGCGGGTATAAGCCGGGCCGCTTCAGTTTCAATGTCGCAGGCGGACGCTGCGAAGCCTGCGAAGGAAACGGCTCCAACAAGTTGGAGATGGATTTTCTCGCGGATGTTTGGGTGACGTGCCCGGTCTGCGAAGGCCATCGCTACAACCGTGAGACGTTGCAAGCCAAGTTCAAGGAGAAGTCGATCGCGGAAGTGCTGGAGATGGACGTTCAGCAATTGCTCGATTTGTTCGAGAACATTCCCAAAGTGCGGCATAAATTGCAGACGCTGCATGATGTTGGGCTCGACTACATCAAGCTGGGTCAGCCATCGCCAACGCTCTCCGGAGGTGAAGCACAACGCATCAAGTTAGCTCGCGAACTAGTCAAGAAGAGCACGGGCCAGACGCTCTACTTGCTCGACGAGCCTACAACGGGTTTGCACTTTGCCGACATCAAGCTATTGCTGAAAGTGTTGCACGACTTTGCCGACGCCGGCAACACGGTCCTCGTTGTCGAACACAACCTCGATGTCATCAAGACTGCTGACTGGGTCATCGATCTTGGGCCCGAAGGTGGCGAAGGCGGTGGCCGGATCGTCGCGACAGGCACGCCCGAAGATGTGATGCAGGTGGAGGAGTCGCACACTGGGCAAGCTCTGAAGGCGGTGTTGCAAGGTTCGAACGGCAGGCAGGTAGACCGAAATGGAAGTAAGTCGAAAGCAAAGCGCAACGGCGCGGCGAAGCTTGCGAAGGAGATCAGCGTTCGTGGGGCTCAGCAGCACAACTTGAAAGGCGTCGATGTCGATGTCGTTCGCGACAAGATGACGGTCTTCTGCGGGCCAAGTGGTTCCGGCAAGAGCTCGCTTGCAATGGATACGATCTATGCCGAGGGGCAGCGACGCTACGTCGAGAGCTTGAGTTCTTATGCTCGCCAGTTTGTGGCTCAGATGCAAAAGCCGCAGGTCGAACACATTGATGGCCTCTCGCCGGCAATTGCAATCGAACAGAAGAATCTCGGCAACACGCCGCGAAGCACGGTCGGCACCGTGACCGAAATCTACGACTACTTCCGCATCCTGATGGCCCGGGTCGGGCAGCCGCATTGCCCTGACTGCGACATTCCTGTCGGCACACAATCATTCGATGAAGTCGTCGATAAAGTAATGACGGAGCCGGAAGGCACACGGCTGTATGTGATGGCTCCCGTCGATATCCAAGTTGGCGACAAATACGAATCGGTTTGGGAAGAGCTGCGGGCGGCGGGATTCGTGCGCATTCGAGTGAACGGGGAAACGCATTCCATCGACGAGCCACCGAAGATCGATCGACGCCGCAAACATGATGTCTCGGTCGTCATCGATCGAGTCATCATCAAGCAAGCACAGCGCGCGCGGGTTGCCGAGAGCATCGAGACGGCTCTTGGATTCGGCAAGGGTGTTCTGCAGGTTGCGTATCCGCAAGACGAAATGCCTGAACCACGTTGGGCGGTCGTCACGCACAGCCAGCATCTCGCGTGCGGACAGTGCGGACGAAGCTTCGAGCAACTCACGCCGCACAGCTTCTCTTTCAACAGCCATCTCGGTTGGTGCGAGGCCTGTGAAGGCCTTGGCGTGGAGGTCGGCGCGAATCCGGCGGCGCTGCTTCGCGATCCGAAGCTGACGCTGGCAGAGGGCGCGGTTGCGCTGTGGCCCGACCTCGCGAAGCCAATCTCTAAGTTGATGCTGGAGGCTCTCTCGCGGCAGGCTGGCGTGCCGCTTGACGTCCCCTTTGATCAGCTTTCTTCCCGGCATCGGCGAATCATCATGTATGGTGCCGGTGAGGAATGGATTGACGTGATTGCGGATTGCGGGTTGCGGAATGCGGATTCGAAAGACAATCCGAAAACTGAAATCCGGAATCCGAAATCCACACCTCTCTTCCGCTTTCAATTCAAGGGGCTGTATCTCGCGCTGGACGAAGCGTCGAAGTTGTCACCCACGTTCAGGAACCGGCTGGGACAGTTTGTCGATGACGTCGATTGCTCGACGTGTTCGGGCAGCCGACTGCGAGACGACGCGTCGGCGGTCAAGTTTCGGAATCGCACGATTGATCAGTACTGTCGCTTGCCGCTCGGCGAATTGCAGAAGATCGTTCAAGGCTGGAAGCTGTCCGATCGCGATCGGCGAATCGCCGGTGAGTTGATTCGCGAAATCACAGGCCGCGTGCGATTTTTGAACGATGTCGGTCTCGAGTACCTCACCGTCGGTCGCGGTGCCGCAACGCTCTCTAACGGCGAAGCTCAACGGATTCGCTTGGCAAGCCAACTCGGCAGCGGCTTGTGTGGCGTCTTGTACGTACTTGACGAGCCAACAATCGGCCTGCATCCGCGCGACAACACGCGACTGCTTGCCGCGTTGCATGAGCTCCGCGATCTCGGCAACACGTTGATCATCGTCGAGCACGATAAAGAAGTCATTGAAGGCAGCGACTTCATCTGTGACTTTGGTCCCGGTGCCGGCAAGCTTGGTGGTGAAATCGTCGCCAAGGGCAAAGTCGATCAACTTGCGAGGCGCCGTGCGTCGGTGACCGGCCCGTACTTGAGTGGCAAGAAGGTAATTCCGATTCCGGCGAAGCGCCGATATAGTAGCCATCACGCTCCGCGTGATGACAGCGGCGTCGGTGAAGGCGTCACCTCTTCGAACGGCGAGGGGCATCCGAAAGGCCGCTTGCCTCACGGGGAGCGTGAGGGCTACTTTATCGAAATCCACGGCGCTCGCCACAACAATCTTCACAACATCGATGTTCAGATTCCTCTCGGCACACTGACCGCGATCACGGGGCCAAGCGGCAGCGGCAAGAGTTCGTTGATCGAAGACGTGTTGTACGCCTCGCTGGCGAAGACGCTGCATCGCGCGGGAACGATCCCCGGAGCTCATGACAAGATCGTCGGGATTGAACACATCAACAAAGTTATCCGCGTCGATCAGCAACCGCTGGGTAATTCGCCTACGTCAAACCCGGCTACGTACACGGGCCTCTTCGAATTGATTCGCATGATGTTCGCTCAGCTTCCAGAGGCGAAGCTGCGAGGTTATACAGCCCGTCGGTTCAGCTTCAACGTTCCGGGCGGGCGGTGCGACGATTGCGAAGGCAATGGTCAGCAGTGCATCGAGATGCACTTCCTGCCCGATGTTTGGGTCGAATGCGAGACGTGTCGCGGCAAGCGCTACAACCCGGAGACGCTCGCCGTCACGTACCACGGACGTTCGATCAGCGATGTCTTGGACATGACTTGCGGCGAGGCCGTCAAGTTGTTTGAGAACATCCCGAAGATTCGTCGGATTCTGCAAACACTCTGCGACGTCGGGCTCGATTACCTCACCATCGGCCAGCCCGCGCCAACGCTCTCCGGCGGCGAAGCACAACGCGTGAAACTCGCCGCCGAGTTGTCGAGGCCAGACACTGGACGCACGCTTTATTTGCTGGACGAGCCGACTACCGGCCTACACTTTGACGATCTGGCCAAGCTGCTTGAGGTGCTCCAGCGGCTGGTCGATCTGGGCAACACCGTGGTCGTGATCGAACATAATCTCGACGTGATCAAGCAAGCCGACTGGGTGATCGATATGGGTCCGGAGGCGGGCGAGGGCGGTGGACAAGTGGTGTTCGCTGGGACACCTGAAGCGCTAGTGGAAGAGACAAGGAGAGGGGGAGACAAGGAGAATGGGAGAAAGAGAAGCAAGAAGAAGTCTCCCCATCTCCCGCCCTCCGCGTCTCCCTCTCTCCCCATTTCCCACACCGGCATCGCGCTCGCCCCGGTGCTGGAAGCGGGGCCGTACAAGGAGCGGAAGGCCTTCGATCCGCACGCGGCGGAGAAGAAGAAGGAAGGTGAGCTCGATATCACCGAGGTTGGTCGCGATGCAAAGATGCCATGGGAGAGTGATGGTCGCGGATGGCATACGCGCGATCGGGTCGATCGAAAGGGGAACGCGTGTAAGTGGGATGGCCGCGTGTTGGAGGAAGTCGTCGATCGGATTCATGAACTGGGCGAGTTCAGTGAGACCGATTGGAAGAATCGTAGCGTGGTGGAGATCGCAGCGCAAACCAAGAGCGACGGCTGGTTCTTCCATGCGATCACCGCGGAGACTTGGCTGCTGAAGATGAAGTTCCGTGTTTATCGCGGAACGTTCGATCGGAAGGAGTTGGTCGAGCGGCTGAACCTGAAGACGCTTAACCAGATGGATGAGTTGCCGATCTATAGCAACGACCCTCGCGCCAAAGTGAAGTCGGCAAAGGGGCCTTGGCAGGAGGTCGAAGTTCGAGCGTTCTCATGGGAGGAGATCGACACCCCGGGCTTCTGGAAGTTCGTCGAAGAAGCGGTCGCGGGATTCTCGAAGGTCGAAGAACGGAAGGAGCTCAATCTCGATGACCACACGCCGTGGAAGAAGCTTGGTCAGAAGTGGCACTTCATGCGGAAGGGATTCCCGCCAGGGAAGAAAGTGCGTTGGGAGCCGGCAGTTCTGGAAGAGTTGTATGACTTGTTGCAGGAAGTCGCGCCAGGCTCACAGTTCTTGTGGAACAACCAGGTGCTTGTGCGGATGTATCTGAAAGACCGACGTGACCCCTGGGCGGGAATCGTCACGAAGAAGCCTGAGGCGCTGGTGCTATCGCTGGCTGGGCCGAAGGGCGCGATGCCGCTCGGTCGCTTCGCTGATCTGGGGCGAGATCGAGAGCTTGATGAATCAAAGCAAGACATCGATGTGGTTAAACTCTGGTTCCGTACGGTGGAGGATTTGCATCGGGGAGATCTGGCGGAGTTTTTGAAGGAGCATATCGGTAAGCTCGAAGGGGCAGCAGTCTGACGTTTGAACAGGAGTGAACGAAGGTATACTGCTCGCGGTTGAACGTGGCACTTTCATAAAACCTGTACGATGGCCTTCCAAGGCTTGTCCTTACCCCTATCTAATGCCTCCTCCGACCCTGCGTCGGTGGGGCAACGACTGGATTGCTACAACGAAACAACTAGAAAGCCGCTCCCCGCCGACCCTGT
>PBSM01000345.1 GCA_002726245.1 Planctomycetaceae bacterium | reverse complement strand
TTCACCATGTTGCCTGGACCGACAAGCGTCAAGCGCGGACGTCGGCCAAGAAGTCGATTCTGGGTGTGTTGCAACTCGCTTGGCGTAAAGCTGTTATGGTTCGGCTGAGTTTATTCACCCAACGGCCTGCATCGTGGAGCTGGTGAATATGCGAGGCAGTATTATATGTGGCACCTTAAGGCGTTGGTGCGATTGGGGCGATATGAAAGGGAGAAGATCTACTTGAAGCACATCGCCGTCGAGTCACCAAGGGCACAGACACTCTTTGACGAGCTTGACGACCTTCCCCGCGAGTGCCTCAGTCTCTCGATGGGTCCATTCGGTAGCAACCGTCCCGACCACATCACCGTCTATTCGACAAAAGAGGAAATGCGTCACTTCACGGCGTTGATAGAGTCGATCGACGTTCCGGCCAACTGAATTGTCGCACTCCCCGAATGCGGTCCGTCACGGCGTTTGTCCCTTTCACTCACTCATCAATCTGCAATCGGTCTTCGCTGCCAGGGCACGTGCCCATCATAAGATCGCTTGCACATATTCGAACCGCTTTCGCCATGCTCAGCATGACGAATTTCACTACGCGATGATCTCTTCCGCAACATTTCCGCGGACGTTTGTCAAACGAAAATCTCGACCGGCGTATCGATAGGTCAGCCGCGTGTGATCCAAACCGAGCAGATGGAGGATCGTGGCGTGCAAGTCGTGAATGTGCATCTTGTCCACAACCGCCTCGCTGCCAAGGTCGTCAGTTGCACCGTACGAGAATCCGCCTTTAGCACCACCGCCGGCCATCCACATGGTGAAGCCTTTGTTGTTATGGTTGCGGCCGTCGGTGCCTTGTGCCGTTGGCGTTCGTCCGAACTCGCCGCCCCAGATGACAAGCGTGTCCTTTAACAAGCCGCGATCCGCCAGGTCCTGGAGCAGGCCAGCGACGGGACGATCGACCGCCTTTGATTGGGAGGTGTGTTTCTCTCGAAGCTGAGTGTGTTGGTCCCAGCCATTGTGAACGATCTCGACAAAGCGGACGCCCGATTCTAAGAACCGCCGCGCCAACAAACACTGTCGGCCAAATTGCTCGGTCGCCTGCTCACCGATCCCGTACTGGGCTTGAATTTCGCTTGACTCGTTGTTGACATTCATCACTTCCGGAACGACATCTTGCATGCGGAAGGCAAGTTCGTTCGCGGCGATCACCGCCTCGACGTGTGAATCGTCGCGATGGTCTCGCATCTTGGCGTTGTTGAGTGATTGGATCAGGTTCAGCTGTATTTTCTGCTTCGTGCGGCTCAATCGCGGGTTGCTGATGTTGGCGAGTTCCAACGTCCCTCCTCCGCCTCGCTGCCCTCGCGAAGCCGAACCGATGGGAGTGCCCTGATAGATCGCAGGCAGGAAGCCGCTGCCGTAGTTCACCGCACTGCGAGGAGGACTTATGCAGATGAACCCGGGTAGACTCTCGTTCTCGGTCCCCAGCCCATACAAGCTCCAAGCACCGAGGGACGGACGGACGAATTGAGCGCTCCCCGTATGCATCTGCATCGTCGCTTGCGGGTGAGCGGGCTGATCTGTGTGCATTCCTCGCAACAGGCATAGCTTATCGGCGTGCTTGGCAACTTCGGGAAACAGGTCCGAGATCCACAAGCCGGAATCGCCATGCTGTTTGAAATTGAACGGCGAGCCTAGCAACCGGCCGCTTCCGACGATCTGCTTGCCGTCCGCAGCTTGGAGCTGTGGTTTGTAGTCGAACGTGTCGACGTGAGACGGAGCACCTGACATGTGAAGGAACAAGACCCGTTTGGCTCGCGGCTCGAAGTGAGTCGACTTGGGTGCTAGAACGTTTTCGCTCGCGCGAGCCGCTTGACCACAAAGGCCGGAGAACGCCACGTACCCGAACCCGGCGGCAGCAGAACGGAGCATGCAGCGGCGACTGATATTTGATTGGCTGGTTGCGAGTGGAATCGAAGTGCCCATCGTATCGCTCTCCGGTAATGGTGGAATGTTAGCGGCGTTTGTTTCAAGATTTGCTCAAAGAATGATTCAATCGAGCTGTCGGAATTCGGCAGTCGAGAACAAGGATTGGCTGAACGCGGCCCACGCACCAGCAACAGTCGATCGGTCAGTACCCGCGTCACGAGTCCAGTCTCTAAAGAACGTCTTGGCCAGTTGCAGTTCGCGAGCATTCGGCTTCCTCGCTAGTGTCCACTCGAATACCAAATCGATCCGTTCGTCGAAGGTTGACGCATGTTTCGACAAGCGACTGGCCAGCTTCTCGGACTGCTGGATGACGAAGGCATCGTTCAACGAGTACAACGACTGAGTCGCGACCGTTGTGGCATCACGTTGGCCGGTAACCAACGCTGGATCGGGAAAGTCGAAAGCTGCCAAGGACTCGTCAACCTGACCGCGGACGACGGGCAGATAGACCGAACGGTGATACTGTTCGGGGAACAGCGAGTCGGCTGTCACGCTGATTCCGAACTGCTGGAGTTGGCGGAGCATTCCACCGGCGGCGCGGCCACCGAATGCGCCAGCCCGACCTGAAGGTCGGCGGCCGCCAAAGAAGGGCCTTCGTCCACCGCGATTCTGCGTCTCTGTTTCGGATCGCATTGAACTATCGAGGAGCTTGTCCTTGCCTGCCAAGAGGCTCTGCAGAAGCTGGGGCGGCGCACTTCCGAGTCTCGCCATCGCCGAACCAACAGGACGTTCAAGTCGCAAGTCACCGCTGGCGAACAACATCGCATCCCGGATCGCTTCGGCTTCGAGCCGCTTGGGCCGATGACGCCACAGCCATTGGTTGTCAGGGTCCAACTCCGCGTACTTCGCGTGGTTCTCGGAGGAGAGGCGATAGACGCGGCTGAGCACGATCTCGCGGATCATTTGTTTCGTCGACCAGCCGTCTTCGATAAAGCGACTGGCGAGATGGTCCAATAGCTCTGGGTGCGTCGGAGCCTTTCCGGTTGTTCCAAAATCATCAGGAGTCGGCACGATGCCTCGGCCGAGCAGCTTCTGCCAAATCCGATTGACCATCACGCGCGATGTCAGCGGGTGGTTTGGATCGGTGATCCATTCTGCCAGTTCCAGCCGACCGCTTCCTCGTCCAATCTCTGATGTGTGGTCACCTCGGAGGATCTCCGGGAATCCACGAGGTACGATCTCTGCCGGTTGGTCCAGCTCGCCGTAGACCAGCAGCGGCAAGTCGGACGGTTGCCAATCGTGGGCTCCCATCGTGCGAGGCTTGCTGCTTCCGTCTGGATTGTAGGAGGCGATTCGTGCCTCTGTCTGGGAGATTCGAATCGACGTCCGCATGAACTGTCGCTGATTCTCGCCATTGCGGGGCCCCAACTCTCGCATCTCGCTTCGTAGGTCCTCAAGACGTCCCTGCAAGTCGACGTACGCTTCTGCCGTCATCGGCGCTGGGTCGGCAAAGTCCAGCGACGTCGGAAGCGAAACGAACTGCGTCGATTGGCGAATCTGCGGACCACGGACGCCACCAAACAAAGTCTCTGTGCTGGTGAAGATTCCAGCCAACGCGTAATAGTCGCTTTGCCGGATCGGATCGAACTTGTGGTCGTGACATCTAGCACAGGCGATCGTCAGTCCCATCACGCCTCGTGACAAAGCATCGATCTGCTCGTCGGCGTTTTCGAGCAGGAATTTCTTGAGGTCCGACTCGTTGGGGGAACGCGTGCCGACGGCTAAGTAGCCGGTGGCGATCAGATGTTCGGCGCGTTCGGCGTCGTTGCTGGCGTCCAGCAAGTCGCCGGCGATCTGTTCACGCAGGAAGTCATCGTACGGTTTGTCATCGTTTAGTGCGTCGATCACATAGTCGCGATACCGCCACGCGTTCGGATAAGAAAAATTGATATCCTTGCCACTCGATTCGGCGAAGCGAGCGACGTCCAACCAATGCCGCCCCCATCGTTCTCCAAATTGCGGCGAATCGAGTAGTCGATCGACGACCACAGCCAGCGCGGCGTCTGTCGATTGCGAATCACTCACGAACGCTTCGATATCGTCGGGCGTGGGAGGGAGCCCGACGAGGTCAAACGTTACACGGCGCAAGAGCGTGCGCCGATCCGCGTCAGCCACGGGCTGGAGGTCAGCTTTGACCAAGCCATCCCAAACGAAACGATCGATATCGGTCAGCGACCACTCGTCGTCGCTGGAATGGGGCGGCAGGACATCGCGAACGTCCTGGAACGACCAATGTTCGCGTCCCTTCTCGATGTCTATTTCTGACTTCGCCGCCTCTTGCAGGAACAGCATCGAATCCTTGCGCGGATCTGGGGCTCCCATCTCAATCCAGCGTTTGAAGTCGTCCATTACTGAATCGGAAAGATGGTCCTTAGGCGGCATCTGTGAGTATTCATCTCCGAACAGCGAGAGATACAGGGGGCTCTCGTTCGGTTCGCCAGGCACAACCGCCGGCCCGCTGTCACCGCCCGTCAGTAATCCATGTTTCATATCGACCCGCAGACCACCGCGTAGCTTAGGTGATGCAGATGAGTGGCAGTTGTAGCATCTCTTTTCCAGAACAGGCTGGATCTTGGCTTCGAAGAACTCGGCGCCTTCGACGCTGACCGGCTGTGCACTCGCCGCTTCACTCGCTGCGGTCTGGGACGAATTTCGTTCCAACAGTCGAACGAGTTCGGGGAAGGGGTTCGTGCGAGGTCGATTGGAACGCCACCGGTTATTCTGCTGCGATCGCTGCCGCAATTGGCCGATCTTGGCGAACTCGCCAGCGTCCAGTGAACCATCTTCGTCAGCGTCCAACCGGCGAAACACAACGTCTGCGGCTTGAGGCTGCTTCGAGAACTGTGGCGACCGCGCAGCGAAGCGACTGAATTCTCGCTTATCGACGCCCCCGTCTCGGTTAGTGTCCAGGAATCGGAAGTTGGGGCCGCGTCGGCCACCCGGTTGCTGAGGGGGACGCTGAGTTTGCGGACGCCTGACGTTCGGGCTGGACGCATCTTGTCGATTGAAACGCTCGGACTGACTGTCTCGCTGCGGCGGCTGAGCGATCACCGTGGTGACCAGAGCAACAGTGCCGAGAACGAGCATGCCTACGGAATTAGTTAGCCGGCGAGACCGTCCGGTTGACGCAGTTCTTCGAGCCAGTTTTCGCATGGTGGAGCCTCGGCCTGAACGCAACGTTTGAGTGGAAGTGTGTGAATCTCAGTTGAATCGATCGCAGTTAATGCCCACGGCACCTCTGAGGTGGCGAAGGCATTTCTTAATTGTATAACCCGAGTTACCAAGAAATGTTCCGCCCGAAAAAGAATGTTCCACTCATCTTGGCGTTCGTGTCCCGCCGGATGTACCATGCGAACAGCACTTCAAGATGGGAGACTCCAAGGATATGTGTATCTTCGTCCCGCAGAGCGGCAGGTATCTCATGCCAATGTGACCTGCTGCGGCTCTACGATAGATTTGCCGACTGGCACCTGCACTTAAAATGGCGAGGGCTGAGGACGGGCGTGAGACCAATTATCCGCGACCCAATTCACCTCGGCAAATGGGGTGATGAAGAGAGGTAATTCCCTGCAACAAGGCGAACAAGCGGGGAGCAAGCGAAAAACGGCAAATAGCGTTCGACACGGTAGGGACGGGGTTTTCGTGTCATCGCACGATTGCTTCAGAGTCAGTCGTGCTGCCGTTACACTAAGGGGCAAAAGATTGCGTATCTTCGGTGCAGTACGTACTTTAGGCCTGTGGGTCAAGACACGGGAGCAAGGTTCGGTGCGGAAAAGCTTCCGCGCCAGGAAGCACAACGTCTGAACAGACCCAATCTTACGTTAGCATCGGCAAAAAGTTGACACTTCCAAGAGTCGCATTTAGACTCGACGTAGGTCCTTATCCGGCCATAATCTAGCGATCTTAGCTTGCTGCCACGTCTGCGGAGAGGTTCAGGGAATAACAGTTCCGTCTCGCCTCGAAGAGATTAACAACTCCGCAAACGTAGCCAGTGCCCGCGGCAGTTCAGAGCCAAGTTTAACAGTACTTCAGGGGTTGGTGTTCCAAGGAGAACGAGAATGGCGAGTCGTGAAAGCCAAGGGCTTCAGATCGCGTTGATCCTGTTCGTTATGATTACGGTCGTTCTGGCCGTGATGACGTTCGTCTTCTATAGCAAGACGGAAGAGATGGTGGCCAAAGTAGACTCGGCCAAGAAGGCCAAGGACGCGGCCGACGGCTTAGTGCAGGAGCAAGCCTTCTGGAACGATTATCTTCAACATGTGGTCGGCGCGAAAACTTTGACGGAAGCAGAGCTGGCCGTTGTGTTGCCAAGTGTCGAGGGCGAGCCCGCCATGGCAAAGATTCAGGCCGACTTCGAGCAAGACGTTGTCACGTACGGCGATGGCCTCCCGCAGGAAAAGATGAACTATCGCGAGTTGCCGGGTAACTTGCTGATGCAGATTCGAAAGCTCAATGTCGCGAATTCCGATCTGAACGTGAAATCAAACGGGCTCGTCACTCAACGCGATGTGGAAGTCGCCGCTGAGAAACAACGGACGAAACTGGCCAGTGATCAGGCGCAAGCCTCCTCGGACGAGTTGGCCGTCGAGCGTGAAAAGTTCAACGGCGACCTGGGAAGAGTGCAGAAGGAAAAGGGCGATCAATTCGTCAGCTATCAAAAGAAGGAAAAATCGCTTAATGCATCTTTGGTTGCCAAGGGCAAGCAAGTCAACGAGCGTGATACAGCCATCAACAATCTCCAGGGCACGATCACAACGCAAACCAAACGCATCACGGAATTGCTTGATGAACCATTCGAGACTCCAGACGGCCGAATCGCTTGGGTCAACCAAGCTAGTGGCACAGTCTGGGTTAACCTTGGTTTGGCGGATGGTCTGCGACGCCAGATCACTTTCAGTGTATACGATCACGAAGCCTTGAACGTCGCCCCGGGCACCGGCCGAAAAGATGAGTCCGAGCAAGAAGACTCAGGCCGCAAGATCGACGAACGGAAAGGCAAGATCGAGATTACTCGCGTCATAGACCAGCATCTCGCAGAGGCCCGGATCGTCGAGGATTTTTCCGCCGCCCCGATTCTGCCCGGCGATCAGATCTTTTCACCAGCGTGGAAGCCAGGGCGCAAAGTACGGTTCGCGCTGGTTGGGGATATGGATATTGATGGTGATCGGTTGAGCGATCGCGATTTAGTGCGTAATGTCATCACCATGAGCGGCGGCCGCATCGACGCGGAAGTCCATGATGACGGAACGCTGGAAGGAACGCTCGACGTCAATACTCGCTATCTCGTCCGCGGCACTGCGCCGGACGGCGGCGACCCGAAGTTGTTATCGGAATACAGTAAGCTCGTTGGGACCGCCCAAACGCTCGGCATTCAAGAGATCACTTTGCCAATGCTTCTGGACCTGATGGGCTATAAGCCGGAGGTTCGTACGGTCGGCTTAGGTAAGCGGGCCGATCCGTTGCAGTTCAAAGCGGAACCTGACGAAGGCCGGCAACGAACGAGTAGCAGCGGCGAGACGTTCAAACCTCGTGAGCCACCACGTCGCAAGTCGCCAGCTTCGGCTTATTGATTTCTAGACCGCGAGAGTTAACAAGAAGAGCCGTCCCTTGTGGCGGCTTTTCGTTTGCGCGGGCTCGCCAGCAAAAGGTGTCTCGAATCAGTCAGATGCAGCGAGTTTGGTTTCGTCTGACTCGGTGAAGAGTTGCTGACGTAGCTGCGCGAGGCGCGGTTCGCATTTTGCAAACGCCGGCCCTAGCTTGTCCGAGTTGAATCGGCGGGGCTCTACAAAGATTCTGGCCGGATCGGCTAGTCGGTGAGCCTTCGCCAGCGACTGGAGCAGTTGCCGGCTGGACCAGTCGAGTTGATGAGCTCGGCAGAGTTCGTGAACAAGTGCTTCGGGCTGTTGGAATTTCGCTTCTCTCGCAGTTTGAAATACCGCGTGATTAGCCAGCAATTGCGGCAACGATCGCGATGATGGCCAGCATCGCCAGCAGGTGGCCGGTATCGATGTTCGAACCACTTCGACGAAATCGCCGCCCCATGTGCATGTACCGTTCTTCCTTGGCGAGGAATTCCGGCACCGCTACTGCAAACAGATTTACATAGTCACTCATGTCGGCGCGCTCCCCGCATCTAAGCTGCCGGTGGCCAAGTTTCCTGTATCCAAGGGCGTTGAGCCGTCATCGACAGGCGGAACGGGGACCGCCAGTCTCTGCGAAGCGTTTTCGTGTTGCGCCAGATCCTGCAACACCTTCTGCCGCTTGACGAACGCCGATGTTCTCATCCGCCAGCACCTCGCGCAATGCGCCACGAGCTGCCTTGGAGGAGCAACATCGCAACGCAGACACCGCCGCTGTCCGAACTGCATGATCGCCGTCGCTGAGAAGGCGGATAAACTCGGATTCCAATTCGGGGACGACCTGGATTGCCAGAGCAACCTCGACGGCTCGCCGCCGTCGACTTCGGGCATCGGCTCGCATCTCCAGTTTCAACTCGGCAATCGCATCTGGATCGACACGTTTTACCAATGCTGCGCGCTCGCGTTTCGAATCGTCATCAAGGCGATCGAACACCGTCAGGAACGGTTGCAACGTGTATTCCGAAAGGCTTTCGCGAGCCGATTCGCGCACGGCCTCTAGCGGGCTGTCGAGCAGCTCTAGCAGCTTCGCGGTCGCTCTCGGGATATTGTGATTTCGCAGCAACTTCGCGACACGCGATTGAACGCCAGGATCTTCGTCTTCTAACGTCTGCACGATGAGTTCGTTCGCTTCCGTTCCGCAGAATCCACTCAGATGTTCGGCGGCGCAGCGTCGGGTCACAGCGTTTCCGCCTTTGAGCACTGCACGGATGATTTCAAAGGCTTGCAATCGACTCATTCCCGAGTCCATCGCAAGTTGGATCGCCCCACGCTGTTCTTCGTCGCCTAGTGCGGCCAGCAGCTTGCCACCATCCTTCAACCAACCGAATGATTCGACTCGCTTCAAGTAGCTGCGGGCAGATGGTCGGATGCCACCGGCAAACTTCTTTAGGAAGTGGCGAACGAACGTCAGGTCGGAGCGTCGGGCTAAGATGCTGTAGATCGAGGACGGAGCATCGACATCCATGTAATTGAGCAAGAGCCGCATCACGCCTGGACGAGGACTGTTGGAAAGCAGATTCATCGCCATCGCATAGGCTGGATCGTGCGGATGCTCGAGAATTCGGTTTAAGATGAGATTCTCGCGATTCACCAACGTCAAGAATGCTTCCAAAAGCATCTTGTTCTTGTGTTGATCGAAGCGATTCGCGACTTGCTCCAAAGCAGTGACGACATGCTGGCGCGCGGCCTGCGGGTCGCGTCGCTTGTAGTCACGAGACGTCGCAAGCTCTTCGCACAGGCTTTCACACAAGGCGAGAACCGTCTCCGCTGCCAACTCGCCTTGCGGATTGGAAACGTCGAGTGCCGCGTTGACTAGCACGAGAACAAGGTCGTACTCGCGAATCCATCGGGCAGCGTCGCAGGCATTCTTCGCGATCTGCTCGTTTCGGCTCAGGATCCCGTCGCGGATCGCGCCGGTGATCTTGCCGACCTTCTCCGTCGCGCTTTCTTCCAACGCTCGCTGAGCGTGTGCCAGCGTTTCAACAGCTCGCGAGGACTCGTGGGCCCACGTCTTTCCAGCAACGCTTGCATGCCGCCAGACTGCACAGCCAGATTCGGGGCATCCAACGCGGCCCGCAACACTGGTATCGCCGCTTCATTCTTCGTTTGGCCGAGAACAGCCAAAGTCGTTTTCAAGCCGCTCATGGCTTATCGCTGTTGGGTTAGATAGTGCTTCGTTCTTATGGAGTGGTCCACCTGTCGCCATCGACAGCCGCAGCATAAGAGCTTCGCGATTATCCGAGAATCTTGCCGAACCGACAAAACGTCGCTGTCCCCACCCGCTTTACCGGATTAACTCGTCTGCGCAATCCACATATCCGCTACGGCGTTCAGGACGCCTTTCAGAGGCAACAACGACTGAAGTCTGCTGTCCGCTGTCAGAAGATTGGCTCAGTCACTTGATTTCCCGTGATCCGGCAGAGAAACTAGAAGCTGTGGTGTCGTACCACGCCTTCAACCCACTGCCCGCCTATCGAAGGTGCCGAGTGATACATGCGCGGCATCTCTCATTAAGGATCGAGCGATGCCGATTCCCATGACATCCAACCAAGTGCTTAACCGGGAGTTCTTCGAGATTCGCGCCAAGATTCTTCAACTTGCAGCTTCCTTTGATCGCCTAAACCGTGCTGACGGATCCGTGGATGGAGATCCACGACTGAGCTTAGTTCACGAAGCATTGGCCGTTCTCGCATCGACTCAGGAAGATCGGGCTGAGCAGATTCAGTTGCTCTTCTCGCGCCAGTACGAAGACGACTGGCGGGAGAAGTTTGATCTCGCTTCCACCGAGTAACGTCGAACGCCTCCAGTAGAAAGAAGCAACGCGATGTATTACATCGATCCGCACATTCATATGGTGTCTCGCACGACGGACGACTACGAGACGCTTGCCAAGATGGGCTGTGTTGCGCTCAGTGAACCGGCGTTTTGGGCAGGCTTCGACCGCGGCAGCGCCGAGAGCTTTCGTGATTACTTCCGTCAGTTGACTGAAGTCGAACCGAAGCGAGCAGCGCAGTACGGCATTCAGCACTTCACGTGGCTCTGCATCAACGCCAAAGAGGCCGAGAACGTCACTCTTTCGCGCGAAGTGATTGCACTGATTCCAGACTTTCTCGATTGTCCGAATGTGCTGGGCATTGGTGAGATCGGTCTGAACAAGAACACAAAGAACGAAGCCACGATCTTCGCCGAGCATCTTGAGTTGGCTGTGAAGTACGAACAGCAGATTCTGATTCACACTCCGCACCTGGAAGACAAGTACCAAGGTACGCGCATGATTCTCGACATGCTTTGCGACGACAGCCGCATTGATCGCAGCCGAGTCCTCGTCGATCATGTCGAAGAACACACCGTGCGGCACGTTTTGGAAGAAGGCTTCTGGGCGGGAATGACGCTTTACCCAGTCACCAAGTGCACGCCGCAACGAGCTTGTGACATTATCGAGATGTACGGTCCCGAGCGATTGATGGCCAACTCGGCCGGCGACTGGGGGCCCTCCAAGCCGACGGCGATTCCTGACCTGATTTTAGAGATGCGGCGTCGGGGCCATCCGGAGAGCCTGATACGCAAAGTGGTGTACGAGAACGCAATCGAGTTCTTCAGCCAAAGCCAAGGCTTTAACTTCAAAGCCCCCGACGCTAACGAGACCGCGGCAAGCAGCTAGATGGCAAAGACAATTCTTGGCATCGGTGCTCACTACGACGATTGCCCGTTTGGTATTCCGGGCATTCTGCTAAAGGCGATTCGTAAGAATCATCGCGTCATCATCCTGTCGCTGATCGGCGACTATAGCAACTGGAAGCCGGCTCAAGATCGCGCGCAAAAAATCGTCGATGGCACGATCGAGATCTGTAAAGACTACGGTGCGGAGATGCGTTTTCTTGACTTCGCCAGCATCAACTACGAAGTCAATGAACAGACGAAGCGTGCCGTTGCCGAAGCGATTGCGGACATCAAGCCCGATGTTGCCTTCATGCTTTGGCCACACGATCATCATCACGATCACGTCGTCGCTTCCGAACTAAGCGAGATTTGCCTTCGACACGGCGATCGGATGCTCGCCGTTGGTACTCCTTTTAAACGTCCGCGGCAGATCTATCTGTACGACAACGGGCCGCGACACACAATCGGCTTCGAGCCCGACACATTCGTCAATGTCAGCGATGAATGGCCACAAGCGATCGACTGGCTGGGGCGACTGATGGCGTTGGTGCGGAACGAACCGTACGATCCCAACAAACACGACGGCGCTCAGCGTGCGAAAGAGACCTTGGCCATGTACCGCGGGAACACCGCCGGCGTTCGCTACGCTGAAGCGATCCGTGCCTCGACGGCCTACGTGCAAGAGCTCTTTTAGACTGGGCACGATGTTCCTCGTTCTTTCTTTGAAGAGCGGATTCGTTTAGGATTTCCCGCTTCGCATTCCGCAGTTCAGGGATCTCCTCATGAGTGAACAAGCACCGGAACCAACTATCAATGACACCACTGCTGGTTGGAAACAACTCTGTAGTTCCGAAGATTGGTGGGCCGTGTGGATTGGTAGTGCTCTGCTCGCCATCTGTCTGGGTGCGGTCCTGACCGCATCGGGCACCGACGGCGCGGTGAGTAGTCCACTCAAGAGTTAATTGGCGAAGCCAGGATCTTGGTCGTCGAATCCTCTCGCTTCTCTCTATCTCGCGGGTAAGTCCAACGCGTTGGTCGGGTTAGTCGGTGTGCTTGCTGTCTCCGTCCTGGCGTTCGGGATTGGCTCGGTAGCGATGGGCCGCAACTTTAGCGCTTTCGCAAAGGGCTTCGGTTTTGTGTTCCTTGGCGCAACTCTGGCGTATGTGCTCGCTGGGCAGAAAGTCGTTACGAGTTACAATTTGGGATATGCACTCCGGGCGTTGGCGGTTGGGCCGCTGGTGAGTAACACGATCAGAACACCCCAATGAATTGGTCATCGGGAACCTCAGCAACCATATGGCTGTACTACGTACCACCGGACATAACGCGTCAGCTACCGCGCAGTGTTCGGGACTTAATATCGCAAGAAAGGGTGGAACAATCTACTTTTGGAGGTTTTCAGGCTTCTTCCCAAAACCGTTGTCCGCCGCAGAACGTGCGGCAATCTCGGTGGCGTTGGAAGCTGAGTTTGGGATGCCTGCGATGCACGGCACGATTCCACTCACGAGACCGGGTGGTGGTTCACCCGGACGTTGACTGCGGCGACGGTACCACGCAAACCGATGTGCATTCACAGAATGGGATAGGCGTCATGGACGAAGAGACTTGCCGTATTCATGACTTGATCGGAAAGCTATCCGAGGCGTTTTGGGATCCAATTGAGCGTGATCCGAGTAATTGGGTTGAGCGCGTTGTTGGAAGTTCACTCGTACCACAGGAGTCGGCAACGGAAGCCGAATCGAAGGCATGGCGGGAACTGACAGATCCACAGAATCTGGAGGCATTCTCACACTATCTGGCGTATTGGAGTGACGTTGAGTTAGATGAGGAAGCCCGAAGGTTTCACCAGTCGATACGCGAAAAAATTGAGCGGCGTTTGGAAGCGGAACGGAGAGATACTTCGGATTGAACTTCAGAGTCCAAACAAATCAGGGGTCAGGCTTGTTTGATGAGTCCGAAGGCTTCGATTGACGAGCGATAGCTCGTTGTTTCTCCCCCACAGGCGCGGCTAGGTGGCACTGTCAGTGTGCCACTTCGCCAGTGGCTTCACCGCGGGCGCGCCAACTTGTTCGGCGAAGGAACTTACCACGCCTGCGGAATGCAGAGACACGCCTGCCATCACGACAAGCGGTGTGAAGTGAGAACCAAGCTGTTTCGCGAACGACGGAGAGAGAAGAGAAGAAAAGACGGCGATCCACGGATGGTCGTCGCCTTGACCGCCCGTCGGGTCAAAAAGTCAGCCGAACGAAATCTCCTTAGCCATTCGGCGTTGAGTGTGGTCGAGTGGCGAGACGGCGCAAGATTGAGAGGCGGAAGCTCATCGCTCCAGCCCACACAACCGTGAGAACGGGAACGAGCCCACGTTGGCAGAGTTGTCTAAGCTGGTTTGGACGATAAGGTCAGTATGGGTGAAGTTCAGCAGGTCACACTCCAAGAGTTCAAAGACCACCTCCAGGCCTGCATCCAAGGGATACGGGATGCGGAGAAGATCGCGGATCTGGACTGTGAGTCTGCCTACGAGTGGGGTGGCTCCTCGGTCCGTGAGATCGGTGACTTGTGTGCTCGGTTCGGTCTATCCGATCTCTATCGCGAGAGCCGAGAGCTTGTTCCGCAAGCAGATCCGCACTTGCGTCAATTCATATTGTCTCCGGTGCTTGCGACGCAGTTCATTGCCAAGTGCGTCGCTGCGGCATCTGAGCTTGCTGAGCGGCGACATGGCCCTTCAACTCCTGCACCGTCAGCCCGGAAGAGCCCCCGCGCCAAACGCAACGCGAACGATGCGGCAGCCGTGTCACTGTTGATTCAGAACCCTGAATGGACGATGGATCAAATCGCTGAGCAGGTGGGCGTCAGTCGGCGGACACTCTACAACTATCCAGAGTTTCGCCGTGCTTGGGGAGCCGCCGGAGCCAAGGACACCAGTCGCATTCCGCGTGGCAGCAAGAGTTCTTCAGGCAAGATTGAAGCCGTTGCACCTGTACCCTTATGTGTGGCATGTAACGATCCTGCCGTCACCAATGAGAACGGTGTGGCTTTCTGCAGCGCTTGCTTCTTTGCTCTAGCTGAGCGCGAGCAACAAGCCTACTAGCGAAGTTGCACAGGGCTTTCACGCGTTCTTGCACAGCGCCACTTCTCATCTTCTTACGGCGTAGCAGCTTAGCCGATTCGCCCTTTCACACTTCTTGCCAGGTCGCCCATTTACAGGCGGTGTGTCGAGATGCCACTCGTCAGCATTGGTTTGGAGACAAACTTCCGCGAACTGGCCCAGTATTTCAAAGGCGGTAAGCCGTTGATCCTTTACGTCGTGGGACAGTCGTTCAATCTCGCGCTGACTCTGTTCATGGCGTGGCTGATGTTCGAGAAGGTGTTCCCGCAGGCTGCCGAAGTCCTGTCGAAATGAGGCCCGATTGTGTCTGGAGCAAGTCAACAGATGCGATGGCTGTCCTTGGTTCTGGCGCTACTCGGAATCACCGTGATATGGACGGCCGTGCTCCCGCGTCTGGAAAGCCATCCGGTTGTTAGATCGAGAATCGACCATCTGGAACGGCACCGCATCAATCCGGCAGCCCTGTTCTACACAGACTTGGAACCGATGTCGGCTTGGGAAGCCGATGTCGCGGCCGCCAGGGCTCGCGCGCCCGATGCATTCTGGAGCGTTAAGCGACCGTCAGGCAGAGACTTCGACGCCGGGCGCGTCTCTCTTGACGAGGACGTAGACGCAGGGAACCAGGAACAGCGTTAGCGCCGTTGAAGCGATCATCCCGCCGATCATGGCTCGGGCGAGCGGGATCATCGCTTCGCCGCCGGGCGCTAGGTGGATCGAGAGAGGAAGCATTGAGGCGACCAGCACGCCGGCGGTCATCAAGATGGGACGCAAACGGATCTGGGCGGCAGAAAGTGCGGCATCGCCAACGGTGTAGCCACGTTCGAGCAACTGGTTGGCGAACTCGACAAGCAGAATGCTGTTGTTCACCACTACGCCGATCATCATTAGCGTTCCCATCAGCGATTGGATATTGAGGGTTGTGTTCGTGAAGTACAGCATCGCGATCACTCCGGTAAGGCCCAGCGGCACCGCCAGCATGATGATCAACGGATCGACGAACGAACGAAACTGAGCGAGCATCACCAAGTAGACCAACACGGCTGCTACCAGAATGCCCATTCCCAACGTCCGTGCTCCGCTCTTCATTGTTTCCACAGGCCCCCGCAGTGTTGTAGCAACACCAGGCTCGAAATCCATCTCGGCAAGAACACGCTCGACGTCGGCAGCGACCGAGCCGATGTCGCGGCCCGCCACATTCACGTAAACGTCATTGACTCGCGAGATGTTGTAGTGCTTCACTTCGCCGGGAATGTTCACGCGATTAACCGTCGCGACGTTCGAAAGCGGAACGGTGACAGGGCCATTCGGCGTGTCGATCGATAGTGGCAGGTTGCGCAACTCGTCGAGCGAACGAGTCTCGTTGTTCTCGTACTGCACACCCATGAAGAAGTCGGTGCCGCTCTTCGGATCGACCCAGATCGTCGATGAGTAACCGATACTCGAACCGTAAGCGGTCAGGATCGATTGAGCCACATCTTCCTGGCTCAAGCCGAGGTACCGGGCCTTCGTACGATCGACCTTGATATCGAGTTGGGGATAGTCGAGTGCCTGCGCGATTTGTACATCGGCGGTGCCGGGGATACAGCTGACAACATCGACAATTCGTTCTGCGGCGTCGCGGCACTGGGCAAGAGTGCCCGCCGAAATCTGAACGGTGATCGGCGTTGGCGAGCCCTCGCTCAGAGCCGCATTCACGATGCTGCCAGAGGTGAATAGAAACTGCTCGTGCGGAAAACGCTCTGCGAGCAACTCGCGCAACTGCTCGACATACTCGTCAGTGCTTGTGTCGCGACCGCTTTGAGTCAAGTTCACGACGAGAAAGGCCGTGTCAGGACCAGAGTTGGGGCTGAGGATGGTCGAGAACCCCGCGCCCTTTCCCACAGGCAAGCCGATATTTGAGATGAGTGCTTCGATCTCGTTTGCCGGGATCACTTCCTTGATCGTGTCTTCCAGGCGAGCGACCAACGCTTCGGTATCTTCCAGCCGCGTGCCCGGAATCGTCTTCATTCGAATCTCAAACGTACCGGCATCGACGCTGGGAAAGAGTTCCGTACCAATCCCAGGCAGCAACAAGACCGATGCGGCAACGAGGACGAGCGTTGCGATGATGACCAGCCAACGGGTACGGAGAGCAACGGCAAGGACCGATCCGTAGAGGCCCGTTGGTTGAGGGTTGAGGGCTGAGGGTTGAGGGTTCGGAGAGTCGCCGCCTTCTTCATCTTCCTCGCCCCTGGACCCTCGACTCTCGACTCGCCCTCGCAAGAATCGCGCACAATACGCTGGGACAACGGTCATCGCGACAAAGTACGAAGCGCCAATCGTCAGCGTCGCGGCGGCGGAAAGAGGCTCGAACAAGAAGCGGATCATTCCGGAGAGAAAGATCACGGGGATGAACACGGCCAGCGTCGTCATTGTGCCCGCCAGTACAGGCGTTGCCACTTCTCCCGCCCCGTCGCGGGCCGCGTCAATCGGCTTCTTGCCCATGCGAACATGCCGCACAATGTTCTCGACAACAACGATGCCGGCGTCAACCACGGTACCAACCGCCAAGGCAATGCCGCCCAGCGTCATCACGTTGATCGTGTGCCCCGTGAAGTAGAACAACAGCGCGCCGACCAGAATCGACAACAAGATGCTGGCCACGATGATCAGCGTTGGCTTGAACTGCCGCAGGAAGCCGCCGACCACGACGGCAACGAGCACCGCGCCCAGACCGACTTCGTACATCAGATTCCGCATCGCGTTGCGGATATACGAAGACTGGTCGCTGACCAGCGTCACTTCCACCGCCTCCTTAAGCTCGCCCCGGTCTTTCATTTTACGAATCTCGACGGCCAGCCCTTCGCGAATGCGATCGACGACGCCGATCGTGTTTTCGCCTGGTTCGCGCAACAGCGGACAATACACGCTGCGGTTACCGTTGACGCGGACGATATTGTACTGAATGGCGGAGTCGTCCTTGGCGTAGCCGACGTCGTGAATGAAGATCGGCCGGCCGTCACGCACCGCGATGGGAATGTCGCCGATGTCGTCTTCCGTGGGCAGCGTGTTGACCGGGTGGACTTGATACTCTGAGCCGCCAAGCTTCACCGTGCCGCCGGCGAGTACGAAATTCGAGTCCCTCAGCGCAGTCACGACGTCTTTCGTGCTCAAGCCGAACGACTGTAGCTTGAGCGGATCAACGTAGATCATCATCTGGCGGAACTTACCGCCGAAGGGATGCGGGATTTGTACGCCCTTGAGGCCACCCATTTTGTTGCGCACGTTATAGTAGCCGATGGTGTAGAGTTCCTTTTCGCTCAGCCCTTCGCCGGAAATCGCCGCTAGGACAACCGGCAAGTTGGCGGGCTCACTGCGGAGTGTGAACGGGAACTCGATGCCGGGCGGCAAGTGGAACATGTCGCTGGCTTCGAGGTTGACGATGTCGTTCATCGCCGAACTCGGATTAGTGCCCGGATGGAAAAACACCTTGATCATCGAAGCACCCGGCATCGTCCGTGATTCCTGATGCTCGATGCCGCCAGCCAGGGTGAGAGCCCGTTCAACGCGCGAGGTCACACTCTTCTCCATCTCGCCCGTCGGCAGACCGGGATACGAGAAGTAGCTGACAACAACCGGCTTCTTAAAGTTGGGCAGAATGTCGATCGGGAACAACGGGACTACCGCAGCTCCAAGCAGGCACAGCCCAACGACGACAGCCACGACGGCGTACGGGTTGCGCAATGCAAAACGAACGAGGAACATAAAGGCTTATCCTTCGACGTGAACCTTCTGCCCGGAGGACAGACGGTGAAGCAGTGGCCCAACGACACGTTCTTCGCCGGTCAGGCCAGCAGTGATCTCGATTTGGTTGCCGTCATCGACACCAGTTGAGACATCGACGATCTGAATGGTCTCGCCTTCATCGACGACATAGACGTAACTACGTCCCTGCTCATCGTATCGCACCGCCGAAGCGGGCAAGGCCACCTGATCGGCTCGCGAATCAAGCATGATCGTGGCTTGACCGAACATGCCAGGGAGCAACTTACCATCCGCATTGGGCAAGTCGATCTCGGCGAGCATCGTCCGCGTGCCCTGATCGAGCCCGCCCGATGTTCTTGTGATTGTGCCTTGGAAAGTCTCGCCGGAAAGAGCTTGAAATGTAATGCTCGCTGTATCGCCAATGTTGGCCAGCGCTGCATCGCGTTCGGGAATCGCGACTCGCACACGCACCTTGTCGAGTTGAGAGATCAGGAGCAGTGGCTTGTTGCTCTCGCTGGTTTGCGAATTACGGACGAGGTCCCCCACCTCGACATGCCGCTCGGTGACGACTCCATCAAACGGTGCACGCAATTCGGCATAGCTCATCAGCACCTGGAGTTCTTCCAACCGTTTCTGGCCAACCTGAACATCGGCTTGGGAAGCGGCGAGCTCGGCTTCGGCAACGACCTGCTTGGCCTTAGCGACCTCGACTTGAGCCGCCGCCGCCGCCGTGGTGGCTTCGACAGCCGCCTTCGCGGCGCGGGAAGCGTCGAGCCGCTTGGTAGCTTCATCCAGCAAACGATCGGCGACGGCGCGTTGCTGCACGAGGTCGCTAATGCGTTTGTGCTCAGATTCATCGGCTGTCAAGTTGGCTTCGACGCGCTGTTCGTCGGCCTTGGCTTGTTGTTGCTGAGATTGGGCGGCTGTCAACTCGGCTTTGGCGACGGCAATCCCGGCTTTTGACTGGACGACTGCTACGTTGAGGCGTGCGAGTGCGGCCTTCTCGCGTTCGAATTGCGCGACCATCTCTGGAACATCGAGAACCGCCAGGATCTCGCCGGCCTGTACCTTTGTCCCGACATCGACGTTCAACTGTGCGACGTAACCCGAAGTCTTCGCGAAGACTCTCGCTTCATAGAAGGCGTGGACCGTTGCTGGTTGCACGCTCGTGCGTTCGATGGTCTTGGTTTCAACAGCGACGGTGAAGACAGACCTGGGTGATGGCGTCTTTTTAGCCGGAGCACTCACCGTCTGGCCGCATCCGGCCAGACCAGCGAGCAGTGCGCAGAGCCACAATACGGACGTCAGTTTTCGCGTCATTGTTGGAATTTCTCTTGTATATCCGGCACAGGGCGTAGTGCTTCCCTAAGTACTCCAGGTTAGTTCGCGCGACTCGACTTCACAACTGTGCGTGGTGGGCCGGTTGTCCCATTTGTCGGGCCTGTGCCTACGAATCCCAGGATACTGGTTTTCGGGGACTCACCGGATCGAAGAATGATACGGCTAACCCGCATTGTCCGTGCCGTAACGACCGCACGGTTCGTCCGCTTCGTCCGGAAAGTAACTGCAGCCAGTTTCATATGACACGTTTGAAGAGAATACTCGCCGGTGCCTGCTGTTCGGCAGCGGCCTTGTGTGGTTGTGCCACGTCACAGCTTGCGACACACCAATCGCAACCTAAGTTGGTCCAGGAGGTCGCTCGGCAGCCATTGCATCGCCTGCCGCCGGCAACCGCGGCGACTCCGAACTGGCCCGTTCAGCTTGCCGCGTTGCAGGACGTTGCTGAGCCGGAAAGCCTGACGCCCCCACAAGCGGCCTCCGACGATCGATCGAACGGTGGGCTGGGTCCGCGCAGTGTTGCGGAAGCGCTTGGTCAAGGCGCGGGCGAGGAGATCACGGCTGTCGGCGAGCCGACGTTGCAGCTTGATCTCACCTCGACCTTGGCACTTGTCTCGGGGCAAAGCCCAGTCGTTGCCCACGCGGCGGCTCGATATGAGGAAGCGTACGCCCGGCTGGCCGAGGCGAAAGTTCTCTGGGTTCCATCGCTGCGGGCCGGGATGAGCTATCACCACCACGATGGCAACTATCAGGCATCGAGCGGAGGCATCGTGGATGTCGATCGCTCATCCTTACAAACCGGTCTCGGTGTCGGAGCCGTGGGTGCCGGTACGACGCCCGTGCCCGGTGTCGTCGCGCAGTTTCACGCAACCGATGCGGTCTTCCAACCGCGGATCGCCGAGCATGTGGCATCAGCCCGAAGCCACTCCATCGACGCGGCAATGAACGATACGCTACTGGACGCTGCCTTGGCTTATCTCGAACTTCTCCGCTCCGAGCAGTTGCGAGCGGTCGCTAACAAAACAGAACAGCATGCTCGCGAGTTGGCCAAGTTGACCGCCGTGTTTGCGGAAACCGGACAGGGTCCGCAGGCTGACGCCGACCGAGCCAAGACCGAAGCGGCGATCCGGGCGAACGACGTGGCCAGGGCAGAGGAAGCTGTCGATGTCGCTAACGCGCGACTTGTCGAAGTGCTGAGTGCCGATCCGTACACTCGCGTCGCACCGACCGAGCCGACGATTGTGCCACTCGATCTTGTCGAAGCTGACCTGCCGCCCGGCGAACTGCTGGCGACTGGATTATCGAATCGGCCTGAATTGGGTGCGGCCCGGCATCTGGTCAGCGAGGCAATCCATCGCTACGAGCGAGAACGCTTCGCACCGCTGCTGCCAAGCGTGTTGCTCGGTATGAGTCAGAGTTCCTTGGGAGGTGGCTTGGGCAGCACGATCGGCGACTCACGCCGCCGCTTCGACTTCGATGCCGTTGCGTTTTGGGAAGTACGAAACTTTGGTTTCGGCGAGCGAGCCTCGCGGGATCAGCATTGGTCGGCGTATGAGCAACGCCAGCTCGAAGAAGTGCGGCTGATGGATCAGGTAGCTCGCGAAATCAACGAGGCTCACGCGCAAGTCCGCTCTCGCAAGGGACAGATCGCAGTGGCTGAATCCGCGGTCGAGACCGCAACCGCTTCGTACACGCGGAACCTGGAACGAATCCGCCAAGGCGAAGGGCTGCCAATCGAAGTGCTCCAGTCGATTCAAGCTCTGGACCAAGCCCGTCGGGAGTACGTCAGAACGGTCATCGATTACAACGCGTCACAGTTCCGGCTTCATCGGGCCGTCGGTTGGGCGATCCAGTAACGCGACGGCCAGAATAGCCACTGGAGTTGTGCGAGCACGAGTACGCCGTCGTCGCCGGCGCGAAAGTTGCCATCTTCACTGTTGAGGGGAGCTCCGTTGAAATGGATGACGCTCAAGCTGAATCTCAAATCCTGCCCCCGGATGTAGTAGCTCACGGCTCCTCCGAATTCGTTGCACTTTCGCTTGGATGACCGGGGAAACGGTCGGCAAAGCCAACAGCCCGAACCTGAAGCCGCGCGTTGATTTGGATGAGGAACGGAAAGGATGCGTCATCGAGCCCCTCTCTCCCGCTGTCAGCAATGAAGAATCCGCGACCGTAGCCGTATTCTGATCCGTTGGGTCCCAGCCAGGTTTCTACTTCGGGGGCTGGCTGCAGTGATTGGTCGAGGTAGTCGGCGTATTGATCGACCGGCAGCGGTTGCTGCTGCTGTCCGAGCGGCTCTTGTCCATGCAGGGTGGAGACCAGAGACGCTAGCACAAGTACCGTAGCGCAGCCTGGATGAAGCGCGAAGCGCCCATACTGTCTCTCTTTCTTCATGAAGCTTACCCAGTAGAAGCGCTAGGTCGGCCCTTGTATCTCGGTTCCGATTTGGAAGTCGTACGCCCCTCGGAGAAGAGGCGATCGGACACTTACCAGAAAACTGATTGGGCGGCAAGTCACTCTCTTTGGCAACGAATGCACTGATGCACCAAGCAGCGACTTGGACGCATGAATTCAGATCCGCTATCCTCTTAACAAGCGAACAAGTGTTATTGTCAGTACTGGAGCAAAGATCGTGCATGCTGTCCGTTGTCTAATCATCGCCGTCGGCATTGTGGCGATTGTCCCCACGGCTCACGGCCAGGCGCCACAACCGAATCTTCCCCAAGAACAAGGACAGTGGCGTCGCATTGACCAGAGCCAATACGTCGGATCTGAGACGTGTGCCGAATGCCACGAGGACCACTACAGTGATTGGAAGAACACGCTGCACGCAAAGATGATCCAACCTGCGGTGGCGGAAGGCCCCCATCCAACCATCCTCGCCGACTTCGGTCAGAATAGCCCTCACCGGAACTTCGCGTTGAAAGATGTCAAGTGGGTGATTGGCAGCCGGTGGAAGCAACGCTTTATTGGCGAGATCAACGGGGAAGAAGTCGTGTTTCCGGCCCAGTGGAGCGTGAAAGAAAAGACGTGGCAGTCGTACGGAGGGCGAAGCGATTGGTGGTATCCTCACCACAAGGATTGGAAGCACCGGTCGAATTTCAAATTGTGTGCCGGGTGTCACAGTACTGGGGCCGACCGCTACACACAGCGCTGGACTGAAAACAACATTGCCTGTGAACGTTGTCATGGCCCAGGAAAGACTCACGCCGATGAGCCTCTCGCGGACAATATCGTCAACCCCTCCCGGCTGAGCCGTGACCGGTCGATGGACATTTGTCTGTCGTGCCATTTGGCCGGCAAGCCGGCTGGCACAGAGTACGCCTGGGCCGTGGGCTACGAGCCGGGCATGGAACTCTCGAAGTTCTGGAAAGGTTTCGAGCCAGAGAAGCACAAGCAGACCGCCGAATTCTGGCACAACGGGACTGCGCACAAGAACCGTGTACAGGGCAACACGTTCCTGCAGAGTGCCATGCACGACGCCGGACTGCAATGCACCGACTGCCATAATCCTCATGGTTCGCGTCACCGCTCGATGACCATCAAATCGGCCGACACCAATGCCCTCTGCCTCACGTGCCACGCACCCGGAAAACCAGCCGGTCTTGAGTACCAGACCGTCACGCAACACACACACCACGCCCTCACAAGCGTCGGTAGCCGGTGTATCGAGTGCCACATGCCGAAAACAGGGAAGAACTCCGTGCCCGGCGAATCCCGCAACCACACGTTCGACTTCATTTCGCCGGCCGCCACGATCAAATCCGGCGTCCCGAACAGTTGCAACGGCTGTCACGGTGACAAGACCGCGAAGTGGGCTCTCTCGGAACTGGGTAACTGGTCCGAGCGCGAAGAGAAATAAGCCGCTTCTCTGTAAACATAGTTAGACTAGTCCAAAGATACTGGTAAGCAGTAGATCAAAGACCACGGATCTCTCGGAGTGCTGTTGTCTTTCCTTTCTTTCGTGGCCGAAGAAATAGGGAGTGCCATTTGTCTCATCCCGCCTGTGGATATATCCCATCATGTGTCGTCGCTGCCAAAGTCTGACGATTTTGACGATCATACGGACAGCCACTGTGAGCTATCTGCTGCTCACTTGCTTTGCTCCACTGCACCCAGCGCTGGCCGGCCCGCCATTGATCACGGACGACTCCGAAACACCAGGACGGGGCGGTTGGGAGATCAATTTCTCGCACAGCATTGAGAAAACCAGGGACGAGTTCCTGATGGAAACGCCCTTGATCGACATCAACTATGGATTCCTGGAAAACGATCAATGGAAGATCGAGTTTCCCGTCCTGTCTGTCGATCCAACCGACGACGAAGTCCACTGGGGAATGGGCGACATAGAAGTTGGTTGGAAGTATCGGTTTTGGGAAGAAGACGAACGTGGATTGATGGCGTCGATCTACCCACAACCGCTCATCCCCGTCGGCAACGAGCGATTGGGATTAAGCGACGGTTATTTCGAATTGCTACTACCGGTCGAAGTTGGCAAGCACTTCTGCGACGACAAACTGTTCGTTTATGCCGAGGTGGGCTACAACATCGTCTTCGACCACAACGGAGCCAACGAGTGGATCTACGGCGTGGCCTTTGACTGGGCACACAGCGAGCGGCTCGAATTGCTATTTGAGGTGGGCGGCGTCGCGTTTGAAGATCACGCGGAGGCTGATTTTGCGTTCTTCAACGTCGGATTGAAGTACGAGCTGAACGATCGCTGGTCATTCATCGGCTCCAGCGGGCGCAGTCTCCGTGACCGCCGCACCAGCACCCCCGAGCTGCTGACCTTCGTTGGTTTTCAATTCACGTTGGACGGTCGCGAAGAAGGGTAGGTAGGCCGGAACAAGGCTTTGCGCAGTTCCGGCATCGGTGCTGGCTTCCGGTGGCGGTTGTACGGATTCTGGGGGTTGTTCCAGTAGTGCCTGCAAGGAACCGATTGCGCCGCTGAATCTTAATACAACGAACATAGCGGATTGGCCGAAGAGTCATGTAGACCATTGCGCGGCGTAGCCGCAATCAAACGGAGTCGGGAGTCTTTTTCGGAGAACGTATTTTCCAATTGAGACGAGCTTGGTCGAAAAAGACTCCCGACTCCTTCGTGCCAGAATCGACTTGGAGTAGCACGGAGCAAAGCCAGATGCCCCACCGATGGCGCCGAAGCTATTTGTTGATCTTTTCAATCGTGTTGTTCGACGCCACTGTCGATGCTCAGGTCGGCATTCCGTTTGACAGGGCGCCGCAAACAGCTCGCACGGCAGACTCCCTAGAGAGCCAGATGCTGCAAATGCAGCAGCGAATGGGGCAGTATGAACATGAGATGCAGCGGCTACTAAACCCGCAGGCAGATAGGACTAGCGGACAGCTCGCGAATTGGTCCGAGCATTCTATCGTTGGAGACGGGAAACCCGAACAAGTCGATATCATCACGAAACCCACTCACAAGATTCGCGGGCGATTGTACTTCGACCATGTGATGTTCGACGACGACCCAGCGCTGGGTGTCGATCGAGAGAACGAAACCGGTTTCGACACCGCTCGCGTGGGAATGCAAGGGAACATCTTCGAGAATGTGAAATACCAAATTGAAATCGAGTTCGAAGGCACGGAGGTGGACTTCAAGACGGTTTATATGGAAGTCAACCACTTGCCTTGGCTTGGCAACTTTCGGGTGGGTCACTTTTACGAACCCATTTCCGGATTGGACGAAGTCAGTGGCAGCCGCTACCAAATGTTCATGGAGCGGTCACTCGCCACGACTGCTTTCAACCCTAGCCGTAGCTATGGCTACATGGCGTGGAATTACTTGGAGGCTCCCGATGTCTATTGGGGCGTGGGCGGATTCCGGCACGAAAGCGACGACAGTCCCAATAAGGCAGGTCTGATCAAAGGTGACTCGGGCGACTGGGTCCTGACCTCGCGATTGGCATGGACGCCGTACTACGACGAACCGTCCGATGGTCGATACGTTGTGCATCTTGGCATGGGCTATAGCTACCGAACGGATGCCGAACAAGTTCTTTTCAGGACTGTAACGGAGCTAGGGAATCAGACCGGCTTCCTGGCCGCGACTGTGCCTGGAGACCAAAACTACTCATTGTTCGTGCCCGAGCTTCTCGTGATCTGGGGACCGTTCTCTGTGCAATCGGAATTGTACTACGCGGCCCCCGGCAGCGGCACGAGTCTCTGGGGTGGCTACGTCGAGGCAAGTTGGTTCTTGACCGGCGACCACCGAGGCTACAATCGCCAGCAGAAACACCTGACGCGTCCGCACGTGATCGAAGACTTCTTCACGGTGCTCACACTGGATGGACTGTGCAAGGGTACGGGCGCCTGGGAACTGAAAGCTCGCTGGTCGCACGCTGACCTGAGTGAGGCAGCCGACCCGGCCCCGGCGGTTACAACCCAAACTCGCGGCGTTCAGAATAACTTTCTGACCGGCTTTAACTGGTATCTGAACTCGTACACGCGAGTGATGTTCGACTACCTCTATGAAGACGTGGACTTGGTTAGCGGCGTCAACGGCCATACGCACACGTTCGGAACACGCATGCAGGTTCATTGGTGACCAATAGACATCTGCTCGAATTGGAGAGAATGATGTATCGACGAAGTCTTGCTTCAATTGTGTTGTGTGCAGTGTTATCGACCGCCGCCTGGGCTGGTGGCGGAAGATGCCATCATTGCGGTGGCAAAGCCGGAGATCTGGTCTGCCAACTAGTCAAGACAACGAAGACGATCGAGAAAACCTGTTACGACTGCACCCACGAAGATATCTGCGTGCCGGGGCCGAGCAAGAAATGCCAAAAGCACGTCGATTCTGTCAACGGCAAATGTAACTTGCTGTGCAAGATTACGTGGACCGAATGGATTCCGGGATGTGCGAAGCTCTACACTCGCAACAAGCTGACGAAGTACATCGTCAAGAAAGAGGTTCCCAGCTACGAGTGGGTTGTCACCAAGTGCTGTGACGGATGCAAAGGGAAGGTTCAAGGCGCCGACATCGAGCCTGGAGTTGATATTCCGACGCCTCCACCGATAGAAGCGGAACTGCGTTATGGTAATCCACATAACTTGCCCGTGAGTCTCGAACTTCCAGCCAGCGAGTGGAAGGCTTTTGAAAGTCGAGCCTTCTCTCGGAAGAAGCTAGTGCATTGATGTGATGAAGGCCTGCGCTGATCGAGACAGTTGGCCTATAATGCCGTTGTGAGTACTTCCGAAACAAGGCGACGTCCGCCAATCACCGATTCACCGTGGTATTGGGTCTATCTCTTTTGCACAGGCGGCTTAGTCGCGTTGGTGTTGGTTGGTCCGAAGTTCGCGGCAAAGCAATCACGGATCGAACGCAACTATGAGGCGCGGCAGCGAGCGGCCCAACATGTGGCCGGGCGTACCAGACCCGAAGCGGAGCCTCAGAGTCCACGAACTGGAACTCGGATAGGACTGCAGCCGCTTTTCATTACGCTCGCGATTGTTCTTAGCTTAGCTTGGTGCAATTTGTGGTGGCGACATTACCGCGGCGCAACGGCGAAGGACAAACCAGCCTTCCTCGAAAAGGCAACGGAATGATCTGGTTGACCGAAGATCCCGCGCCGATCCTCGTGCTAGGCACGCTCACCGCCATACTGCTCGGTGCGATTTGGTTACAGAGCGGACACCGCGCGCTGTTGTATTCGGCGATCGTTGTGATTCTGCTCACCGCCGGCGGCTTCTTGATCGAACGCTGGATCGTCACTCCACGCGAGGAGATTGCTGAGACGATGCAGCAGATCGCACGTGACGTTGAGAGCAACGATGTTTCCTTAATGGTAAAACATCTTCACTCGACACTTGCCGCGTTGCGCGAGCGTGCTTCCCAGGAGATGTCTAGTCACGACTTTCACGATGTCAAAATCAAACGCAACCTGCGGATGGTCGTCTTCGACGACGAAACTCCCGCGCGTGCAACCGCCGAGTTCAACGTCGTGGTCATCGTCAGCGATCGATCGGGCATGTTCCAGAACCGACGCGTGCCGCGATTCATGCAAGTGACTTTCTTACGTGAGGATGGCGCCTGGCGCGTCTCGGATTACCACCATTCTGATCCACGCGACGGCTTGCTGAAAAAGCGAGATGCTCCACACGAGCAGTACTGACGTCCGTTGGAGTCCCGCCTTCAGGCGGTCTTCATCTGCCGCCTAAAAGCGGGACTCCAACGAAGCTACGGCAATCGAGCTTCGATCTGCGTCAGCAATCGTAGCGACGCACGATCGTTCGGGTGGTCGCTGAGAAGCTTCGCGAGCAGGCGCGTTGCGGTGGGAAGATCGCCGCGATCGAAGGCGTCTAACGCGGATTCGTAGCAGCGTTTCATGTCGGACCAGTCGGCCGGAGTATCCGCGGTGAGTTCAAAGATCTGAATCGGTTGCTCGCGATTCGCATCGTCGAGCCGACACAATCGACGCGTCGGAAGATCGTCGGGCAGTCGCTCAGCGGTCGTGTCGGTGATCAGAATCTTCACCATCAGCTCACGCGTCGCCTGCTCGACTTGACTGGCGACGCGTACTGTCGTGCCGAGCGGGCCGTACTTGAACTTGCTTGTCGAGCCGATGTTGCCGACACGGGCAATGCCAGTATGAATGCCGATCCCCAGATCCATCGGCCGATCCAACGCATTTAACCAACGCCGATTCAAAGCGGGTAACTGTTCGACCATTGCGATCGCCGCGCGGCAAGCCAATTCAGCATGGTCTTCCCTCTCGACCGGTGCCCCCCACATTCCGATCAACTGGTCACCGAGCGTATCGACCAAGACTCCATGGTATTCCGAAACACAACTCGATAGAGTCTCCATCACATCTTGGATCCAATCGATCGTCAAGCGAGCCCCAAGTTGCTCCGACACTTCGCTAAAGCGGCGAATGTCGCAGAACAGCAAACTGACGTCGGTATCTTTGCCAAGCAAGAGATCCGGCTGCGCTTCGAGTTGCCGCGACAGTTCCGGAGTAAAGAACTGCTCGAACAACACGCGCGCCTCGACCGCTGCCTTCTCGTGCTCCAGCCGCGCGAATCCCGCGGCAACACTGGTCGAGAGCAATTCAACGAGGATCGCTTCGACCTCCGTGATCTGTAGATCGATGCGACCGCCAGGCCTTCGTCGCCGGTCGCCGTACAGCGCTCCGATCACTTCAGCTTTGCGATTGAGAACTGGCGCGGCGACTAACGCTTTGACATCGATCAAGCTCGCAGCGTGGGCACCATCCGGGACTTTCCAGAACGTCTTCCGTTCGTCCCTGACTCGCTGCAGGATGCTGCGGCTGGGCACCCATTCGGTCTCTTCCGGGGTGGGGCTCCCAGGACGGGTACAAATGGCTTCCGTCCGCCAGTCCCTTCCATCCCACATCAGTGCCGCGGCCGTCTCCAATCCAACCACGTCGATCATCGCTTGCGCCGCCATCGAGAGGAACTCGGCTGAATTCGATGCAAGTTGAAAGAACCCAACGGTCGCATGTAGCCCGCGAAGCAAATACTGAGTGTCGTCCTCGCTGCGGCGGATCGACAAAGCTTCGAGGAGATGAGTGGCGGCCTCGGAATGAGCGCCAAGTAGGGTCGTTTGATGAGTGAAGCTATCCAGCAACTCCGGAGCGTGGAGTGCGGCCTTGGGTTCGAGCTGAATGACTCGGTCGCCAACGGTAATCAGAGTTGGCATCGCTGCCTTCGTTTGACTCCCGGGCTGCACTTGCTCGTCGGTGCCGACCGTGATTTTATTGACCCGACTGAGGTTGGTAATGCTTACTTGCGCTTCGTTCAACAACTCCAAGTGGATGTGCTCGCGCGAGATACTACTCTCTTCAAGCTTCGCGATGATCACGCGATCGGCGACGCGGGCGTACGGCGGCGCTTCATCAGCACGTTGTCGACCCAACCAAAGCGTGTTCTCAAGCTCCGTCGAAAAGACCTGCTTAGTCCGGACATAGATATTGACCACCGCCGCACCGTCCGCGTTCGAATCGTGGCCAATTTGAGTCACTGATGGTTCCCCGAGTGAGCGTGTTGATTGCGGCTGCCTATCGCAGCCACTCAGGGTATCGCGTTGCTTATGGCCTGTCGAGATATACTGCTCGCGGTTAGCATTGGCACATTTGTAAGATGGACGAGGCGTCCGTCCTACTTTGGTTGCGGTTACGCCACGTTAGGAAAGCGACAATGTCATCCGCGAGCAGTATAGC
>PBSM01000344.1 GCA_002726245.1 Planctomycetaceae bacterium | reverse complement strand
GAAGGGCTTGGCGCAAATCTCATGCCAAAACGCAGGGAGTCAAATGGGAAATGCGGGCTTATGACAGTTCGCGCGATCGCCCAAAGAACTCGCGGCACGCGGTGGGTTTGACGTCTCTGGCTAGCACCTCAATTCATACGATCTTGGCAGTAGGACGGAGCAGAGTGACGGGCGATACTAGACAGATGCTGTCGCATCCTGCAGCCATTCGCTCAGCGGCTTGGCTGGAACGGACAGTTTCAGCACCGGTGCGAACTCTTCGAATTCCTGATCAACTGCCTTGAAGAATTCAGTTGCCGGAGGAGCACCGGTGGGTGAAATCTGCATGTAAGCTTCGAGGAACGCCTCTCGTTCAAACCATTCGTCATCGATCGTCGGCGGAAGCATGGATGACAGAGCCATCGTCGCTTCCCCAAGTCGATCCGGCGCGTGAGTCAGCTCATCATGAGCTTCGATCAAGGTGGCGAAACTGGGTGGCAGATGCCAGTGTCGTGCGATGAAGCCGGCTGCCTCCGCATGTGTCCAGCCGAGAGTCTCTTGCTCCAAGTCCGAAAGCCGGAACTGGCCACCTGCTCGACGCAGGAAGATGTCTTGGTATTCAGTCGGCAACTCTTTAGCCAGCAAGGGAATTGCCATGTTTTGAAGGAGTGCAGCCGCAAACAAATCTTCGGATTCCGATAGACCGAGCAATCGGCCAAAGCGACGTGCGAAGACAGCGCGGCGCAATGAGTCTTGCCAGAGGATTTTCAAATCGAATGGTCCGCACTTCGGATTCGGCATCAGGCTGAACACCGCGCTCCAGAGCGCAAAGTTCTTGATTGCGCGAATGCCGACAAGCGAGATCGCGAGCTTGACACTGGAGATCTCTTGCGAAAAACCAAAGTACGAAGAGTTCACGAATCGAAGAACTTGTCCCGTGAGGCCCGGGTCCGCTTCGATCGGCACGGCGAATTCACTGGGGCCGTTATCGGGGTTCTGAGACAGCTCCAAAAGCCGGATCGCGTTTTGAGGCAACGCGGGGAGCTGTGCACCGGCGAGCAGTTTCTGAAGTTATTCGTTTGTTTCGGGTGTCATCGGCATTTGCCCCTTGAGTTGCGACGATCGGAGCGCGTCCATTTCGGTGAAGCTTGGAAGGACCGCCCCTTGAAACATACGCCACGCTGATGCCTTCGGCAAAAAAGAAGCCGTGCGTGGCGAGTGATGGTGCAGAAAGCCAACTCGTCGCCGAAGACGTTGAGTTTTCGCGACCTGGCCTGTTGCGTTTTGTCAACAAATCAGCGACCCAGCGAGTGCCGGGCGTGGGCGAAGTTGGCGTCGCGTCGCAACTTAGGCGCAGGACACGCGCTGGTAATCGCAGCGGCCCAGCCCTTGCGTCTATGTACAGCGCTGCTCCTTCCTTCCTGTTTCCTTGAGAGGCCAGATTGAGACTCTTAGCGGCTTGTTTCATTGCTTGGTTCCTGATCGGTTGTGCCCTGTCGATTTGTGCGGATTCTAATGCCGAGCCAACAGACGGTTGGCGAAGAACGGCTCACGGCTGGGAGCGTGCTGATGAGTGGCAACGGGAGCAGCTTGACATGGAGCCGTCGCCCTCCCGGATATTAGCGACTCACCCACTGGTTGTCGCCTCGCTTCAACTGCTGATCTCGGTCGGGGCTCTAGTGGCTGAGGCGAGTCAAGCGTCGGCATTGGTGGCTGTGCCTTCCAGCCGTAGCGAACCTGCGCAGGATGCTCCAACCACAGATTTCGATCTGTAATCCTGAAGTACGGCACAGCACTACTCCTTGAGCAGACAAAGTTTACGTCAGTGCTCGGATTCTTTTTCGCAGATGGTTGTACGGATTGTGCGTCTCCGCCCCACTATTACTGACAACAACCCACCTCCGCCTTCCGACGACTTTGGAGCGAGCGATGAGACTGACGCTAAGAACGATGCTGGCCTATCTGGATGATCAACTTGATCCAGGCGAGACCCAGGAGCTCGAACAGAAGATTGAGGAGAGTAGCTTCGCCAGCGGCTTAGTCCATCGAATTCGTGATTCGACACGTCGGTTGCGTTTAGGCGCTCCCAAGATCGACGGCAAAGGGATCGGATTGGACGCGAACTCCGTTGCCGAATATCTCGAGAGCGAGCTTCCCTCCGAACGCGTTCCTGATTTCGAGAAAGTTTGTTTGGAATCGGATGTCCATCTGGCAGAGGTCGCGTCGAGCCTCCAAATTCTGACCGTCGTCTGCGAGCCTGCCGAAGTCTCACCTGAACTGCGTGAACGTGTATACCGCATCGGGCAAGCTGAAGTTGCCGGGGCGGGGGGACTCTCTAGCCTCGACGAGATCGACCGTGGGAATGGATCGGTTGCCGTGGCTGCACCCGCGGGCGGGAACGGTTCGCACGTGGTGAAAGCACCGGCGCCGAGTTACGCACGGACGCAAAATGGTGTGCCCATCAAGTCTCTCGCGATCACACTTGCCCTAGTCTTCCTGATCGTGTTGGCTGCGTTGCAGGTAATTGGCGTCGATCGGATAAAGAGCCTGTTCGGTGGCGCGCCAGCTTCGGTGGCGCAAGCACCAGAGAGTCTCGAGCCAAACGCCGCGCCGGTTCCTTCGTCCGAGCCGGTGCTCGTGCCGGAAACCCCGTCGGAGCCGTCGGCGGTTATCGCTTCGCCGGTCGCCGAACAGGAAAAACCGATGATTGACGCTGGCGAACAGTCGGGTGAGGCGATCGGATCGACCGGGACCGATGTCGTGCCCGTTCCGGCCACCGAGTTACCCTCCAGCGACCCTGCAGCCGCAAC
Organism: Planctomycetaceae bacterium; assembly: GCA_002726245.1. Classification (GTDB taxonomy): domain Bacteria; phylum Planctomycetota; class Planctomycetia; order Pirellulales; family Pirellulaceae; genus PBSM01. The sequence continues at coordinate 17,865 of PBSM01000344.1, read as the reverse complement.
CAGCGGAGCCGACGACGTCGCGAGCACGCCGACTCCCGCCGAGGAAACGCCGACGACACCGGGCAGCGAGCCTGTTGAGTCCGCCGAAGTGCCGGCTGAAGTTGCCAAGGAGGCGATGCCAGTTGGTCGGTACATCTCGGAAGCCCAAGTCGTGGCGAGCTTCAATGCTGAAGAGAACGCGTGGTATCGGCTTCTGCCTGACGCGACGCTGCGGTCGGGTGATCGCGTGGTGGTGCCGCCAACTTATCGCCCGCAACTGTTGCTGTCTCCGGCCTTAAAGGTGACCGTCGCAGGTGAGTCGGTGATCGAGTTGGGGGCTCCGAAGGAAATATCCGAGACGGAGATTTCGATCGAGACAGGGCGGCTGCTCCTGATTCCTGTTGGCGACCCGCACGTGATTACGAACCTGACTCTCGCCGGGAGGCGTGCGACGCTTCGCTTCGCGGACGAGCAGTCGATTGTCGCCGTAGAAGTCAGGAACTACCTCGCGCCGGGGAGCGACCCCAAAGCGCACCCAGCTTCACGCGTGGTGCAGGTTTACGCGTTGAGCGGCAAGATTGGCTGGGAAGAAGCCGATCGGGATCCCTTAGAGATTAATGCCGGTGAGGTGTTAGCGTTCGTCGCTGACGACGCGGCGGCGTTGTACGAGGGCGGCCAGTTCCCGAAGTGGTTGGATGGGAGCAACTTGACCGATATCGATCGGCAATCGTCGGCGGAGTTGCTGCGGTATCTCACCCCGGACCGGCCGTTGAGCCTTTCGCTGATGGAGCGAACCGAGTTCAGGCGTGTAGAAGTCCGAGCACTAGCGAGCCAATCGCTCTGCACGCTTGATATCTTCGACCCGTCACTCGAGGCCCTCAACGACGAGAGCCAGCATTCTTATTGGGCACGGCAAGTCGATGCGCTGCGAGCGGCAATGGCTCGATCCCCGCAGGCTGCGGCGAAGGTCGAACGGAGTGTCGAGAAGCTGAGCGGTGAGCAGGCGAGCACCGTGCAGCGGCTTCTACAAGGCTACTCGCCAGAGCAGTTGGCTGAAGGTGGTGCAGCAGAATTGGTAGCGGATCTGGAACACGGTCGAATGAGCATTCGGGTACTGGCGTACGAAAACCTTCGGCGGATCACCGGGAAAACACAGACATTTCATCCTGAGCGCGATCCAAAGCTCGAGAAAAGCAAGGTCATGAAATGGCAGCGGAATCGCGACGATGGCCTGATCGTGTACGAAATGCCACCATCTGCTCTGCCGCCCAGAGAGCCGATCTCCCGCTAGATGGCGAGTTTCGGCCTTTCCACGGGACTCGTATCGCCGTACGTGGCCGTTCGCTCCCCGAACGAACGCATTTTCGCGAAGCGATAAGCCACAAACCGTACCACTACTCCAAAACCTGCCCCTTTCCGCGACTTACAGAATGGGTAGACTAGGACAACGGGTGGTGACTTCGTCGCTATTTGTCGTTTGTCGCGGTGATCGCCCCCCACTAGAATGTGAGTTTCCCGAGTTGGCTTCGTTCATTTCAACACGACTCCGACTCGGAATTGAGGGCAAGGAGATAGCTGAGTGCAGGTTAATATCTCGGCCAGACATGGTCATCTGAGTCCGGCAACTCAAGAACGAGTTACTGAGAAAGTCGATAAACTCCGCCGCTTTTTTGATCGAATTACTGCGATTGACGTGACGGTGGATTTGGATCACCGCGAGACTCCGGCCGTCGAGGTTCGAGTTTCTGCCGAACACACGGACGGCTTCGTGGCGACCGATACGGGCGAGTTGATGGCGGCGCTCGATGGCACGATCCGAAAGTTAGAGCAGCAGCTAAAGAAGCACAAAGAGAAGATTCAGGAAGGGCACCGGCAGGCCAAACGAAAGCAAATCGAAGCGCCCGCCGAGGACGAAGTTGATCAGTAGATGCCCGCCAATTGGCCTGCCGCCAAAGACGTGGGCCGAGTGAGTGTTCGGTCTGACGACTGGACGGTGCCCTACAGTACAGAGGAAAAGGCGTATGAAATTCTCGGACTTTATGAATGTGAAAGCCATCAAGGCGGAGCTGACGGCTGAAGACAAGGAAGGTGTCATCTCAGAGTTAGTCGAAGCTTTGGTCGATGCTGACGCGATCAAAGAAGAAGAACGCGACAATATCGTCAAGGCGATTATGAAGCGTGAAGAGCTTGGCAGTACCGGGATCGGCCGAGGTATTGCCGTGCCACACACGAAACACCCCAGTGTCGATCAATTGGTTGGCACGGTTGGAGTCAGCGTCGAAGGAGTCGATTTCAACAGCTTGGATGGTGAGAAGGTACAGCTTCTCTTCTTGCTTGTCTCGCCACCCGATCGCCCCGGCGATCACCTGCGTGCTTTGGAGAATATCTCGCGTCAATTGCGAGACGACACCTTCTGCAGGTTCCTCAAACAATCCAAGAACGCTGACGACATTCAGCAACTCTTGGAAGAGGCCGATAACAACCAGTTCGTGTCCTGACGGCTGGTGCGAACGGAACGCGCGTGCCGCCTGCCGCAACGTCTCGCGGCGGCGCTTCAGCGGGTACAGGCCTTTGGGCTGAGATTGGTTCGAGCATGGCAGAGAACTCTCTTACCAGAGTCGTAACCGTGAACAACTCGCAAGGGTTGCATGCACGGCCTGCGCATGCGCTCGTGAACCTAACAAGTCAATACGACTGCGATATCGAGATCATTAGAGATGGGGAAGCGGTTGACGGGAAAAGTATCCTGGCAATCCTCACGTTGGGAGCCGAGCAAGGCATCCAACTGACCCTCCGTGCCACGGGCCGGGACGCTGATGACGCCTTGGAAGCTCTGGAAGAGCAGTTCGCCAAGGGCTTCGGTGAGAACGGCGACGAGGCGCAAGAACAAGAGTCACAAACCAGCGGATGACGCCGATTGCCCGGCACTAGCGTGCCTGCGGCGATCGCGGCTCTGCACACAACAGAACAACGAGACGGCGAGCGAATCGTAAACATGATCAAGCAGAGAGAACCGATGATCATCCGTTGACCTAAAGCAGGTCTTGCACGGTCGCTGCCGACGTCCCCATGCGTACATTGCAGGGAATCGCGGTTTCGCCTGGCGTTGCCATTGGTGAAGCCCTAATCGTCGATAATGAAGGATTTCGAATCCCTCGACGGTTCGTGATGCGCGACGCCGTCGATGACGAATTAGAGCGTCTGGATCACGCGATCGATGCCGTTGCTGCCGAAATCGAGACCAATCGCGACGCGGTCTCGAATCGTCTGGGCGAACAGTATGGAGCGATCTTTTCTGCACACGTGCAAATGCTGCGCGATCCGAGCTTGTATCGGGAAATCGTTGGGCTAATCCGCACCAAGCACTATTCGCCCGAATACGCTGTCAGCCGCACTCTTCGGCAGTTCGCGAAGGTTTTCGAGGAGCTTGACAGCGACTATCTTGCGGAGAGGGTTCACGATATCTTCGACATCGAGCGCAGTCTTCTGGCGAAACTGCTAGGCGAGCGGCGCGAAGAACTCAGTCACGTGACTTCTCCGGTTGTCGTGCTCGCGCACAACCTGACGCCAAGCGAGACTGCGAGCCTCGATTCGCGGTTCGTGTTGGGATTTGTCACGGAGATTGGAGGGGCGGGTGGACATACTGCGATCGTCGCCAAAGGCATGGAGATTCCGGCGGTCGTCGGCATGGGGCAATTCCTGACCGACGTTTCGGGTGGCGATCTCCTGATCGTGGACGGAGATCATGGTCGAGTCGTTCTGCAACCGGACGAGGAAACGATCGCTCGCTATCGGCACGAAGCCGAAGAACATCGCTCGCTGGCCGTTCGATTGGAAGAGCTACGTGACCTGCCAGCCGAGACGACCGATGGCCAACATATTCAACTCAATGCCAACATCGAATTCCCGCGCGAAGCCAAAGTCTGTCTCGACCGCGGTGCCGACGGAATTGGTTTGTATCGCACCGAGTTCCTTTACTTAGGAGCCACGTCCGAACCGACCGAAGAGGATCATTACAACGCCTACGCGGAAGTGATTCGCAAGATGGATGGCCGGCCGGTCGTCATTCGCACGTTGGACTTGGGGGCCGACAAGCTAGGGCAGTTGCCACAGGACGAACAGAACCCATTCCTTGGCTTGCGAAGCATTCGCTTGTCGCTGCGAAACCTGCCGCTGTTTCGCACGCAGCTGCGTGCGATCGCGCGGGCCAGCGCGTTGGGAACTGTCAAAGTAATGTTCCCGCTGATCTCCACTCTCGCCGACCTTCGTCAGGCCAAGATGGTGGTTGCCGATATGTTGGAAGACTTGGAGGAAGCTGGAGTCGAATTCGACCGCGACATGGCCGTCGGGATGATGGTTGAGGTTCCGGCTGCCGTCACGATGCTCGACAGGTTTCTCAAAGAAGTCGATTTCATCAGCATCGGCACGAATGACCTCATTCAATACGCTTTGGCCGTCGATCGGAGCAACAACGAGGTGGCAGATCGCTATCAAGCAAGTGATCCAGCCGTGTTGCGACTGATCGATCAATCATTGACAGGGGCGCGCGAGGCAGGCGTTCCGGCGTCGGTGTGCGGCCAGATGGGCGGCGAGCCAGCATACATCATGCTGCTCCTGGGGCTTGGTTTGCGCAGTGCCAGTGTGCCGCCGAGCGCGGTCCCCGAAATCAAGAAGATATGCCGCAGTGTCTCAATCCCGCAATGCGAAGAAATCGCCGGCCGTGCCATGGCGATGGATAGCGCCCGCGAGATCGATACCTATCTGCGCGAAGAACTACGAAAGGTCGCACCAGAGCTTGCGCCAAGTTAGCCGAGCCTTGGCGACCGTGAACTCACACAATTTATGAATGGAACAAACTATGAAAAAAGAAATGTTGATTAATGTTTCGCAACCCGAAGAATGCCGGATTGCGATTATGGAAGATGGATTGCTGGAGGAGCTCTATATCGAACGAGCCAGTGCTGACAACCTTGTAGGCAATATCTACAAGGGACGCGTCGTCAATCTTGAACCGAGCATCCAAGCGGCTTTCGTCGATTTTGGCGTCGGCCGTAACGGCTTCTTGCACATCAGCGATGTCGAGCCGCAGTACTTCCGCCAGGGAGGCTTCGACCCCGACAAAATGGGTGGAGACGACGATCGGAACGATCCCGAGAAGAACGGGGACGACGAGGGAGAAGGTGACGAGAAGTCGAACGGAGGACGTCCCCGCCGTCGTCAACGTCCCCGGGCCCGTCCACGATTCAAGCCGCCGATTCAAGACATTTTCAAGCGTGGCGATGAAGTCCTTGTGCAAGTCATCAAGGAAGGGATCGGAGCCAAGGGGCCGACGCTATCGACTTACATCAGTATTCCTGGCCGTTATCTCGTGCTGATGCCGGCGCTGGGTCGTTTGGGAGTATCGCGGAAGATCGAAGACGACGCCGCTCGACGGCAACTCCGAGACACCCTGTACGAACTGAATCCTCCGAAAGGACTTGGCTTCATCGTTCGGACGGCCGGCGTCGATCGGACTCGCAAAGAACTCTCGCGCGACATGGCGTACCTACTGCGTCTATGGAAGGTGATCGTGCGGCGAATCAAGACAGCCGCCGCGCCGATTGATGTATACGAAGAAAGCGATATGATCATCCGGACCATTCGAGACATCTTCAATTCGGATGTTGATTCGATTTACATTGATCAGGAGGCAGCTTACGAGCGCGCCAAAGAGTTCCTTCAACTGGTCATGCCGCGATTCGTTGATCGACTTCATTTGTACGAAGGCAAAGAGCCACTCTTTCATAAGTACAAGCTTGAATCCGAGATCGGAGGAATCCACAAACGCGAAGTCAAGCTGCGCGCCGGAGGCTCGATTGTTATCGATCAGACGGAAGCCCTGGTGGCGATTGATGTCAACAGCGGTAACTTCCGAGCTGACGATTCGGCCGAAGAGACCGCTTATCAAATGAATATGCAGGCTGCTCGCGAGATCGCTCGTCAATTGCGGCTGCGAGATCTAGGTGGTGTCGTTGTGAACGACTTCATTGACATGCGGCGAGATAAGCATCGCCGCGGTGTCGAACGAGCTTTGCGAGATGCGATGAAACGCGATCGCGCCCGCACGAAGATCCTGCGGACGAGCCCATTCGGCTTGATCGAGATGACTCGCCAGCGAATACGCCCGAGTCTTAAGCGAAGCGTCTACACGGATTGTCCCTGCTGCAATACTCGCGGTGTCGTGAAAACGGCCGAGAGCATGTCGATCGAAGTGATTCGGATGCTCATGCTCGCTGGTCAGCAGCCAAACATCTCGAAGGTCACGGTGAAGGTCAATGACGAAGTCGCTTCCTACTTGAACAACCGAAAGCGGCGGGAGATCACAAATCTGGAGGAAGAAGGCGGCATGTCCGTCCTGATTCTCGGAGGCGAGAACGTATATCCCGAGCACTTGGACTTGGACTGTCGCGACGAGAGAGGACACGAAATCAGGTTGGGTACTTAATCGTGGCCTCAAATGCCTCCATTAGGTCTCGACGAGCCAGTTTTCGTCCACTAGATTAACGGATTCCAAAACTTCTTAGATTCGTGGTGAAGTGAATCATGTACGCAATCATCGTTGACGGCGGCAGGCAATACAAAGTCGAAGAAGGTCAGGTACTGGACGTCGATTACCGAGACATCACGAAGGGCGATGCCCTGAGATTCGAGAAAGTTCTCGCGGTTTCTGGCGATAATGGCCTGAAACTCGGCTCTCCGGCAGTCGCCGGGGCCAGCGTCAGCGCCGAAGTCGTCGGTGCCAAGCAGGGCGAGAAGCTCGTCGTGCAGAAGCTTCGCAAACGAAAGAACTCTCGTCGTAAGACCGGTCACCGTCAGCTCTACACCAGGGTCAAGATCAGCAAGATCGAGGGCGCGTAAAGGTCCGTCCAGCACAAACACGTAAAGGCTGCGAGAAATCGCAGCCTTTTGCTTGCGCGACAGACAAGATTGCGCTCAAATGCAAAACTCTCAAAAAAGTGTTTTTCTGTAACGCGAAGCGAGGTTCAGCGCCTCGATTTTGGTAACCTCTTTATTCATCAGATCTTAACGCACGCCAAGGGACTAGATGTTGCACTGCAGCCATCCCAAGTGGAACGCCGTAAAGCGTTGCATCATTGGCACCTAGCGTCACTTTTCGAGAAGTGATTGACGGACCAATCGAAAAGTGTAAACTTTCCCCTCTATTACGCCAAATGTTGTGTCTGCGTCAGACGCGGGTACAATATATTGGGTTAACCTGAGTTTCTCGGCATTCTGCCCATTGATGCGGCGTTATATCCCAGATTTCGGTCAATGAATGGCCGATATATGTCGTGTGCACTATTGTCCACTTATGTTCCTCTGGCCACTAAACATGAGGTAAGCAACGGATGGCAACGGTTACAGCGAGCGGATCGCGAGAAACGAGTTCTCAGGCCAATCATCGAGCAGGAGCCCAGCCAATCAAGGTGGAGCGGCAGTTTTGCCCAGAGTCGGTTCAGGATCCCTTCGACACAGTCGAGTGGGAGTTGCGAAGCGCCCAAATTAAAGACGAGAGCGGCGGCTTGCTGTTCGAGCAGAAGGACTGCGAGATTCCGGCGGATTGGAGCCAACTGGCGACCAACGTGGTGGTCAGCAAGTACTTCTACGGCGAGGTCGATACACCGGAGCGCGAAAAGAGCGTTCGCCAACTGATTCATCGCGTTACGCGGACGATCACAGATTGGGGTCTGGAAGACGGCTACTTCGAGTCCGCCGACGACGCAGAGAACTTCTATCGCGATCTGACTTGGCTTTGCCTGCATCAGCACGGTGCTTTCAACTCGCCTGTCTGGTTCAACGTTGGTCTCTATCACCAGTACGGCGTGACCGGCGACAAGTGCAACTGGCGTTGGAATCCAGAGACCTGCACGGTCGAAATGCCTGAGAATCCGTACGAGTTCCCGCAAGGCTCGGCGTGTTTCATTCAAAGTGTGCAGGACAACATGGAAGACATCATGCGTCTTGCGACCAGCGAGGCGATGTTGTTCAAGTTCGGCTCCGGCACCGGTACCGACCTGTCAACCATTCGTTCGCACCGCGAGAAGCTTTCCGGTGGTGGAAGGCCTTCCGGCCCGCTGTCGTTCATGCGTGTGTACGATCAGATCGCTGCTGTTGTAAAGTCGGGTGGAAAGACCCGCCGGGCTGCCAAGATGCAGTCGCTGAAGATCTGGCATCCAGACATCCTCGAGTTCATCGAGTGCAAGTGGAAGGAAGAGCAAAAGGCCCACACGCTGATCGAAAGCGGCAAGTACGAGGCGAACTTCAACGGCGAAGCGTACAGCTCAATTCTCTTCCAGAATGCCAATCTTTCGGTGCGCGTCACGGACGAGTTCATGAACACCGTCGAAAGAGGTGGTAAGTGGCAAACGCGTTGGGTCACCGGCACGGATCACGGCCCGGAATTCGATGCCAAGGAATTGCTCGATCGGATGTCCGAATGTGCATGGCACTGCGGCGATCCTGGTGTGCAATACGACACGACGATTAATCGTTGGCATACGTGCCCGAATTCGGGACGCATTAACGCCAGCAATCCGTGCAGCGAGTACATGTTCCTCGACAACACGGCTTGCAACCTGGCGAGCATCAACTTGATGAAGTTCCGTCAGAAGGATGGCGCGTTTGACGTCGAGCGGTTCACGTCGGCTTGTCGCTTATACTTTATTGCTCAAGAGATCCTGGTTGATCACGCAAGCTATCCGACCGGCTTGATCGCGGAGAACAGCCACCTTTATCGTCCGCTTGGATTGGGCTACTCCAATCTCGGCAGCTTGGTCATGTCGAGTGGCTTGGCTTACGATTCTGATGCGGCTTATGGAGTGTGCGGTTCGATTACGGCCTTGTTGCACGGAACCGCGAACTTGACGAGCAGCGAGTTGTCGGGAGCTGTTGGCCCGTTTGAGGGCTACGCGAATAATCGCGAGCCGTTCCTCCGCGTGATGCAGATGCATCGCAAGGCGGTTGAGGATATCGATAAAGCCGGCCCGAGCTACCTGAAAGAAGCGGCTCGCAAGTTGTGGGACGAAGTGCTCGAGAAAGGTCGTGAACACGGCTTCCGCAATGCTCAGGCGACCGTGCTAGCGCCGACCGGAACGATCAGCTTCATGATGGATTGCGATACGACTGGCATCGAGCCGGACATCGCCCTTGTGAAGTACAAGCAGCTCGCTGGTGGTGGCATGCTGAAGATCGTCAACAAGACGGTGCCGCTTGGCTTGAAGAATGTTGGCTATGACGAGCCGCAAATCGAGTCGATCATCAAGTACGTCGATGAGAACGATACGATTGAAGGCGCGCCTGGACTGAAGGACGAGCATCTGTCAATCTTCGACTGTGCTTTCAAGCCCGCCAATGGCGTGCAGAGCATCGGCTGGCGTGCTCACGTACGAATGATGGCGGCTGCTCAGCCGTTCCTGTCGGGAGCGATCTCGAAGACGGTGAACATGCCCACGGATTCGACTCCCGCTGACATCGCGGAAGCGTACTCGTGGGGTTGGAAGCTTGGCTTGAAGGCGTTGGCGATCTATCGCGACGGTTCCAAGCTCAGTCAGCCTCTATCGACCAAAAGCGAAGGCGACAAGGCGGCAGATGATGAGACCGTGGCACGTCCTCGCCGCGAGCGCCTTCCTGACACGCGGCATTCGCTTACGCATAAGTTCAACGTGGCTGGCCACGAAGGCTATATCACGGTTGGCTTGTACGAAGACGGACGGCCGGGCGAAGTCTTTATCACTCAGGCCAAAGAAGGCAGCACGATCGGCGGCATCATGGATGCCTTTGGCACGGCGGTCTCGATGAGTCTGCAGTACGGCGTGCCGCTGGAGGTGCTTGTCAACAAGTTCTCGCACACGCGATTTGACCCGATGGGCCACACGACGAATCCCGATATTCGTATTGCCAAGAGCGTCGTCGATTACATCTTCCGTTGGCTCGGCATTACGTTCCTGCCTGGATACCGCGAGGCCAATAAAGGCTTGACGCCGGCTAAGAGCGAAGGCGAGACAAAGGAAGCGGAATCGGCAGCCGAAGCCAAGACTCCCATCGACGGCAACGGCGCGGTCGTGGCCCCGGCCCCAAACGGGCACGCCAAGACCGGTAACGGAAAAGCCGTTGATCTCGACATGCTCGACCGAGCCGGCGTGGCTATGAAAGTTGACGACCAGGCGAAGGCCGCGAATCGCGATTCACAGTTCGCCCGGTTCCAAAGTGATGCCCCGAGCTGCGACAATTGCGGTTCAATCACGGTTCGCAACGGCAACTGCTATCTCTGCCACAACTGTGGTGCCAGTATGGGTTGCTCGTGATGGATTAGTGGGCTGGATGCCCCGAGCAACCCTCCTTGCGTTACAATGCGGGCGTTGTCGTGTATGAAGCGGCAGCGCCCGTTTTGCGTTGAGTGGAGAGCTATGAGCGACGATATCCTGCTGCGAGTCAAAGGCGAAGTTGAAGAATCTGTCGAGCTGAGCTTTACCGATCTGGAAGCGATCGACGACTCGAACCGGATCATTGATGTCAGCCAATTCGATCCCAAACGCAAAGGCGACGCGATCAAGCTGACAGGTTTGCTTGACTTGACCGGCGTTCATCCAACCGCCAAGTACATCGGCCTGCACGGGACGCTCGATAACTTCCACGCCAGCATCCCACTCGAACCAGTGCGAGAGAAAGCGTTCCTGATCTACCGCGTCGATGGTTTGCCCCTCGATGTCAAAGCTGCGGCCCCATCCGCTTTTACATCCCCGACCACGCGCCTGTCACACCGACGAGATAGACGAATGTGCCAATGTGAAGTTCGTCGATCACATCGAGTTCACGGCCGAGAGAGGATTCGACAACCGACCCGATGACGACGAAGAGCACGAGAAGCTTCATCAACACGAGTAGAACGCGAACGCTCTTGATACCGGTGCCGTTGTCGGCATGGAAGAAGTGCTCCTCGCAACGATCGATGACTAACACAGAACATTGTGACGACGAGGCAGACAATCCAACCCGAGCCGCAGGTTTCGACATTGCGCATTTCTTAGCCGCGTAGCAGCGGCATACAATAGCCTCAGAACACCTGATGCCATGCCTCTTTGGGATACTTGTGATACGTGATGCAAGCGATGCGATGCGTCTGCCACATTTCTTTGAAGAAGGCGGGGCTGTACCCTTCGCGGTCAAAGATGATCACGAAACGAGAGCGGCGCGGATTGGCCTGGAGTTCCTCTGGGCTGGGTTGCCCCGGTACTTCTTTGAGCAACCGCGGGACGATGTCGCTACGCAGCGCTTCGAGCATCCCCTGATCGATCGGCCGCTGCTCCACCGTCTTGATGCGGCACAGCGCCATGTAGGCCAGCAGCGTCACCACCTGGAGCGTCGTGTAATATCCCTTCAGCGAGGGGAAGGTCTTCTGCAGATGCTCAAACAAGCCGTTGGCACCAAGGCCGGCACGCGCACAGCACGCCGCCGAAAGAAACATCTCGGCAATCTTCAAAGCGAGTTGGCGCGCCTTGCAGCATGCCCACTGCCGCCAACACGCGTTCTTCCGGCCGCGTACAAGCCACGCCCATTTCTGCCGACGCGTCGGCCACGCTCCGCTGGGATTTGTTGGACGAAACTCAACGAACTGGCGGTCGAACTAATCCCCGATATGACCGAAGGCGGATTCACTGCTCGTGTGCCGGACATCCCGGCCTACGGTGAAGGGGAGACCGAGGACACGGCCATCGCCGATTTGAAAGAAGCTCTGCGAGGATACATCGCGACATTCGGAATGGACGATGGTTTGCAGCGACTAAACACGCCGATCAAGCTGCGAGTCGTCGAGATGGATCTGGCGGAACTTGGCCGTGCCTAATCTGCCACGTCCCTCCGGCAAAGAGATGGTCCGCTTCCTGGAGCGGCAAGGTTTCACGTTGCTCTGACTGCGCGGAAGTCATCACTACCTCGGTCGCGGCCAACAACACACGTCCGTTCCCGTTCACGGAAACGAAACACTCAAGATCGGAACGCTGCGAGGAATCCTCCGCGACATCAATCTCAGCCCAGATGAATTCACCGACCGTTGGCCTGGATAGCAACGAAGTGCGACAGCCGATTGCCGAACTGGTTGGTTAGTACGTCAAGAGCTTGTCCAACTCAGGACGACTTAGCCGAACCTCCTCTTGAACAGCGACGCAGTTGTGTCACCGGGACGATTCGGTAGCTCAATGGGAGTCGCCCAATCCTCCGGCACGTCGTCGAGCTTTACTGGGTTGCCTTCGTTCTCGATAATCGACCGCCAACCGGCGAGGAAGATGTTGTTCTTGTTGAGGATTTGATCGAAGCTCTGTGGCATCTGTCGATTGCGCGCCATGCGTTCAAACGCCCATAGGCTGGGCGCCCAGACCTGCGTTTTGTTGTACGGGTATCCATTTCCCGGATCGATCGCGAAAGACCTTGGCGGCGCGCCGTCCGCGCGGATCCGAATCGTTCCCCAGCCACCCGTCTGGTCGAGTGTGCCGAAGAACTGACGGCCCTCCTGGTCTCGATGTTCGAAGGTCATGATGCCCGGAGCTTGGTGCCACGACTTCGCTCGGTAAGAGACCGACACGACCGGGTTGCCTGACTCGACGATCGATCGAAATACCATGTAGACACCGTGGATGCCGTGTGTGGGATAGTCATCCGCCCCGTTGGTCGCGTAGTAGGAAGCCAGCTTCTTGCCAGTGGCCCAGGCCTTCGCGCCGGCGATCGCGTTGTTGTGTTCGAAGGCCGACGGAACCAGAATTGTCGCACCCGACTTGCGCGCGGTCTCGACCATCTTGCCCGCCTTCGCCCGAGAATTGGTGAACGGGCGATTGATCAGGTTAGGGAGTCCGGCTTTCAGGTACGGTTCGTGCAGGATGTGGTTCCAGCCGTGGTTGTAATAACCACCGTTGATGATGCCATCGACTTTCCCCACCATGTCCTCAAAGTGCGGGACCGCTTCGCACCCATACGATTTCGCAAAGCCCTTCGCGCCTTCCGGATCGATGTCCCAGCAGTGTGTGATCCGCATGCCAGTCAACCGGACCTCGTCGTCGCTCGGGTTGATAATCGATGCCCAGCTTGCCGCTAAGTGGGAATAGGCTTTGACATTCAGACAACCAATTCGCAAGATGCCTTTGGGCAGTTGGTTTTCTTCTTCTGCGGCTCTGCTAACGCCCGCAATTGCGACGCTGAGTGCAGGCGTTGCGGTCAAGAGCGTCCGGCGATCGATTCGGTTTGTGCTGTTCATTGTAGTGCCTCGGTGTGAGCGATGCGGATCGCCGCGTGGCAATCCGGAGGGATGCAGCGTGTTATAATCGCGAAACAACGTCAGGCCCATATGGGTCGTTACTCATCGCCCTGATCCAGCGTATAACAATGAAGCGCCACACCCGAGTTTGCCTATTGTGTCTGGGATTAAGTCTCCTGTCCGTGCAGGCGGTGTGGGCAGAGGATTTGGCGACCGATGGTCCAATCAAGTTGTCACAACAGCCGCAGTTGTTCTTAGATGACCGTGTTGTAGCGAAGGTCACAAACCTGAAGCGACAACTCACGCGGCCCGCCAAGCATCCAGCCAACCCGCTCATCGTTCAGGATCTTCCTTGGGAAAAGCGGCTCATCGCCACCTATGGAACAGTTCTCTATGACGTACCGTCCGGTAAATTCCGCTGCTGGTACACGGCCGGCGAGCATAAGGACGGGATTCCCGACGACCCGGACTCACCCGTAACCGCGGAGTACTTTATTTGCTATGCCGAATCGGAGGATGGCATTCACTGGGACAAACCATTGGTCAGTCAGAAGACGTTTGGTCGGCATAAGCGGCACAACATTGTCATCCCCGGTGGACATGGCTTTTGTGTTCTTCCGGCGCCTGACGAGCCTGATTTGAGCAAGCGTTACAAGGGAGTGGGCGGGGCCGTTTTCGGATTCTCACCGGACGGAATCCGCTGGGAGACGCGCAATTGGCGAGACGCGGTGGGAAAGAACGATACCAGTTCCTGCGTCGTCCGATGGAAGGACGAGTATCTTGCTTATGTGCGATATCAGGTGAAAGACCCCGCTTGGCCGGCGGTAATGCGGGGCATCGGTTTGAGTACCAGCCAAGACTTTGAGAACTGGACGCAAAAGGAATCGATCTTCACCACCGACGAAAAGGACGGCTATCCCTGGACGCAGCCGTATGGACTGGCCGTTACGCCCTATGGCGATCAACTCATCGGGATTCTCTGGCTCCTTCACCTCGACAAGATCGAAGGAAACAACAGTCTGGGTGATGAAGACACGCAGTTGGTTGTCAGCCGCGATGGACGAAACTGGAAGCGGGTGGCCGATCGTGCCACCTTCCTCGCGCCAACCCCCAGCACCTGGGACCGAGGCCGAATTCACGCACCCACCACGTCGATGTTCGTCAAAGACGACCTCGTGTACATCTACTACTCGGCGTCCGACACGCGGCACGGTTCGGGAAGCTGGGGTTCTCCGGGCATTGGCCTGGCGACGTTGCCTGCTGACCGTTTTGTTGGTCTGCGGCAAAGGAATGCGAGTGCAGCAGGCGTGCTGGAAACACGCTTACTGGAGTTCTCGGGCACGTCTCTGCTAGTCAACGCGGACGCACAGGCAGCCGATTTGCAAGTCGAACTGCTCGATCGTCGCGGAGAAGTACTGGCAGGTTTTGATCGCACTTGCTCGCGACTGATCGCACATGACAAGTTGCGACACCGAGTTGTGTGGGAGACCGATGGCAAGCGACACACTTTGAAAGAAGCGGCAGACACCGGACCGCTCGCATTACGCTTTATCTTGAACGATGGTTGCATGTTGTATGCCCTGCAATTCACAGAGTAAGCGCTGGCGAGCCGCACGAGTAACCTGCAGAGCGTCGTACTGAATCATGTTCTCCAAAATGTCGAGTTCCGAAGCGGCTGGTATCGGACTGCCAGATGAGGCGTTTCGAGTCGCTTCTGTTTCTGGAACAGCGAGTCGATGCCCGCGGCAGTCATACCTGTTGTCAGCAAGGTCCGCTCGACTGGATACGGCGACTTGCCCGTCAGAAACAGCGATTCGATGTGGTGAACCTGAGGGTTAAAGAAGTTGCGCATCGTGTAATACGGCAGATAGATCAAAACCGAGAACACATCTCCGCCTTTCAGTCTTGCCGCAACCGTACAATCGCCGACGACGCCTTCGTCCTTCTGATCGGGGCGACCTTGGAACTGCACAATCGTCGCTTTCAACCCGTCGGTGTACTCGAAGCGGTAGGCGTACGAGTTTGGGGCCATGCGGCGCATATCGCGCGTCGTCGGAAAGACGACACCGTAATTGGGGCGAACGAGGTTGAGGGTGTTGCTGCGAGACAGCGCGGCTTCGAGCAGTTTTCGATCCCATCCGCCGCCCTCCCACGACCCAGACTCCAACGCCTGCCAAAATCGCTCGCCTCGCAGAGCCTCGACAGCTCGGATACCGGTCTCGCCGTCTTTACGTCGTTCGACGATCGATTGCATCGCTTCGATCACATGGATGTCTCCGCCGTCGATACCGCCAGCCCACACTCCGATGGCTTCTTCGACATCGGCACCCCAAGGGAGATCGACCGACGGCAAGCGACGGGCGACCGGCAGTGATGATCCGGCCATGAAACCAAAGTCCATTTCGCGGGACGTCTCCACCATCTTCTTGGCCCATTCCCAATTCCACGACAGATGCTTGTCGTTGAACAGCGGCGCGGTGCGTCCACTTTGGCGATACACGTCGATGACTTGCTGAAAGTACTCGTAGCGAGGGTAGAGTCTCTGCCCTTTCTCGTTGTCGGGGTAGTTCCCGTGCTCGCCGATCAGTAACACGCCGTCCACCGCCAGCTTGTCTCCGCGGAGCGTCAGCGCCTCGGCGACGGACGAGCACAGTTTCATTTGTGGATAGCGTTTGCCCCGCTCGCGACTCAGGTCGTTATCTCCGACCTGTTCGACATAAAGAGAGACGACGTCCATGGCCGGGCGGTGGTGACGCCCTTCCCAGCCATACCCTTCCAAGAAGCGATCGACGATGTGCTGCGAGTGCGAATACTTGTGATAGATCGTCGTTAGTGCTGCGATCTTCGGACGTCGTCCTTCCGCAGAGAAGGCCAAGTTGGCGAGCGGCAAAGCGCCTGCTGCCCCGGCTAAGAATTCCCGTCGTGAGCAACGCATTGTGACCTCCTAGTTTCTATTGCGAGATACGCAGGTTCTCGAACCAATACAGCCCTGACTTGCCCGGGCAGACCAAGTCGATATCGCCGTCTCCATCCATATCGCGGGCGTCCATCTGTAGGCCAGTGCCAGCGCTGCCGCGCTCAAAGTCCTTCAGCGCCCAACGATCCTTCGCGGCCTCCGGAGCATTCTCAGCCGGCTTTCCCTCGTAGATCACTTGCTTGATCCAACGCGATTCCTCCCGATCGAAGTGAAAGCTATAAACGCACGGCGCCTCGGTCGCACCAGCCTCAGTCTCATGTGCGTAGACGCGTTTTCCCGTGACGACCTCCGGCCGCGAGTCTCCGTCGAGGTCGGCGAGATGAAGCGTGTGAACTTGCGAGAAAGTCGTATCGACACGATCGCGAGTCCATTCGCGTTTGCCGTCGGCACTGATCGACTGACGGAGCCAAAAGAGTCCAAAGTCATGTCCCATACCCCAGAGAATGTCCGTATCTCCGTCGCCATCAAAGTCTCGTCCGATGATCAAGATGCTCGCGGCACCTAGTTCAAACTCGGCGTGAAATTGCCACTTGTTGTTCGGCTCGACCGGCTGCTCGTACCAACCTTTCGGAGTGATAATGTCCGTCTTGCCGTCGCGGTTCACATCGCCGACACCGATGCCGTGTCCCGCGCCCTCTCGGCCGAGATCATGCTTTTTCCACGTCACCTTCGGCCGCTTTGCGGTCAACTCGTACCACGCGACCTGACCTCCGATGTTCGGCAAGAAGTCGAGCTGTCCGTCGCCGTTCAGATCGACAAGTTGTCCGGTTTCCATGGAACTAGGCGTATCGATCTTGTGCTCGATCCAAGGCTTCGTCGGCTCACCTGGATGCTCGATCCAGCCGATGCGCCTGCTGAAGTACGCGCACGTGACGATATCGATATTCCCGTCGCCGTTCACGTCGAGCGGCAAATCGGCAAAGTCCTCGTAGTAATGTGGATTCGTACCCGCCGCCACGGTGCGCACCTTGTGCCGCGTCCACTTCGGAGCCTCGTACCAAGAGTCGCCGCTGAAGACATCGAGCAATCCATCGCCATTAAAGTCAGCAGCACCAGCAGCCTCGAAGGGCGAGCGATCGTTGATCGTATGCTTGCGCCATCGCAGCTCGCTCGGTTTCTCGTCCGACTCGGCTCGAACGATTGGAACGCACAGAAACAAACCTGCTAAGTAGATAATCAGGATGCTTTGAATTCGCACAGTCTGTCTCCGGGGCAATCGGTCGGGGCATCGCTAGATTCCAAGGCTGGAATATAGTCGGAGCTGCGATGCCTGCACAACGGATAGGCAACCAATTTGCTCGGCTCGGAATAGCTAATCCGCTCCTTGTCGAGCACGATCCGCCGAGCGGCGTCAGCCGATTGGGTGCTGGCTCCACCAAACCATCTTGAATTGCAGCGATGTCGAGATCGCGCCGACAGCCCGCCACGCGAAGTGCTGCAACTGCTCGATCCGAACAGGACGCTGTCAACATCCTGGTGACTTCAGTTGACAAGCTGTCAACCGCCGCGCGATGGCCACGACATCGTAAGCCCGCATTTCCCATTTGACTCCCTGCGTTTTGGCATGAGATTTGCGCCAAGCCCTTCAAAACAAGGGTATTCTGCCAAATTATGCCAAGCTGACAGG
>PBSM01000343.1 GCA_002726245.1 Planctomycetaceae bacterium | reverse complement strand
TAGAACATCCTTGCGGTTCTCCTGTATGAAGCTGCCTTTGGCAGCGGAACAACATTGGCGAGCATCTTTTGCTACGCCGCATTCACAGGAGAACCGTTTTACTTTCTTGCTCGCTCTTTCATAGTATCGGAGGCGTCCGCGTCCTCGCGTCAAGCGCACGCCTCCGGCTTGCGGTTAAACGAAGACTCGCATGAACTTGCACCTGCACGACTCACAGTGGCGCTGCCCGATTACTTGGGAGCCCGAAGAAGGCGGCATCACGGACGCCCGATGTGGCTCTCGCTCTGCTCTGGGCTGGGTGACGCTAAATAGAGCACGATCGAGACTACTACTTCCGCCGCCATCCAAGCGATTCGCAGAAGGACAGCAGAAAGAATCGCGGCAACTTGTCCGAACACGGGGCTCAGCAATGGAATTACCACCAGTTCGCGGACGCCGATGCCACCAGGCAGTAACGACAAGAAACCGGCAACCATCGCGAGCGCGACCGATGCCGTGAGCAGCGGAAACTGCTCTAGTCCGGCTTGAGCCATCTCGGGCGGCAGGGACTTCATCGTTGCCCACATGCTCAAGCCAAAGAAGCACCAGCCAATCGAGATCGTAATCCACCCCACTCCCATCACGCGAGCGTCGAGGCCATCGATCGCCTTGTCGATGTCCGGGTTGGCTCGATGGACTTGCAGAATGCGAAGCGCTCGACGGAACAACGGCGGCAGAGTCGGCACGCCGGCACAGATGGCAAGGAAGACCGCCATGCCCAAAAACCAAACCTGCCCGCGGAACAGAGTGCCAAGGATGATGGCTGCAACCACGGCCCCAACGGCCATCATCGTCAACGTTTCGACAAACACACTCGCGACAGCAACGGTCGTGTTGACGCGGCTGCTGCGAATCAACGCCGTGCGGATGACGACGACGAATGCTTTGCCGGGGGCATACTTACCAAGATGCCCGATGTAGAAGGCGCGCAGCGTCTCGAGCAACGTTGGCCTTTGTCCCATCGCTTGCAAGACTCGCCACCAGAAGATGCACGACGGGAACATGCCGACGATGTAGAAGACCATCGCCAGAAACAGCCAACTGAATCGCAGCGATGTCCATTGAAAGCCAGCGTCTGCAAACTCACCTTTCGCGTTGGCAACTGTGCGCCAAATCCCCCACACGACGAGTGCGATAATGATGGCGCGGACAGCCAACTTGATCCAAAAGACGATTGGTCGCTTTGTGGGTTCACCGTCCGACGTCACAAAAGGCTCCGTCTGTTGCCAAGATCAAGGCTCGCGCGAGCGAACGGCGTATTGTGGACGTTGTGGCTGCTGCCGACAATACGAACCACCGATGTCGTTGAGTCGGATGGCGTAGCCTTAAGAGATGTTGCCTGCCTGGAGGGCTCCACCGACCCCGCGCCGGTGGACCCAAGACTGATCAGCTACAACAGCAGCACGACACGATGACTTCTCCCTTTCTTCCGGCATCGGCTCGCCTTTCGCGAGCCGATGCCGGAAGAAAGGGAGGCGAGGTTTCGTACCGGGTTCGAGGTAGCCAGCCAGTCTCCGGTCCACCGACGCGGGGTCGGTGGAGCCGCGGTACAGCTTAAGTCCACGCCATTCAACGTTTAGTCTGCGGGGAACCGTTTGCCGGCCGTTGATACACGGAAGTCTTGGCGACTTCTGCTTTGAGTCTTACGATGCCGCCGCATTTCTCCTTTACGTGTCTGCTTCCTTCGAGGTAATCATCGATGACTCGCGTGGTTTCGTTCGTCGTACTCGTTGGCGTGATCGCCGTTATCGGCTTTCTCTTCTACCGGGTGATTTCCGATTTTCTCCTGCCGATGTTCCTCGCGGCGTTGCTAGTCGTTATCTTCCGACCTTGGCATCGCTGGTTCGTTGACAAACTGAAAGGCCGCGTGCGCGTTGCGGCGGCCCTGACCACTGCGAGTGCAGTCGTGGTCGTCCTCGGACCGGCTTCGTTAATCATTGCACTGACCCTATGGGAGCTGACCTCGTCCACCACCACGGACACCGGTACGCCAGAAATCAAACAAGCCGCTCAATCGACACTGCAGACAAGCCTGAGCGAGTTTCGTCAGTCGCTTGAGAACCTCGCCGGACGCAACTCCAAGGGACAGCCGCGATGGACGCTCGAAAAAGCTTACTTACGGGCCATACGATACATCGAATCGTCCTTGGCCAGCTTGCGCGAAGCAGCTCAAGTGGGAGCACATATGAAGGCGATGCCGATGCACTCGAGAAGCTGCTCAAAGCACTGGACGATCTCGGATCTCATGTCCAGGACACGCAAGACTCCAGTCAGGTGGAGCTCCTAGTCCCCGTAGGAATCGCCCTCAATGGTGCTCTCAACGATCCCGACACGAAGCCGGGGTCTCTGACTTACCAAACACTTCTGGACGCCGCCGCCGACCAGTTTCAAGTGTTCAAAGTTGCCGTCTTTGGCAACACACTGAGTGTCTGGCTGGCAGAATTGTTGAACCCCACAGACCAAGAGATTCGCAGCTTGACGGGACAGCTTTCGGCAATTGCACCTGGCTTCCTGCGTTCCGTTGGCGGAAAGACTGGAGCCTTGCTTGGCAACTTGATGATCACAGTCGCGATAACCGTGATCGCGCTCTATTTCTTCCTTGCTGACGGACCCAAGATGGTCCAAACTCTAATGCGTCTGTCACCACTCGACGATTCACACGAGAGAGAACTCGTCACTGAGTTCGATCGTATCAGCCGGGCTGTTGTACTTGCCACCCTGCTGTCGGCGAT
This sequence comes from Planctomycetaceae bacterium, assembly GCA_002726245.1. Taxonomy (GTDB): domain Bacteria; phylum Planctomycetota; class Planctomycetia; order Pirellulales; family Pirellulaceae; genus PBSM01. The sequence goes on along the minus strand of PBSM01000343.1, from coordinate 9,729 downwards.
TGCTCAAGGTCTGTTGGCGGGCTTCGCGTTTTGGCTGATCAGCCTGTCATTGGAGGAGTTCAGCTTTGTCTTTTCCCTCACCTTACTCACCACCGTGCTCGCGCTGGTTCCGTTTGTTGGAGCTGCCTCCGTCTGGGCGCCGGTGTCTCTCTGGCTTTTCTTTCACGAGTCACCTGATGGTTCGTCGCACCAACTGGCCGCGATTCTGTTGGCCGTTTACGGCACTGCCGTGATCTCGATGGCAGACAATGTTATTAAGCCACTCGTTTTGCACGGCCAGTCAAACCTGCATCCATTGCTAGCATTGCTCAGCGTCTTGGGTGGCGTTCAAGCCTTGGGGCCCATTGGCATCCTTGTTGGCCCGATGGTCGTGGTGTTTCTGCAGACATTGCTGAACATTCTGCATGGCGAATTGATGGCGATGGAGCGCCGGCCGGGTGACGGACTTCGCCGCGAAACGCTGCCGTTCAACTTCTCTTTACGCCAAAGGCGGTTCGGCTTACATTATCAGGCGCGTGAAAGGACTCATCGCATCTATTAAGGATCCAGCGGTATGAACGGAGTCAGCCTGCTACTCGCTTTGGCAACAGTTGGAGTGGACGTTGGTTGGGAATCCGGCCCCAACAGCCAACTCGTTTACACGGTTCGCATCGAGAGCGTGGTGCTTCAGAAACTGCGCGACGGTGAAGCGGTCAGAAGCCCCGTCGAACTAGACGATCGGGGAATTCGCAGGTTCCGAATTGCCATGGGACCGAAGGCGCAAGTCGAACGTGCTCCCCACGCTGTGGCCAACGAAGTTCAGTACGGATGGCGACCAAGCTCCGAAAATCCTCGCGAGATCGATTACTTCGTCCAGGTGCTGCCTGAACGTCTAGAAACACTCGCCCAAGGTATTCCGATCGAGTGCGAAGTCCATCCGGATGTTCCCGAAATCCATTACGTCTGGTTCTTCCCAGGGAATAACGAACTTCCGCGCGAGCTGCCGGTCGGTCTTCAGACTCCACCCCCGCGAACTCAAAGTCCCGACGGGGCCGTTCGACCGGCAGCAAACTCCGTTACGCAGCCAAGTAACGAGTCGCGATTCGGCAGCGACAACAGCGCAGCCCGAGCCAGCGTGGCCGACGCGGCCAGTCCCAACACCCAGCGAACTTATGGATCCGACCGGGGTTGGCGAGAAGAAACACCAAGCGGGCCCAGCAACACGTCAGTGTATGGCCCGGAACCACCCAGCACCTACAGGCGGCAACAAGACTCGCTTGTCGATGATCGAAACAGCCGGCTTCGCGACGATATGATTCCGGTTCCCGGCTCGCGCCAGCCGCAGTATCGCTACGAGGACGACCGCTACCATGATGATCGGTATGCGTCGCGCAAGGAAGCAGCTCGGCCACCAGCAACGAATTCAAATCCGTCGATGTATCAAGGCAACCAGGCTCAGCAAGCGTCAAACGACGAAGTAACAAAACTACTGCTCGAACGGCTCGACCGGCAACAGGAGAAGCTCGAGAAGCAACAGCAGGATTTCCTCGCGAGACAAGCGCTGCCGGGGTACGCTGCGATTACTCCTTCAACCCAGCCGCAATTACAACAGACAGAGAACATCGCTTTCGACGAGGGACTCCGAACACCACTCGTCGTCACGATGTTGGCACTATTCGCATCGCTTTGCGCGAACGCCTATATCGGTTGGTTAGCCTGGAGCTTCTTCTGGCGCTTCCGCAACGCCGCCAGCGACCTCGCCCGCGCCCAAACGGCTGCCACGATGCGGTCTGCGGTGTAAGGCAAGCGGCAGTTGACAACTAGCACCAAACGGAATCTGCGTTCACATTGAAGTTTTACGCTTTCTACGACTTCGTCCCCTCCGAGCTTGCTCGGAGGGGACAAAAGCGTTCGATTTCAAAGTTTATACAAATTCGCACGAATTCCATTTGGTGCTAGTAGGCCGGAACAAGGCTTTGCACAGTTCCGGCATCGGTGTGACGATTGGCTCATGCCGGAACTGCGAAGACTTGTTCCGGCCTACGTTCTAGCCTAGATGCTTGTCCCGAGCTCGTCTGCATTTCTCCCGATTTCCGCGCGCGCCCAGCGTTCTTGCGGCGTTAGGGTTCTTAGGAACAGTTAACAAACACGCGACCGGGCCTTGCCACGTATTCGTACGATTGGCGTACGTGTATGTGCCGGCGCGTGTTTTTGAGTATGGAGTTCGTAAGCGTGAGCGCTGCGTCCGAATCCGTTCAACTTGAGCAACTGAGCGCTCTCAACGATGAGATGGCGGCGTTGGTGCGTGCGGGCGTTCCACTCGAACAAGGACTGACGGAACTTGGCTCGAAGATGCCAGGTCGGCTCGGGCGACTTGCAAGCTTCCTCGCTGAACGGCTTGCAGCGGGTGAGGGGCTCTCGCAGATCTTAGCCAACAACGAAGATCGTTTTCCAAAACTCTAGGGAACCATTGTTCAAGCAGGTTTGCGATCGGGCAAACTCTCCGCAGCGCTCGAATCGATGGCAACAACTGGCCGTCGGGTGGCCGAGGTTCGGCGGGCTGTCGGGCTTGCGTTACTCTATCCAGGGATTATCCTCGCGATTGCTTATGCTTCCTTCTTGTTTCTCGTCCTACATCTCGCACCGGTGACACTAGCTGCGTACGAGGACTTGACCTGGAGGTCGGAACCGTTTCTCGCATTTCTCGTGTGGGTTGGAAACGGTGCAATTTGGTGGGCCTTTCTTGTGCCCGCGGTGGTTGTTATCGCCGGCGCGTTCGGCTGCCAGCATTTCGCAAGGCGGCTCTTGCGGCCTGACAGCAATGTGCCAACGACTGCTTTCGATTACCGTTCCCGCAAGGCTGGCGTATTACGTGATAGCCGCATCGCCACGTTCGCCGAGGACCTTGCGCTCTTGCTTCAACACCACGCGCCGCTGCACGAGGCACTTGTGCTGGCCGCCGATGCAAGTGGAGACGCACGCCTTTCGCGCGCGGCCGTCGAGCTATCACGCCGCTTGGAAATTGGTGAGACGATTACGGTGGACGATCCCGCGCTCGCTGCGTTCCCGCCGCTACTTGGTTGGTTGATGTCGGTTGGCGGCGAATCGGAGACGTTAAGTCAAACTTTTCGTGAAATGGCCGATCGGTATCGCGACCGAGCTTTGCTATCAGCACATCGGGTGATGACGTACTTGCCGATCGCTATTACCGTCTGCGTTGGCGGCACGGTCACGTTGCTCCAAGCCCTCGCCGTCTTCTTGCCACTCGTCACGCTCTTCCTTGAACTCGGAAACCCGCTCCGTGGCTAAGTTTCGCTATATCGCCGTCGATCAAGACGATTCTTCTCGCGAAGGCGAGATCGAAGCGGCTTCGCTTGTGGAAGCGCGAGCAGAACTTGAACGCAGCGGAATCAAGGCCCGCGAGTTAGTCGAAGTAAGCGACGAGCTGGCACCATTGGCGCCGTCGGAGGCGGAAGAACTTGCTGGCCAACTCGCTCAGGTCGGAAGCTCGCGACTGCCGCTCGCCGCCGGACTTCGAGCTGCGGCCGCTGAATGCGGTCATCGACGCGTCGAAGCTTCGCTGCAACAAATCGCCGATCGGATCGAACAAGGCCAGACACTCGAAGCGGTTGTCGATAGCTCGCCAGGACTGTTTCCTAAGTAAGTGGGTGGCTTGGTGGTGGCTGCTTCGCGAACCGGAAGGCTCGGCTCAGCCTTGACGGAACTGCTGGAACATCAACGACATGCCCTCGCGCTTCGTCAAGTGGTCGCGAGAGGATTCGCCTACCCGGCGTTCGTCGGATCCCTGGCTGTGCTTATTTTGGGGTCGATGGTATTTGTCATCTCCAGCCCGTACCAGCAGATGTTCGAGGAATTCGGCCTGATGCTGCCTTTGTCAACGCGGCTACTGTTTTGGTGGCGAGATTACGGTGCATCTTTGGCAGCATTGGGCGTCGTCATCTTACTGATCGCGGTTGCGATCTTGCGGTCCCTCCTTGGTCGAGTCCGCTGGCTTCGGGTGAAGGCGAACTTGCCAATCGTGGGGCCACTTTCCTACAGGACTGGTCTCGCGGAATGGTGCAGCCTACTGAGTGTGTTGCTCAAACACCGGATCGCACTGCCTGATGCACTGCGATTGTCAGCCAACGGCGTTGATAACGGCTACGTTGGCCAGCTCTCTGCGACACTGGCCAAAGAAAGTGCAGATGGACAGACACTTTCCGAGCTTCTCGCCTCTAGCAGACAGATTCCTGTGTCATTGGTTCCGTTGATCCGTTGGGGCGAGAAGGTCGATCTGTTGGACGAAGCGTTTTTGACAGGCAAGGAGTTGTTCGATCGACGCGCGCGAATTCGAGCTGTCATGTTGCACTCGATTCTGCCTCCGATCCTGTTCATCGCAATTGCCGCTGGCGTCGCGATGATCGTCGTAGCTCTTTTCTCACCCATGGTCAGTCTGATTTCAGGACTGAGTTAACGTTCATGCTCGAAACAACTCTTGCCGCCGTAATATCGATTGCGATTGTCCTGGCGGGCATGGCGATGCTGTGGTTCGCGTCGCGACGGCAGATGCTTGCGTGGCGAGAAGCCCCTCTTCGAAGCATCCTTCTCATTGTAGGCTGGCTTACCGTAGCTGGTGGTTTACTGATCGCAATGGCGGCCATGACGCATGTGCTAGCGATCTTGCTTTGGATCGCAACGCTCGTTGTCATGGTGACCTCCGTCCTGCGGTATTTTGCGTCGGAGCAACAGTCGCTCCTGTGGGTCTTGACCGTCGCTGCCGAACGAGGAATTCCGCTCGAATCGGCAGCGCACGCGTTCGGTGAAGAACGTCGGGACCGAGTCGGCCAGAAGGCAAGCTTGTTGGCCGATTACTTGGAAGCGGGAGTTCCCTTGGCTTTGGCGTTGAAGCGTTCGCGAAATCACATGCCGGACGCGGCTCTTCTCGCCGCAGACCTAGGCGAAGAAACCGACAGTCTCGGGCAAGCGCTTCGGCAAGCGACAAGTCAGGTGGATGAAAGCGATGCGACGCTCAGATCGGCGCTGGAGCGACTCTTCTACGTCGCCTTCCTGTTGCTTTTTAGTTGCACCGTCATCGCCTTCATTACGCTTAATATCGTTCCCGTCTTCAACTTGATGCTCGAAGAGTTTGAGATCGACGAACCGCTGGCAACGCAGTGGCTCGCCAGCATCGTCACGGCAATGGGGCACGGCTGGTTCCTGATGATCCCGCTGGCGTTGCTTTGGATCGTTGCGGTGTTCGTGGGACTCTTGTGGCACATGGGGTTAGCACCACGAAGTCTGCCGGTCGTCAATCGGCTTTGGTGGTCAGCCGATTGTGCCTCGGTGTTGCGGTGGCTGGCGATGGCGATTCGGCAAGGTCGGCCGATCTCGGAGGTCATGCGGACGCTCGCTGTGCGTTATCCCCAGCCTCACGTCCGTTCGCGGCTAGAGTATGCGTCAAGCCGGATTGATCGTGGAGCTGATTGGGCCGAGAGCTTGCGGCAAGCAGGTTTGATCAGAAAGGCCGAAAACGTGTTGTTCAAGTCCGCTGCTCGCGCTGGCAACTTACCGTGGGCCTTGGAAGAAACGGCCGAGAGCGGAATACGCCGCTCCGTCTATCGCATTCGCGCCTGGCTGACGATCGCTCTGCCATTGTCGTTGGTTCTGATGGGAGGCGTCGTGCTGTTCATTGCCTTGGCAATCATGATGCCCCTCATCAACTTGATTGGTGGTTTAGCATGAGACGTCACAAAAGACATCGCGCCGCACGACGTGGGGCGATCATACACGAAGCGATCATCGCGATCCTGCTGGCGACCATGGTAGTCGCGGGAGCAGCCGAAGTGATGGTTGTCGTCTCGAAGCAAAAAAGAGACATCGAGCGTCGCTCGGCCGCCGCGAGGCAGGCAACTTGATGGAAGAGGTGATGCTCCTGTCGTGGCAGGAGCTTGCCGAGGATCGCAGTCGCTCGTTGGAACTATCCGAAGTGCGAAGACACGGTTGCCGAACCCAGACGCGAAAGTGTCAGTCGATTTACTGGAGGGCGACGAGCGTGCGATGCGACTCATGATCGAAGTCACGTGGGGAGACGTTCAAAAAGGACTCAGTCGCCCAGTGCGACTGGGAGCGTGGCGTTATCGGCAGAAGGAGCCCCAATCATGAAGCGACGTTGTCAAGGATTCACGCTCGCCGAAGTGCTAGCGACGCTGATACCGCTCGGCGCTGTCTGGGCAACGGTCGCGCTGGCGTTGCACTCGATGTACGAGGCAGAACAGCGATTGAGCAACGGATTCGAGAATGCGAACGCCGTTGACCACCTCGCGCAGCGTCTGCGCTCGGATGCGCATGAAGCTCTCGTGGCTTCGGTGGAAGAATCCGACAACGGCCCAGCCCTGATGCTAGTCTCCTCCGAAACGCAAAGAGTTCGATACCGCAGTGTCGCTGAAGGCATCGAGCGAGCGGCGCTCGTCGGCGATACGACCGAGCATCGCGAAGTCTTCTACATGCCGTCCGGAGCGGTTGGCTGGAGAATCGCAGAACGAAACGAGAGGCAGATCGTTCTCTTGGGGATTCAGTTGCGAGATGTCCGACGCAGCTTTGCTCGCGAGCACGAAATCAAGGCGGCTGTGGGGCTCGTCCCGGTCGCATCGACCGATGTGGAGGGCGAGCAACCATGAGATCTGTCACGAGAATAAAGCGACGGCGTCGCGGAGTCGTGTTGCCTATCGTCCTGATCGGGTTGCTCGTCATCACGATGTTTGGTGCCGCAATCGCGAGATCTCTAGTGTCGCAGAGCAAACATGCTCGCCGGTTGGAGTACCAGCAGCAAGCAGCATGGCTCGCTGAATCCGGCGTGCAACACGCAAGCAACCGGCTTGCCAACGAAGCGGACTATGAGGGCGAGACGTGGCGAATCGATAGCGATGACTCCGGTCTCGATGCTGTCGCGGTTGTGCTCATCCACGTCGAGCAAATAGACGAGTCGGACGGCGGTCGTCTTGTGACGATCGAAGCCTTGGACTGAATGGCAGCCGTTCTTATCGAAGCAGTCAAGACGGGCGGCCTAGCTGAGCGGGACTGGAGCGTTGCTCCGTGTCATTTGCATCGCTGAAGCGTCATGAGTGCAAAGGCGGTGCCATATTGCTGATGGTAGTTATACAGCGGATAGTCCCACCAGGAACCGTTCTTCTCTTGCCGGTCCAACATCAACTTCGCCAGCAGCGGCTTGTACGGGCCTTGCTCGGACTCCGGCAACTGTTCTAGAGACAACGACGCATAGAAATGACCGAAGTAGTAGAAGTATCCAGCGACTTGAAACCACGACTCATGGGGTACCGGTCGCTTGCGGCCGATATCGAGCCAGCCGTTTCGAACGTAAAGTCGATAAAGCCAATTCTTTGCCACATTATCTGTGATCGATTCATCGCCCCACATCCGCAACGCGCAATTACAACACTGCGTACGACCAAGGCTACCTCCGGGGCGGTTAATCCCGAGCATCGGCCTGTCCTTCAGGTACTCGCCATAGAGATAGCTGAAGTCTTTCTTCTGTTGTCGCTTCGTGGCCGCGACAGCACGCCGAACAATTCGCTCCGGTGGTTCGATCCCGCTTGCTTTCGCCTCGGCAAGAGCGACCAATACGGTTCCGTTCACGAAGCTGATCGAGCTTGATGTCGGCCGCTGCGCCTGATAACGAAAGTCATAATAGCCCCAGCCCCCGTCCACGGATTCATAACGCCGCAGCATGTCGAACTGCTCGCGAATTAAGTCGTCAATTCGCACGCGTCGTGCCGCATCTTCTGACTGCCTTCGTCGAAGTCGGACCAATGCTTGGATTGAATACGCGTGCCCCCATACGTTATAAATCGCGTCTCCCGTCGCTCGACGCAAGCTGGACAGGTGGTCCATCAGCCAGTCCTCGGCGCGATCGACGGACTGCATCGCTTCTGGATTATCGGGTGCGACCTCGAGCAGCGCTGAAATACACAAGGAAGTTGTAGCGGCTCGAAACGCGTGATGCGATCCAGGAACCGGGGCGTAGACGTTGAGGCCTTTCGTGTTCGTCGCGGAACCCCAAGAGTCATTGGCGTTCTGAATCCCCAAGAGAAATTCAACACCCCGATTGATCGACGTTTCTATCTCTTCACCAGTAGGTGCTTCGATCTTCGGCAGTGTCGGTGGCCGACTGAAATCGAGCGGATCAGCAAGAATCCCACTTCGCGGACGATCTTTTGGGACCTCCGGCTCCGCAGCCCAAACAGCCCAGGTCGAGAGCGTGACTATCGCGACAAGGTTCCAACATCGAGAAGCTTGCATCATTCTGCCGGCTCCGATTCGAATTCAACAGAGCAAGACATTCCAGGAGTGATTGCCGGTTCATCGTTCCCAAGCTTCACCGTCATCACGCCATCGAATTTATCGTTGGCCAGCGGGATGTACGAAAGAGATGTAACCGTGCCGACTAACTTCCGATCGGGAAAGGCGGTTGGCGTTACAGTCCCTTTTCTCCCGACTTTGATTTTTCCCAAGTCCTTCTCTTGCAGATCGAGACGAATCACGAGAGGCTTGGGCCGAACCAGCGTTACGACCACCTGCTTATTGGTGACCGTTGAGCCTCCGGTCAATGTACTCGATTTAACACTAATTCGTCCGCGCGTGATCTTGCCGAGATAGATGATGCCGTCCGCGGGCGACCGAATTACGAGGTGCTTTCGATCCTCTCGCAGTTCTTTCAATTCGGCTTTCTCCTTTTCAAGTTTTTCCTTTGACTTGTCGAAGCCGACTGATCGCCGCTGACGGTCGAATTCCAGTGTTCGGATCGCTTTGTCGAACGCAAGCTGTTGTCTGGCCAGAGAATCATCGTGTTCCGCCTGCGTCCGTGGTATTGTTTGCGCCAACGAGCGTTCCGTGGTGATCTCGGAACCTGTCAAACGGAACTGCGCGTTCTCGACGGACCGTTTCGCACGCTTCAACACGATCTCTTCTGACTCTTCCGTCAGTTCATCTTCCTTGTACATCTTCTCGAGTTGCACTAGCTCCTCGAGTGCATTCTCAAGCGAAGCTTTTGACCCTTTCAAACTGAACTCAGCCGACAGGACTTGTCGTTCACGATCCGTCCGCACAAAGTTGTCAAAGTCCTGCTTGGCATTTTGGTAAGTCCGTTGGGCCTTCGCCTTGTCAAGCTTCTGCGTTTCCTGAAATTGTTCGAGACCGAACTCCGATTCGCGCATCGCGATTTCTGCAAGCCGTAGATTGTTTTCGGCTTCCGATAACTGCTGTTCCGGCCCCTCTGTTTCGAACCAGACGATCGGCTGTCCTTTCCGTACTAGCGTCCCCTGAGGAACGACGCGTTTGATAACTAGCGACTTGACTTGCTTGGTCGCGGCGGACAGTTCGGACGCCTGTCTCGCTTCAAACACACCGGAAACCTTCGTGATGGGAGCCTTCGCCACTGGCTTAGGTTCCTTGGATTCCTGAGAGAATCCAGTGACGGCAGCAAGAACAGAAGAGGCCAGTCCAATACTCGATAACACTGTTTTCATGGGAAGACTCTCGCAAAGGATTCAATGCACGCTGTGGCCGCGGATCGTTGTAATCGACCGTATCCATCATGGCTGACGGCTGTCTGCAAATCCAGTCTAGTAGTTTGTCACAGTCTGATTTTAGGGTAGACGGACTTAAGTTTGCAGCGTGCGTCGTCGATCTTCATTTGCCAATCGACGCCACGCTGCGTGGTGTTAACGTCTGTGG
>PBSM01000342.1 GCA_002726245.1 Planctomycetaceae bacterium | reverse complement strand
TTCCTGGATATCGAGAGTTATGTCGTCATCAACGAGCCGAGCCTTAAGACAACGAGAGGCGTCCAAGCCAAAAGTGCGATCGAAAGGCAACGTCAACTAAGCTCCGATGAGGTTTTCGGTAGGGACAGGTGCTTCAAGCCGAGATCGATGCGGCCGATCGGCAAGTCGAAACAGTTGGTCGGCAAGTCGCGAAGATTCGAGACGTCTGCCGGATTTTCTTACTCCACTGTCCGTTCCCGTTCGCAGTCAGTGGAAAGTCCGGGTGTGGCTTCTTAGGCTTTACTCGTTTTGGTCGCTTGCGAGCTGGGGACTTGGTATAACTGGGTGGTCATGATGGCTCCCCTTCCAAACGACACGCACTTCGCTGGGTATCGTCATTGCGATATCGCAGTCGATGTTCGTGTCTCCTTCGTTACTGGGTATCGTGCCGATTGTACGAAGTCGGAAGCTGCCGTCAAGAAGATAACAATGACCTTGTTTTTAAGTTGTTTTTGAGAGATTGCGGGTGTAACTCAGTTGGCAGAGTGACAGCTTCCCAAGCTGTATGTCGGGGGTTCGAGTCCCCTCACCCGCTCTTGTAGTAAGTAAAGCCGAAATCAGAAGTTTAGATTACCTGCCAACGGTTGGCAGTGCGGGCTTTGTTTCCTGTAATTTACCACGGAATCAAAGGAGAGCCGCACAATGGCCAACAAGCGTCGCCGAAGGTCCCCCGCTTACACTCTTCACAAGCCTTCCCGCCAAGCTCGCGTTAGGATCAACGGCAGGGACTACTATCTTGGCCCCCACAACTCGCCAGAGAGCCATGACCGGTACGCTCGTCTGATTGCGGAATGGTCGGTAGTGGCTCCGACCCTCCGAGACCTTGAGCAAGCACCACTGTTGGACCGCCTAACCATCGCGGAGTTGCTTGTCCAATACTTGGAATTCGCCAATAGCAGGCGGTTCGTGAGACATACAAGATCGCATTGATGACTCTGCTACGGCAAATCGGTCGCCTGCCCCTGGTTGGTCCTAGGCTGGCACGCAGCAATACGGGGCTCAAGCGCGTACTGAGAATCTGGCGGGCTTCTTGCTCATTGGTCAATCGCGGCCAGTTTCCGGCACAGGTTTGTCTCGATTGACTCATGCGGCTGCAATCGTTCATCAGCAAGCGGCGGATGAGAGCAGTTGCGAATCGAGTTCCGGCGTGATGTTGATTTCGAGTGTCATGCTGCCACTCTACGCTTCTCACACGCACTGGGACAACATTGTTTCAGAGCACTGGCCCGAGGATCCACGGACAAAACTCTTCTTCGCCGATGCCGTGCTGTTCGCTTTTGGTTTGCTTGCCGCTGGCGACGGCGAGGATCTCGTCGAAGATTTCGCGGCCGACTTCTTCGACCGGTTTGCCGGAGATGACTTCGCCGGCGTTGATGTCCATGTCGTCGATCATCTTTTCGTACATCGGAGTGTTCGTGGCGATCTTGATCGACGGAGATGGCTTGCAGCCGAAGCAGCTTCCGCGGCCGGTCGTGAAGACGACGACGTTCGCCCCGCCCGCGACCATGCCCGTTACGCTCGGCGGATCGAAGCCGGGAGTGTCCATCACGACGAAGCCCTTCGCCGTGACGGGCTCGGCGTATTCGTAGACATCGACCAGCGCAGATGATCCGCCTTTGGCGACGGCTCCCAGAGACTTCTCAGCGATTGTCGTCAAGCCACCTGCTTTGTTGCCGGCCGACGGGTTGTTGTCGAGTTCGCAGCCGAAGACCTTCGAGTACCAAAGCCACCACTCGATTCGCTCTAGCAGTTTAGCAGCGACTTGCTCAGAGACGGCTCGGCGCGTGAGCAAATGCTCGGCCCCATAAATCTCGCTTGTTTCCGACAAAATCGAAGTCCCGCCGCAAGCGACGAGCATGTCGGTGGCAACACCAACGGCCGGGTTGGCGGTGATGCCTGAGTTGCCGTCGGAGCCACCGCACTCGGTGGCTAGGATGATCTCGCCGGCCGAAATCGGGATTCGCTTGACGTCGTTGACCGCCGGCAGCATCTCGGCGACTTTCGCGACCGCTGCCTCAACGGTCTTCGTTGTGCCGCCGTGCTCTTGCATGGTGAAGACTGGCGGGCTGTTGCGTTTGTTGGAAGTGCCATCGATCTGGACAAGTTGCTCTTGCTCAAGCAAACTGCCCAGCGTTCCCGTTTCGCAGCCGAGGTTGCAAAGCAGATCCCCGCCGATGTTCGGATGCTTTGCCATACCGCCCATGACACGATTGAGTATCTTGTGTTGCAAACCGCCGAACTGCATCGCGCACCCGTTGTCATGCTTGAGCGCGATTACACCGTCAATGTTCGGATAGTTCTTCAGCAGCGACTTGTCGAACCGCTCGGCAACATACTTCGACACGGAGGCCGAGCAGTTCACCGTCGAGATGATCGCGAGATAGTTTCGCGTCCCTGCCTTTCCGTTCGTCCGACGATAACCCATGAACGTTCGGTCGGTGATTGGTTGCAGTGCGGCCGGCGTTTCGCTAGCGGGAGCATAATCGCGTACAAACTCGCCGATCGCGAGATTGTGGGAATGAACCCAGCCGCCCGTCGGAATCGTTTCGCTGGCGAAGCCAATGGTCTGACCGTACTTGCGAACTGGTTCATCCTTGGCAATCGGTTTAATCGCGATCTTGTGACCAAGCGGAACCGGTTCGGCTAGCTTGATCCTTGTACCGGCAGCCTCGATCTCTGTTCCGACGGAAAGAGGACGGGCGGCGACGCAGGTGTTGTCGTCAGAGTTCAGATAGATAGTATCGACGGAGGGCATTGTTATTGGGCGGCGTTGCGAGAGGATTTGAACAGGAGCGAACGGAGGGAACAGAGGCAATCCGTCTCCGTTTTCTCTGTCACCTCTTGTTCCAGATCCCAAGGCACGGCGACCGCTCCCGTAGATTAACGCCCAAGCCGCCAGCCACGCAATGAGCGTAACCGCCTGTTTTTCAACGATTTGGGGATCTGCCAGTGGCGAATGCTCGTCTATAATTACATGTGGCCCTCTCGCTCCGCGTGATGAACAGCGGCGCAACGAAGGACTCCATGCCGTTCAAATCTTCAACCAAGGTAAACGCCGTTCACGACACCGCTTATCCTCACGCGGAGCGTGAGGGCTACATTGACTATGGCAACCGGAACAGCAAGACAACAACCCGCCACACCGTCTGGCAACGCGGAACGGTTTATTGAGCGGCAACTCAGCAAGACGCGTCTGCAAGTACGCACGATCGATCTGATCAGCGGCGCGATGACGCTCTTTGCCGGTGTTGTCGCATTCTTGCTCGTCTTGGCGATCATCGATCATTGGGTCTTGTCGCTCAGTTGGTGGAGCCGCTGGTTGGCGTTTCTGCTGCTGATGGGAAGTGCCGGCTGCTACATCGCGTTCCAGATCGTGCCACTCATGCTACGCCCAATCAATCCGGTTTACGCTGCGAAAGCGATCGAAGAGGTCGAGCCAGCACTGAAGAACAGCCTCATCAACTTCCTGCTTTTCCGACAGGATCGCCAAGCCGTTCCCGAAGTCGTCTATTCGGCTCTCGAACAGCGTGCAGCAACGGACTTGAAAAGCGTTCCGATTGACAATGCCGTTGACCGCGCGAAGTTGATTTACGTCGGGTATGTGCTGGCGGGCGTATTGGCGTTGGGAGCCGCTTACAAAATCCTCTCACCGAAAGATCCCTTCCAAAGTGCTTCGCGAGTTGCGGCGCCGTGGGCGGACATTGATCGCCCTTCACGTGTGTGGATCGGTGAGGTTGCTCCCGGCGACGCCGAGGTCTTTCAAGGCGAGTTGGTCGAGGTGTCGGCCATCGTCGAAGGTAAGGCCGATTCCGTGCTGCTCTATTACAGCACGGCCGACGGCGAGATTGTCGATCAAGCCGTCGAGATGAAACTCGACTCTAGCGAACTGCGTTACGAGTGCGTGTTGCCGAATAGCGACGAGGGGTTGCGGCGAGAACTGTCGTATCGCATCGAAGCTGGCGACGCGACGACGACGACGTATCAGCTAAAGGTATCGCCAGCGCCCAACATCGTTGTGGAACGCCTGGAGTATGTCTTCCCGAGCTATACGCGTCGCTCCCAGGAAACGCTAAGCGGGCAAGGCGACATCAAGGCTTTGGAAGGAACACGCGTCACGATTCGAGCCAAGGCGAACCAGACGATCCGGTCTGCGTTTGTGGAGCTTGATTCAGTCCGGCCCCCTCTCCCAAAAGGAGAGGCGACCAGACCGACAAAGCTCCCGATGGAGTTTGACGGGCGAGAAGCCTCCCGAGTCATTGTGCTTGAACTGCAAGAGGATCGAAAGACGCCGCTCCATTCGTCCTACCAAATCCGTTTTACGACGGAGTCAGGCAGAGAGAACCTGCAACCGATTCTTCACCGGATCGAAGTCATTCCCGATTTGGCTCCAGAAGTCGAGATTCTCACGCCAGCGAAGGAAGTGACCGAAGTTCCGGCGGACGGTGTTCAAAAAATCGAGATTCGGGCGCTCGATCCTGACTTTGGACTGAAGCAGATCGCGTTGCGGGCCGTGACTGGTGGCGCTGTGCTTGTCGATGAGAGTCTTTTCGTCGATCAAGCGGGTGCGGAAGGGCAAACAGTTCGGACGTTTCAGTTCCGTCCCGCGAACTATGACCTGCAAGTCGGTGCGCGAGTAACCTACCGAGCGACGGCCGAAGACAATCGTACCGCACTCGGCAGCGATTCGCCTGAGCCGAACCCAGCCCGGACGCGAGACTATCAATTGCTGATCGTTCCGCCACTGAACTCAGACGCCAGCGGAGCAAGTTCGGCGAAGCCAGAAGAAGATCCAACTGCCGATCCGAAAGATGAATCGAAGCCGGCGGAAACCGAACAGCCATCCGAAGGCGAGTCGGGCGAGGGAGAGCAAGGCGCGGCCGGCGGGTCGGAGGGCGCGAAAGGCGATTCGGAGAGCGGCGAACAACAAGAAGGTGGTGCTGGCGGCGAAGGCGAAGAGGGCGAGAGCGGTGAATCGAGCGAAGGCGCGACCGGCCAAGGTAAGCTGCGGGAAGGTAGCTCGGGAGAGAAGCAAGGCACAGGCGATCCGCAAAGTGGGAAAACGGAAGGCGGCACGCCAGGCGAAGGCACTTCTCAGGAAAGTGGCGAGCCGGGACAGTCGGGAGCAGCCGGCGAACGCACCGAAGAGCCGCACGATGGCGAAGTCTTTGAGAAGGCTCTCGAACGCATCAAGCAGAAGATGAACGATAGCGGGAAGCAAGGTGAAGGTGAGCCATCAGGCGGAGCCCCTGAACAAGATCCGTCTGACAACGGCGAGGATTCGTCCAGCGCCTCCGGCAACACCGGTTCGTCGAAAGGTGGGGCGGGCGGCGAGAAGGGCGAAGGCTCCGCCGACGACAAGCTGCCCAACGGTGATGAAAAGCCTCCATCGCAACAGGAAACGGACCCCAAGCAGTCGGGCGAAGGGTCGAAGGACAAGGACAATAACATGGGAGCAGGCGGTCAGAAGCAAGCTGCTCCTGGTGAAGGTGGCTCAAGCAAGAAGGACTACCGTCCGACTGGCAAGAACGGTGCGGAGCCGGATCGCGGCGAGAAGCCTGACCCGCCGGGGCCAAAAGACACACGAAAGAAAGATCCTGGCACTGGTGACAGTGGCGACGCCGGCGCAGGTCAGAACAGTGAAGAGAAGGAGGGAAGCGGATCGGTCGAGTCGGCGAAAGGTGAGCAAGTTCAGAACGGCGATAAACCGAAGAGCCAGAATCCGGACTCCTCGGAACCGCAAGAGAAGAGCGACGGCGGAGCCAGCGCCGACAAGAAGCAATCCGACTCGAAAGGGGAGGGGAGCGGAGACCGCAATGGCGGTGGCGAGAAAGGCGCCGGCCAAGGTGCCAATCAGGCGGGCAATGACAGCCCGGGCCAGAACAGCGCGGCAGATGAGGGCGCGGGCAAAGCAGCCGAAGCTGGCGAAGGCGAGACTTCCGATGCGCCGGGCCAGAAGCAGGAGTCGGACGGACCAACAGGTTCAGCAGGCACGCAGAAGGGCGAAGGATCGGACTCTCGCAAAGATCCTTCGGGCGACACTTCCGCAACCGGAACTCAGCAGCCTCAGCCGCAACCGAACGATCCCCATAAGCAGCAAGGCGATCAGGACGACTCGAATTCCTCGCAAGGTGGTCCGAAGCAAGGCGGTGACGGAGTTTCGACCGGTGGTGGATCGCCTTCCGACAATGATTCGCCTTCCGCGTTGGATAAGAATGCCGAGGTTGCTGACGGCGACGAGGCGAATCTTGACTACGCCCGCCGCACGACCGACATGGTGCTCGACTACCTAAAGGATCAGAAAAACAATCCCGACACCGAGCTGCTCGACGAGCTCGGCTGGACCGAAGAGGAATTAGCTGGTTTCCTCAAACGGTGGCAGCAACTCAAACAAGCCGCTTCTGAAGACAACGTTGGACAACGCGAGTTGGACGAGTCGCTCCGCAGTCTCGGCCTGCGACCGAAACGCGATCGCAGTCGCAAAGGCGCAACGAAGAGTGACTATCTTCGCGGCCTCCGCGATTCAGGATCTCAATCAACGGCTCCCGCTGGATATCAGAAGCTGATTGATGCCTTCAAGAAGGGCGCGGCAAGATCCAGCAACTGACGATCGCCGATCAATTGCAAGCTGATATAATGTATAATACGTGGCGGGTAACTAGCGACCGTGAGGTGTGTGTGCAATGACGAAAGCAATTCTTCCAGATGCGATCCTGGCTCAACTTCCTGAACTGAACGGGCAAGTTGAGCTGTGCAATAAGGATGGCCAGACGCTCGGCTTCTTTCTCTCACCGGATATTCATCGTGAATACTTGTATGCGTGGCGAAGGCACAGGACGTTGATGATGAGATTCAAGAAGCACACAAGGAGTTCGCCGCAGGTGGCGGGATGACAACTGCCGAGGTGCTCGCTCATCTGCAATCCGTTATCGACTCACATGGAAGTGATTAGTGGCTGGAAAGTACACAGTCATTTGGAAACGGGTGATCGCTGAACGCGATCTGGCTGAACTCATTGTTTCGTTCATGGAGACCGGTGAGTCGGTAGCACCAATCACCCGTGCTGTTGCACAGATTGATCGGCTGTTAGCTACTGATCCCGAGGGCGTTGGTGAATCTCGCGAGAACTTCGAGCGAGTGCTAATCGTTGCTCCGATCACCGTCTATCACGAAGTCCACGACGAGACGAAAACTACGTATGTCAATCCGTTTCGCTATTGCCCACCTCGGCCAAAGAACTAATGGTTGTATCGAAGGTCCCTCGTTATCTCGTCCCGTTTCACCCGAAGCAAGTTCCGCATTACTTCACCGATGTGCTAATCATTGGAGGCGGACTGGCCGGGCTTCGTGCCGCGAACGCAGTCGATTCGAAGCTGTCGGTGCTGGTTGTGACGAAGGATGTTCTGCGGCAATCCAACAGCAACTATGCGCAAGGCGGGATCGCGGGAGTGCTCGATCCGGAAGATCGGTTCGAGGACCACATCACGGATACGCTATCGGCGGGCGGCCGGTTGTGTGATGAAGAAGTTGTCGAGATGGTGGTGCGAGAAGCACCGGAGCATATCAACGAGTTGATTCGTTGGGGGACGAAGTTCGATCGCGAGTCGGGCGAGTTGACGCTCGGTCGTGAAGGTGGGCATAGCCGTCATCGTATCGTTCACGCGCTCGGCGATGCAACCGGCAAGGAAGTCATGCGTGCGGTGATCGAGTGGACCGAGCGGTTGCGAAACGTCGAGATCCGCGAGCGGGCTTTTACGCTCGATTTGCTGACACACGGAGACGCTTGCCGCGGCGCGCTGATCGCGGACGAACACGACGGAAAGACGCTTGTCTGGGCGAAGCAGACCATCCTCTGTACCGGTGGCGCGGGGCAAGTCTACCGCGAATCGACCAATCCGCTGGTCGCGACAGGTGACGGACAGGCGATCGCGTTTCGCGCGGGCGCAGAGCTTCGTGACATGGAGTTCGTTCAGTTTCATCCGACCGTGCTGTACATCGCCGGCAGTAGCCGCAGCCTGATCACCGAAGCGATTCGTGGCGAAGGTGGCAGGCTTGTCGATCGGAATAATCATCGATTCATGCAGGATTACGACGAACGACTTGAACTCGCTCCTCGCGATGTCGTTTCGCAGGCGATCGTCAGCCAGATGGGCAAGACGCGACATCCCAACGTTTATCTCACGCTCAGTCATCTTGATCCCGACTTTGTCCGCCAACGATTCCCAGGCATTGCAGAAGCCTGTGCGAAGTTCGGTATTGATATCACGAGCGATCCGATTCCCGTGCGGCCAGGTGCACACTACATGATTGGCGGGCTAACGGTTGATCGAGAAGGACGTACGACATTGCCAGGCTTGTGGGCGGCGGGCGAGGTAACTTCAAGTGGACTTCACGGCGCGAATCGGCTCGCATCGAACAGTTTGCTGGAAGGATTGGTCTACGGCGCGCGAGCGGGCATGGCGGCCTCTGCCGCCGGCGCCGCGATGCCGGACGACTTCCGAGCGTTGCCCCTTGAGAACCGACCTGTCGAACAACAGACCGAGCCGCTGGATCTGGCCGACATCCGCAATTCGCTCAAGAGCCTCATGTGGCGTGCCGCCGGAGTTCAGCGGTCGCGGGAGCACTTGCTCGAAGCGACAGAAACAATCGACAACTTGTGCCGCTACGTTCTCGCTCGGCGGTTCAATGACGTGGAAGGGTGGGAACTGCAAAACATGTTGACGGTTTCGCGGATCATGGTAGCGGCTGCGCTGGCTCGCGAAGAGTCGCGAGGTGTCCATCTACGCACCGACTTCCCCGACACCGACGATGAGCACTGGCGTCGGCGTTTGGCGTTTCAGCGAAACGAAAACGGCGAGTTGTGTGCGACAGCCTAACGACCCACAAGGGCCTTGGCTTCCCATTCGGGTAGCAGCTTCGCATAGTCCTGCGCCTGTGCGACGAAATCGATTCCAGCTAACTCTTTCCAGGCGGCCATCAACCGCTGAAAGATCGGTCCCAATTTGCCATCACCGATTGCTTGGCCTTCGAACCTCACGGCATGAACGAGCGCAAAAGTGGTGGCGGTGCAGAAGATCTCATCCGCCATTAGCGCTTCGAGCCGGCCTAGGTTGGTCTCGCGAACTTCGATGCCGAGGCCGCGAGCCAGTTCGATCGTTGCGCCTCGACTGACACCTAGCAAGATGTTTCTTGGCTCGGGTGTGAAGATCACACCATCCTTGACAAGAAAGATGTTGTTGCCGGTGCCCTCCGCCAGGAAACCATCTGGGTCCAGTAACACGGGCCACTTGCCTTCGCCTGTCCGTGCGGCTTGTAACTGTGCCATCTGATAGTGCAAACGGCTTCGCGTTTTAGCTTTCGCATCAACAAGATGAGCGGGAACGGCTTGTTGCGCCGGAATGATAATGTCGATGCCCGTTTCGTATGTCGCCGCGAAGCCGCCCGTGTGCGTGATCAGCGGCCAACAATTGATCGAGACCGTTGGCTGAATACTTCCAGTAAATGCTGACTTATAGATCCCCAACGGGCCTCGCGACACATCGTGCATGATTTGCCAATCCATGTCGTCGGACTCAGTCGGGATGTTCTTCTCCAAGGTCGCTAGCGTGAGTCGTTCCATATCGTCGATCGTCAAACCGCAATCGATCTCCAACAGTCGTAGCGAACCGTAGAGTCGCTCGAGGTGATGTCGCAAGCGGAACGGCTTCTGCCGATAAGTTCGCGTCATCTCGAACGCCATGTCGCCGAACATCAGAGCGGAATCGAAAATCGAAACACGGGCTTCGCTTTCGGAAACGAATTCGCCATTGAAGTAGACAACTCGGTTCGACATGTTGTCACTCTGCGTTTGAGCTGAAGCAGTAAAGATGTCCAACTGTTCTCAAATAGATGTGACCATCGACAATAGCCGGCGTTGCGTAGGCCTCTTCGCCGAAGTCGGCTTTTGAGAGAACTTCCCATTCGGCGGAGGCGGTAACGACGGTCAACTCGCCTTTCTGATTGAGCAAATAGACTTTGGCATCGCCGGCAACTGGCGAACTGTAGTACCCACCGTTCGCCCACAATCGCTTCGTCTTGATTGCTGCACCGGTCTTCGCATCGACAGATGTCAGGATGCCGCCGTCCTTCATCAAGAAGACCGTTCCGTTCGCGTACAATGGCGAGGCGATGAAGGGAACGAACTTGGTAAACTCCCACACGACACGCGACTGTGTCACGTCAACCAGACCGCCCGGCTTGATGGCAACGACGACGTTTCGCGTCTTCTCGAAGAGGCCTCGGAAATACTCGTACTCGTCACCTGTGATCGAGCCCGTTTTATCACGGTCCACTTGTGAGAAGCGCCGTTGAATCGCGCCATTCTCTTCCAACTCCGACTCCTCCAGGGTGCCGTTATTGTTCTTGTCGCGAGTCCGCGCCGCAACCACAAACGGCTCGACCACGATCCGCTCGCCACTGCCTGCATAGCTCGCGACGAAGATCGTGCCGTCGGCCGCGAGCCCTGGACTGGAACAAGCGGCTCGAGCAATCCCGCGAACCGTCCACAACTCTTCGCCGGTGTTAAAGTCGTAACCAACGACACGTAACGTGGCAGCGACAACGATCTGCTTCTTGCCATCGACTTCAACGATGACCGGAGTGCAGTAGTTGCGAGGGAACTCGCTGCGATCTGTCTTCCACACAGTTTGTCCGGTCCGCTTGTTGATTGCCATCAGGAAGGAATCTGTGTCATGGTCCTGGCACAGGATGACAAAATCATCAACGATGATCGGCGAGATCGCTGCGCCGAAGTCATTGTTGAACGGTCCCATCGGAAGTGCCCAAAGCGATTTGCCGTCAGTGGAATAGCAGAATAAACCTGACGATCCGAAGAAACTAACGACTCGCTCGCCGTCGGTTGCTGGCGTCGCTTGTGCGTGACTTCCGATCCGATGAATCTGTTCGAGACCGGCGTGCGGCGATTCCGCTTCCCAAATGATCTTTCCACTCGCGCGATCGAGCCCGATTGTGAAGAGCTTGTCGTCACGAACCGCTGTCAAAAAGATGTGGTTGCCAAAGGCGATGGGTGATGAGTGTCCGGGCGGCAGCGGCGTCTTCCAGACGTTTTCGTTCGGTGCCAGCACGCTTGGCAGCTTCTTCGTTGACGCGGAACGCGCTGATCCGTTAACACCTCGGAACTGGGGCCAAGACTCCGCACCCGCCAGCTCGGACGCGGCATTCAACACTGCCAGTACGCAGCAGAACAGACGTAATCGATTGGCCAACATATCGCTCCTCCTAGTACTTCGTCTCGACTTAGATTTCGGGTAGGCCGTAGCGAAAGTCGCCAAAACTTTCGGCCAATACCGGGAAGAGCCGAAGCTCTTGGCGAGCTTCGCTACCCGAAAACTGAGCTGCGACGGGATACTAGACTTGGATGCAGCCAGTGTACGTCTATCAGACAGCAGTGCCAGCCCGTCGGCGAAGAGATCTAGGACAAAAGTGGTTTTCTTTCTAGAATCCGCCGCCCAAATCCCCAGAAGAGACTCGATTTCGATTGAGCGAGACCAACGATGCGCAAACGCAATCCCCTTTCGACACGACGTAAGCGACTAACCCGCTCGCGCAAGCCGTTCGTCTTTGCCGGCGGTCTGCTGATTGGTGCCTTGGTTTGGTTCGCCCCAACGATCGTCGTTAAGAGCCCGCTGAAGGATCGCATCCTTTCGTCCGCAACCAGCGACTTCCAAGGCAAGGTCACTGTCGGGTCGGTTTCGGCAGGATGGCTTTCACCGCTCACAGCTCACGACATCGTGGCATTCGACGCCGAAGGGAATCGACTTGGCGAAGTTGCGTCGGTTCGCGTCGAGAAGAATCTTGTCTCTCTAATTGGGGACCGGAGTGACGTTGGGAAGATCGAGATCGAACGCCCGGTCTTGCATATCATACTCCGACTGGACGGAAGCAACTTGGAAGATGCGATCGCGGAGTACCTCAAACCGTCTGAGAGTTCCGGCAGCGTGGGCTGCGAGCTTTCGATCATCGACGGGACGATCAATGTGATGGAGGCCGCGACGGGAAAACAATGGGCAGCAACGAACCTCGGCCTCTCCGTGGCGTTGCCCAAGGAAGTGGCTTCGCCGATCACGGTGAAGATCGATTCCGCGATAGCGTCAGCGGAGGGAACACCAGGTCACTTCAAAGGCGACTTGATGTGGCAACGCTCCGAACTGCCGGAAGCTGGCCTTGGTAGAGGGAATATGTCCGTACAAGTGAAGTCGTTGCCGATCGAACTGGCAACGCCTTGGGCGGCGAGATTCTCGCCCGGACTGGCGGCGGTGGGGACGATCAGCGGTGGAGTCTTGTTGGATTGGGGGGACGCCAGTCAGTCGATCGATATTAGCACCCTAATTGTTCAGGACCTGGCAGTGTCCGCGCCGCAGTGGATCGGCCAAGATCAACTCGCGCTCGCGTCGCTCAGCGCATCCGGCAAACTTGCCCATCGTGCAGGCAGTTGGGAAGCCGACCAGTTCGCGATGGAATCTGACCTTGGCCAAGTCAAAGCCACGGGAACAGCGGTCGTTCAACAAACCGCCTCGGGGGCTCTGGTCGATGATCTTTTCGCGGCTCTTCGCTACGGTCGCTTTCACGTCGAGGGACAGATCGATCTCGCCCGCCTTGCCCGGATGATGCCACAAACACTTCGCGTTCGCGATGGCACGCGGGTCTCGACCGGACAACTCACGATGGGCCTGATCAGCGGCTCGGACACCGGCGGACAGCGTTGGGATGGTCGCATTGCAGCCAGCAATCTGTCAGCGATGCACGAAGGCCGCCGGTTGGAATGGGAGCAACCGATCGTGGTAACGGTTGCTGCTCTCGAAGCGAACGGTGCCGTCAAATTCGAGAAGCTAACGTGCGAATCGAACTTCTTGACGATCAACGCGAAGGGATCTTCGGAAGCTGGATCGGCAAACTGGTCGGGCGACTTTGCGCGACTGGCATCCGAACTAGGAAAGTTCATCGATCTGGGTGACACGCAGTTAGCCGGCCAGCTAAATGGCTTGGTTGACTGGCACAAGACGCCTGAACAAAAGCTTCGCGTCGAGGGTTCCGGAACGGCTCAGCAGTTCCAGCTAGTTACCAGCGGGCATCGGCCGTGGCGTGAAGAGAGTCTCTCCGTTTCGTTCACCGGAGTTGGGCTGCCCAGCCAACAAAGCTTGCGGGCGATTGATGAGGCAACGCTGCGCGTCGAGTCAGGTCGCGACGAGCTGACGCTGGAAGTTCTACCAACGCGTGTGGGAACGGTTCGCGAATCCGCTTGGCCCGTCAAGGTACAGCTTCGCGGCGAGCTGTCTAGTTGGCTGGCGAGGCTTCAACCGTTTGTCACCCTTTCGGGTTGGAACATCGACGGTGGCGTCGATCTCAGCGCGGCCGCAG
Organism: Planctomycetaceae bacterium; assembly: GCA_002726245.1. Taxonomy (GTDB): domain Bacteria; phylum Planctomycetota; class Planctomycetia; order Pirellulales; family Pirellulaceae; genus PBSM01. Next base: position 4,750 of record PBSM01000342.1, on the reverse strand, counting down.
AGGTATCGGCGGAGCGCGTGGAGATCTCTCAAGGCGATCTGATTGTGACCAATCTTCGCGCGTCTAACGGATCGCTGTTGGTCAACGAGCGACAAGTGCAGATTAAAACGGTTGGGACATGGGATCAAACCCGAGGTGCTTTCAGGTCGCCCGACACCACTTTGGCGAGTTCGACGATCGCGCTTCGAGCCGCCGACGTTCTTGTGAATACCAGTGAGGGAAACTCCTTCGCCGGAAACATCAGCTACCGAGGAGACGTAGGCCGGCTATTTGGTCTGGTCAATGATCCGTCGCAGCCCCCGACGCAGCACTTCGCCGGGCAGGCCACGGGCCAATTGCAAGCTCGCTACGACAAGGGAGTGACTACGGGGGAATGGTCGGCGGATATCGCCAACTTCGCGTATCAACGAATCTCGAACGCCTCGCAAGGGCAACTCTGGAAGCCATTATGGGAAGAGCCGCGGCTGAAGCTGGGGACGTCCTTCGTTTACGATCCAGCGGCTGACACGCTGCAGATTTCACGAATCGATGCCGCCGGCGAGACGATTAGCTTCGCGGCGCAAGGAAGTGTGAAAGAGCTTGGAACGCGCGGAGTGGCGGATCTGACCGGTCAGATCGCGTACGACTTACAAGCGTTGACGTCCCGCTTAGGCTCACAGCTCGGCGAAGGTTTTCAGATCAAGGGACGCGATACTCGACCGTTCAGCTTCCAGGGACCGCTTTTCCCGACGTCAAGCCATCCATCGACGAAGACGCTGCAGCCTGTATCCGTAAGCAGCACGCCAGCGACAACGAACTCATTCGCGGATTCGCTCGTCGAGATGATGGCGCAGGCTAGTCTCGGTTGGACGTCGGCATCGATCCAAGGATTTGCTTTCGGAGCAGGAGAGCTTGACGCTCAGTTGTCGCAGGGGATTCTGAAGGTGCAGCCGATCAATCTGCCTGTCAGCGAGGGACGTCTGACGCTCGCTCCGCAGATCTACTTGGATCGATCTCCAATGATTATGACGTTGCCGAAGGGACCGGTGGCCGAGCAGGTTCGCATCTCGCCTGAGATGTGCGGATTGTGGTTGAAGTATGTCGCTCCGCTCGTCGCGGACGCTACCGCGGTACAAGGCCGCTTCTCCGTCTCGCTCGAAGGCGCCACGATTCCGCTAGACACACCATCCGCGGGTGATATCGAGGGAACTTTGGAGCTTCACGAGGGACAAATTGGTCCCGGCCCATTGTCTCAGCAGTTGCTCTGGTTGGCTTCGTTGGTCAAATCGGTTGCCGATAATCAACCGTGGGATGGGCAAAGCACTCTGGGGAACACCTGGCTCGATGTGTCAGAACAGCGAGTCGCCTTCCGCATGGCAGAGAATCGAGTCTTCCACGACGGCTTGGAAGTGGCGGTCAAGGATGTGGTGATTCGCACGAGCGGATCGGTTGGCACCGACCAGACGCTCTCTCTCGTCGCGGAGGTTCCGATACGAGATGAATGGGTGGCACGCAGTAAGTACTTAGCTTCCTTGCGAGGTCAATCGCTGCAAGTTCCCGTTCACGGAACGCTAACGAGCCCGAAGCTGGATCAACGCGCCATACAACAGATCACCCAGCAAACCGCGATGGGAGCCGCAAGTGGCCTGATTCAGGAGCAGACGAATCGGCTTCAAGAGAAAGCGTTCGGCGAGATCGGCCGCGGACTCGAAAAACTCTTCGGTCAGCCGCCGCAATAGGCTGAACTGTTGGACAACTCTCCGACTTGAGTCTTGCACTTCTCGCGCCAGCCGTGCTGGCATCTAGCGGCCAACTCCTCTGCGGTCTGTTATCCTGAAACATAACCTACATGCATGGCCCGGCGTCGCAACGATGACGATGGGGTAGCAACGAGAACAACGTCGATGTTGGAAGCAGTCTGCAATCCGTTTCTTGAACTGCTCGACCCGGCTTGGTCTTTCGATTTGCTCGGGCAAGCTGGAGGCGGCGGCAACTACGGCGGAAGTAGCAGCGGAAGCGGCGGAGGAGGTGGTGGCGGAGGCGAACTGATCTACTGGCTGATCCGCTTCACGATCCATTACCCACAGTATGGTATTCCGCTGATCATCGTTATCGCGATCGTCCTGTACTACGGCAAGCAAGCCGAAAGAGACGTCCGAGTCACTCGCACGATTCGCCGTGGGCGAAAGGCTCAGGAGGAAGCGCTGCGCAACTCCGCGATTCAGGCGATTCGGCAGCGAGATCCAGACTTCGATGAAACGATCTTCTTGCAGCGAGCCGATAATGCATTCAGGACGACCCAGCATGCCTGGAGCGAACAGAACTTGCGAATCTGCCGTGCGTTTATCTCGGATGGAGTCCACGAACGCTTCGACCTCTACATCGCCATGCAGAAGGCCGAGAACATTCGCAACTGCATGAAAGACGTGCGTGTGACACGGCACGAGATCGTCGCGGTCACCAGCGACCACCACTTCGATACGATCCACGTTCGCATCACGGCATCAGCGATTAGCTACAACGAAGACTTGAAATCTGATCGACGTGTCTCTGGCGGCAGCGATCGGGTGCCAATCACGTTCACTGAGATCTGGTCGTTCTCTCGGCGGCCGGGAGTCCACACGAATCCGAACGCTTCGCTGCTCGAGGGCGCTTGTCCGAACTGTGGCGGGCCGGTGGACATCGTTGATCGGGCGGCATGTCCGCAATGTGAGTCGATCGTCAATTCGGGCTCGTACGATTGGGTGCTTGCGGAGATCACGCAGGATGAGGAGTGGGTCGTGCCTCTGTCGCGACATCAAGTCGCTGGTTGGGAACAACTCGCGGCGAAAGATCCGGGACTCAACTTCCAACATCTTGAAGATCGTGCTTCGGTGATCTTCTGGCGATCGTTGATGGCGGTTTACTTCGACGACATTGCCTATGCGGCACCGGTGCTCGCCAAAGAGCAGCCTGCTATCCCGGAAGTCTGGGATCTTGGAAAAAGTAGGTTTTGGAAGACGCCTGCCGTCGGAGTCGTCGAAGTTCTTCGCTGCGAGCCGGCGACCGCCGACACGGCGTTCGATCGTATTCAGATTCTTGTGCGTTGGTCTGGGACGCGTGCCGAAGGAGAGCGACGCAGCGCCAGGCTACTCGATCTGCAGCGAATCTACTCGCACACGCTGACACTCAAACGGTGTAGCGATGCGAAGAGCAGCAGCGATCGAGCGTTCTTGTCGTTCAGTTGCCAAGGCTGCGGCGCTCCGATCGACGTTGGCAAGACGGATGTCTGTGATTTCTGCCAGTCACCTCTCAACGACGGTTCGAACGACTGGGTGCTGGAGAGCGTTCAGCACTACAACGCGATGGCCGCGTATCAGCGCGACGACACTCGCGACGCGACTCGCAACCAAGGCGGAGATGTTGAGCGTCTCGAGTCGGACCGGCTGTTGAACGAGCCCGACTTGCTCGCGGCACTCGCCAGGATGATTGCTTCCGACGGCGAGTTGCACGCCAAAGAGAAGGAATACCTGACCGACCTCGCAAGACGCCGCGGGGTTCCGATGGACCGGCTGAAGCAGATATTCAGCACTGCAACTGCCGATGACCAACCGATTCAACTGCCTCAAGGCCGAGCGCAAGCAAACACCTTCATGGATCATCTCATCCGCGCTGCATTGATCGATGGCCGCATCACACGCCACGAGCAAACGCTACTGTTACGAGTCTGCGAGCAGCTTGATTGGGAGCGAGCGGATCTCAAGTACGCCGTCGCCCGCAACCGCAACAAGTTGTATCAACAGGCGAAGAAGATCCTACGTAAGAAATAGAAGACGCTGATCGCGGCTAGCTCATCTAAACCACTGCGCTACTCGACTTGCGGGATGTACTTGTTGAATAGCTCAGCGTAATCTTCTCGCACCGGGCTGAAAACGTCGAGCACGACGGCGGGGCCCTCGACGGCGACGGCTTTGTGCGGTGTGTTCGGTGGGATGATGAACATCGAGCCCGCCTCGACGACTCGCGCGTCGTCTCCAATCGTTAGTTCAAGCTTGCCTTTCAACAACATTCCACCTTGCTCATGCGGATGGTCGTGCATCGGTACGATGGCTCCTTCGTCCATCTCCAGGTACGAGAGCATGAGGTTCTCGCCGAAGGGTGTACGCATGCGGCAGCCGGGAAGGACTTCCAGTGGCTTGACGGGGTTGATGTCGATGAATGGCATTGCGTTCTCTATTCCTGTAAGAGCTGTTATCATTACGCCGCCCGCACTTGCTATTGTCGCGAACGATTTCGCCGTCTTCAATGAGGGGGATGTCGCAGGTGGCCAAGCGGCGGGTGGGAATCCGAATAGGGACGGGCCGTGCTTGGGAACACCGCGTGACACTCCAGTGGCAAGGCTACGCCGACATCAAGGACGACCGAGCCGTTCAATTGGCGATACTGGCCAGCGGCGAAGAACGGCTGCGTTGGGGAAACGCTCGATTCAACTTGACTACTGAATCCGATGTAGAACACTTAATGGCCGGCCATCCGATTGATCTGCGGTGTGCTGTCCGGTACGGTCTGTTTGCTGAACCGGTTTCGAGTGTCGAGTAAACACTCCTACCATATACCTTCGACGGAGATCCGAAATGGACGCGACAGATTCAAAGTCAAAGAATCACTCGATGCAACGAGCGCGACAGATGCTCTTAGGATCGTTCTGGAAATAACTGTCCGGTTTTCCGTGGCGTAAGCTTCCAGCTTGCGATAATGCGGGTTCGCAAGCTGGAAGCTTACGCCACTTATT
>PBSM01000341.1 GCA_002726245.1 Planctomycetaceae bacterium | reverse complement strand
CTCGCAATTCCGGCTTTCCTGTTCTCTCCCGCTTGAACCGCCGGTCCCACATCGGCAGCCTCCTGTCACCAGAAATCAACAGGCTGCTAGGTGCCGGTGGCTTGTATTGCCCCAAGTCGGAAGATCCGGCATCGTTACTTAACCTGCGCGCTGGTCATATCCCAGTGTCGCTGACGCCGATCTCGTCGATTTTGTGTCCGCCAAGGTGGGAAAAGGCAGGTTGTGCCGCTTTATTCCAGTGAGAGGCCACAAAATGGGCGCGCGGTCGATGATCGAATCTTATCGCCTGCCGCGCATGCCGGTACCACGGGACCGGTGGCAAGATATCGACAATCGCCCCGCCACCAGATAAGCTCTTCTTTTGCATAATTCCGACGGCATCTTGATCGCCGGGTTTGAAAATCCGAATACTACTTTGGCACTGCTCTTCCAATGAACTCAACGGCATCTGAGAACGAGCCTGGTCAAGGCAGGGGAAACAAGCGAGCGAATCAAATTACCTCTTCAATTGCGCTCGGAGCAGTCTTGCTCGTCATATGGCTGCTCTGGTCGGGTCACTTCACTCCGCTGCTACTCGCCTTTGGTGTTGCGTCTAGCCTGTTTGTTTTGTTCCTGACCCGCAGGATGAACATCGCTGACGAAGAGTGTGCCCCGCTGCTCGGACTGAGGCCATTGATCTATCTGCCTTGGCTGATCAAGGAGGTTACCTTGGCCAACATAGACGTGGCCAAGCGGGTGTTGGATCCAAGCCTGCCGATCAACCCACAGATGATTCGAGTGAAGGCGAGTCAAAAAGGCGACCTGGGCCGAGTGATCTACGCCAACTCCATCACCCTGACACCGGGAACCGTATCCGTTGACATGCAAGGTGATGAGATTGTCGTTCACGCTTTGACGTCGGAAGCGGCTGACGAGGACAAGTCGGGTGACATGGATCGGCGAGTGACAAAGTTGGAGGGGGCGCGTTGATGTTTGCGATTGCCATGGCAGCCATCCTGGTCACCATGGCCCTAGCCTTGGCCCGCGCCAGGCTCGGCCCGACTGTTTTCGATCGGATCCTGGCTCTGAATATGTTCGGCACCAAGACCGTGCTGCTGATCGCGGTGGCTGGATTCCTGACCGAACGGCCCGACTTTCTGGATCTCGCGTTGCTCTACGCGCTGATGAACTTCATCGGCATGGTCGCGGTATTGCGATTCTCGAAATACGGTCATTTCTCCGATACCGAACTCGAAAAGAAGGCGAAATGACGTGGGAATTCTGTTTGACCTTCTAAGTTGGGTCTGCCTGGTCGCCGGATCGTTCTTCGCGATCGTCGGAGGAATCGGAATCCTGCGCTTGTCCGATTTCTACGCCAGGCTTCACGGTGGTGGAATCACCGACACGCTGGGAGCGGGTTTGGTGATTGTGGGGCTGATGATTCAGGCCGCTAAGGGCGGGATACTGCTGGCAGGAGTCGGAGCCGGCCCTTGGTTGGTGATGGGAAAGCTGATGATGATTGTCATTTTGTTGCTAATCACTAGTCCTACGTCCTGCCACGCGCTGGCCAGCGCCGCGTTGACGAATGGGTTGCAACCGGAACTCCCGGAGAACAAGGACGAAGCGTCACAGTAGCCAACATGCCTGCCGCCGTCACTCAAATAACCGTGATCCTGCTCTTAGCCTTGCTGGCATGCACAGCCACCACGATTGTGCGCATGCGAGACTTGTGGGCCGCCGTCATGCTGACGGGGATATTCAGTTTCTTGGGTGCGTGCTGGATGCTGATTCTCGATGCACCGGACGTTGCCTTTACCGAAGCTGCGGTGGGAGCCGGAATAGCGACGGTTTTGATGCTGGGGACCTTAGCTCTGACCAGTCGCGAGGCAAAACCGCCAGAGCACTTTCCCATTTTGCCGATCGCGGTGGTCGTAATGCCCGGCGCGGCGTTGGTATTTGGAACCTTCGACATGCCATACTTCGGCGATCCCTTCGCGCCCGCCCACAGCCATGTCATGCCGGAGTACATGAGCGATACGGTGCCGGATGTCCGCCAGATCGAGTCCCATCCGGGCGAGCCTCAGGACGCTCACTCTGACGAGCACAGTGATTCTCAACGCAATGATTCCCAAGACCGTGGCGCACATCACGGCGTTGGCGTGCCCAACATCATCACTGCGGTCCTGGCCAGCTACCGAGGCTACGATACGTTGGGCGAGACGGTCGTGATCTTCACGGCGGGGATCGGTGTGCTGTTGCTATTGCGCGGAAGGCGAGAGCGGCGAGACGTAGAGGAGGACGGTGAATGAAGCAACACTCCATCCTGCGTGTCGTCGCCAAGTTACTGATCCCGTTCATTCTGCTGTTCGCGCTGTACGTGCAGTTTCACGGAGACTATGGACCCGGCGGCGGCTTTCAGGCGGGGGTGATCTTCGCGGCCGGCATTGTCCTTTACGGCCTCGTGTTTGGACTCCAAGCCGCGCGGAACGTGGCTCCACCCATCGTGATGGAAAGGCTGATCGCGCTTGGCGTGCTGATTTACGCCGGGACTGGGGTTGCCGCCATGTTTTGCGGAGGCAATTTCCTTGACTACAGCGCGTTGGAGTACAGTTTCCTCCAAGGAAGTCTCCTCGAACGCCATCTGCCACACGGTCAGCACTTGGGCATCCTTTTAGTCGAGTTGGGCGTGGGGATCACGGTCGCTGCTGTGATGATCTTGATCTTCTTCAGCTTCGCGGGCCGGGAGCGCTCGCGATGAAGGAGATTCTCGGGCTTTATAACTACTGGGTTGTCATCTTCCTCATGATGACCGGGTTCTACATCGTCATTGCCCGACGCAACCTGATCAAGAAGGTGATCGGCCTGAGCATCTTTCAAATCTCAGTCTTCTTACTCTACATCACGATGGGGAAAGTCACGGGTGGTACAGCTCCTATACTGCCGGCCAAGCATTTCACGACGGGTGAGGACTTCCAGACCTTCTCCAACCCGCTGCCGAGCGTGCTGATTCTGACGGCGATTGTCGTTGGCGTGGCAACGACCGCCTTGGCACTGGCGTTGATCGTGCGCATTCACGAGGAGTATGGCACGATCGAAGAAGACGAGATTCTAGAGCAGGACCGGGAGCCGTAATGGAGCACCACCTACCCGTCCTGTTGATTATCACGCCGCTGGTTGCAGCACCGCTCTGCGTTCTAGTCCGACAGCGTTTGGCCGTGTTTGGCCTTTCACTGACCGTCTGCTGGGCCACGTTTGCAATGGCGATCATGCTGCTCGTGCGAGTGCTGGACTCCGGAGAGATCACCTATCAACTCGGTGGCTGGTCCGCCCCGTGGGGTATCGAGTACCGCATCGACACTCTGAGCGCGTTTGTGATGCTGTTCGTTTCCGGGATCGGCGCGATCGTGCTGACGTTTGCACCCCACAGCATCGCCCGTGAAATTCGCGAGGATCAACACTACCTGTTTTTCGCCGAATACCTACTGTGCTTGACCGGGTTGCTGGGGATCGCCATCACCGGCGATCTGTTCAATCTGTTTGTGTTCCTGGAGATTTCGTCGCTCTCGGCCTACGCGCTGATCAGTCTCGGGGCGCGCGAGGGCGTGCAGCAAACGCGGCGAGCGTTGATCGCTGCCTTTCATTACCTGGTGATGGGGACGATCGGAGCCACTTTCATTCTGATCGGCATCGGTCTGCTGTACATGATGACGGGCACGCTGAACATGGCCGACATGGCCGAGCGGCTGCGCGCGGAGGTGCAGATCAACAGGAAGCTGATGGATGTGAACGAGACCCGTACCGTGCTGGTCGCGTTCGCTTTTCTGTCGGTTGGCATCAGCTTGAAGATGGCGTTGTTTCCGTTGCACATGTGGCTTCCAAACGCTTACACCTACGCGCCTTCTGTCGTGACAGCCTTTCTCGCGGCAACGGCGACAAAAGTCTCCGTTTACGTTTTGTTGAGGTTAATCTTCACGATCGTCGGGGCCAGCTTCGCGTTTGAGAAACTGCCGCTCGACACCGAGCTAATGGTATTGTCGCTGATCGGAATTGTTGTCGCCTCGACGACCGCGATCTTCCAAACGAACATCAAACGGATGTTGGCCTATTCGAGCGTCGCGCAAATCGGTTACATCGCGCTGGGCATCAGTTTCGCCTCGCTGGATGGGCTGACCGGCGCGATCGTTCATCTGTTCAATCACGCGTTGATCAAGGGCGGGCTGTTTCTGGCGATGGGCTGCCTCGTGCTGCGGTTAGGTTCGGCCGAGCTTGACGATCTGCGTGGCATTGGACGTCGGATGCCGTGGACAATGTTCGCCTGGGTCGTGGGCGGTCTCGGTTTGATCGGCGTGCCGGTGACGGCGGGCTTCATCAGCAAGTGGTATCTGATCAGCGCGGCGCTCGAGCGAGGTTGGTGGCCGGTGGCGCTGCTGGTCCTGCTCAGCTCACTGTTGGCCTTGGTTTACGTTTGGCGTGTCGTGGAGGCTGCTTATTTCCAAGACTCGCCCGAGCAACATGCCGAAGTCACCGAAGCGCCGGCCGCCATGCTCATCCCGACGTATGTCCTCATCGGAGCGACGGTGTTCTTCGGGCTGTGGACGTCCCTATCCGCCGGCGTTGCCCAACAAGCGGCGCAGTTGCTGCTCGAGGTGACGCCGTGAATCCCGAAACAACGATTAAGCTGGCGCTCGCATTGCCTCTCGCGACGGCGGCGACGACCGTCTTCTTAGGCGAGCGGCAACGCAACCTCCGCGAATCGTTCACCCTGTTCGGCGCGGTCGCGTTATTCCTCGTCATTGCCATGCTGGCCCCCGCCGTCACTTCGGGCGCACGCCCGGCAGCTACTCTGCTCGAGATGATTCCCGGCTTGGCAATCGCCTTCGAGGTCGAACCGCTCGGCATGCTGTTTGCAATGGTCGCTTCCGGTCTCTGGATCGTGACGACGTGCTATTCGATCGGTTACATGCGGGCTCATCACGAGAACCATCAGACGCGGTTCTTCGTTTGTTTCGCCGTGGCCATCTTCGCCGCGGTTGGCGCCGCGATGGCCGCCAACATGTTCACGCTGTTTGTCTTCTACGAAGTGCTGACCCTTTCGACCTATCCGCTCGTCACGCACCACGGCACCGAAGCCGCGCGCAAAGGTGGTCGGACCTATCTCGGTATTTTGCTGTTCACCTCTGTCGCGTTTCTGCTGCTGGCCGTGGTTTGGACTTGGACCATCGCCGGCACTTTGGACTTCCGACCGGGAGGCATCCTCGCAGGCAAAGCCGACAACACCGTGCTTTGTGCGCTGCTGGGACTCTACGTGTTCGGAACCGGCAAGGCCGCGCTGATGCCGTTTCATCGCTGGTTGCCTGCTGCGATGGTTGCTCCCACGCCGGTGAGCGCACTCTTGCACGCGGTTGCCGTCGTCAAAGTCGGCGTATTCACCGTGATGAAAGTCGCCGTGTACATCTTCGGCATCGATTTGCTGCGTACCACCGGAATCTCGGTCTGGCTGATGTACGTCGCGGGCGCAACTATCTTGCTGGCGTCGTTGGTCGCGTTGACGAAAGACAATCTGAAAGCGCGGCTGGCCTACTCGACCATTAGCCAGCTTTCTTACATCGTGCTCGGCGCGATGCTGGCGAACAGTTGGGGCGTGATTGGCGGCAGCATGCACATTGCCATGCACGCTGTGGGAAAGATCACCCTTTTTTTCTGTGCTGGCGCGATTTACGTGACGGCGCACAAGACCGAGATCAGCGACATGCGCGGCATTGGCCGTACGATGCCTCTCACGACCTTCGCGTTTCTGCTCGGTTCGCTCAGCGTGATTGGTCTGCCGCCGTTCGGCGGCTCGTGGAGCAAGTGGTATCTCGCGCTCGGCGCGGCGGAAGCGTATCAATGGCCGCTTGTCGCCGTGTTGATGATCAGTTCGCTGTTGAATATCGCCTACTTGATACCCATCGTGGTGCGTGGCTTTTTCTTCGCTCCTGTCGATGGTCCCGAGAAGCCCAAGATCAAAGAAGCGCCGATGCTCTGCGTGGTCCCACTTTGCGTGACCGCTGTGGGTGGCCTCGCCTTGTTCTTCTTCGCGGGTCGGATTTACGAGTTGCTGACCCCAATCGCCCAGCTTTCCGGCAATTGATGGACCAGATCATGAACTCTGAAAAGGATTATTGGCTCGACGATCCTCGCAACGTGAACAAGATTGTCTACACGCTGTACGCCGTGTGCGCGCTGTTGGTGCTGGGCGATTTGCTGTACCACAAGCACGTGCATTTCGATTTCGAGCATTGGTTTGGATTCGCGGGTTTCTTTGGTTTCGTCGCTTGCGTTGCGCTCGTCTTGGCGGCCAGATTGTTGCGCGTCGTACTGAAGCGGGAGGAAGACTACTATGATCAATAGTCTGCCTCCCGGGTTGATTCTGATCATCGGTGCGATGATCATCCCCTTGATGCGTGGTCGCATCCAACAGGCGACGCTGCTGCTGTTGCCGATCGCGAGCGCGTTACACCTTCTCGCCTTTCTGCCCGCTGGGACGCAAGTATCTCTTGAGTTCTTCGGTTACCAGCTAACTCCCGCGAACGTCGATCGTCTGAGCCTGGTTTGGGGCTACATCTTCCACATCGCGGCGTTTGTCAGCGCCCTGTACGCCCTGCATGTGAAGGACGTGGTTCAGCACGTTTCCGGCCTGATCTATATGGGGGCGGCCATTGGCGCCGTCTTCGCCGGCGACTTGATCACGCTGTTCGTTTACTGGGAGCTGACTGCTGTATCGTCGGTGTTTTTGATCTGGGCCAGCCGTACCGAGCGGTCCTATCGCGCGGGGATGCGCTACTTGATTGTCCAGGTTGGCTCGGGCGTGTTATTGCTTTCGGGAATCCTGTTTCACTTTCGCGATACAGGATCTCTCGCCTTTGATAACGCCTTTCACGAGCTGCTGCTGCCGCCGAGCGATGGATACTTTCTCGGCCTCAACTCGCCCGGCACGCTGCTGATCTTCCTTGCCTTCGGCATTAAAGCCGCCTTTCCGCTGTTGCACAATTGGCTGACCGACGCCTACCCCGAAGCGACGCCAACGGGCACGGTCATCCTGAGTGCCTTCACGACGAAACTAGCGATCTATGCTCTGGCTCGAGGCTTTCCTGGCACGGAGATCTTGATCTACATCGGCGCTGTGATGACCGCCTTTCCGATCTTCTTCGCCGTGATTGAAAACGATCTGCGCCGCGTGCTGGCTTACAGTTTGAACAACCAGCTTGGATTCATGGTTGTGGGGATCGGCATTGGAACGAACCTGGCGCTAAACGGCACTGCATCACATGCCTTTGCACATATCCTCTATAAAGCTTTGCTGTTCATGTCGATGGGTGCAGTGCTGATGCGGACCGGCACTATCAAGGGTTCGGAATTGGGTGGGCTGTACAAGTCGATGCCGTGGACAACCGGCTTTTGCATCGTTGGCGCGGCATCGATCTCCGCGTTCCCACTGTTCAGTGGATTCGTCACCAAGTCCTTGATCCTGACAGCGGCAGCTCAAGAGCACCATACGGTTGTCTGGCTGGTCTTGCTCTTCGCCTCGGCCGGCGTCTTCCACCATTCAGGCATCAAGATTCCGTACTTCGCCTTCTTCGCACACGATTCGGGCAAGCGGGTGAAGGAAGCGCCGTGGAACATGCTCCTCGCGATGGGAATCGCCGCGACGCTTTGCATCTTGATCGGCATCCTGCCAGGTCCGCTCTATTCCATCCTGCCGTACAAAGACGTGGTTGTGGAGCATGTGACGATCGAGGTATTGAACCACCACGTCTACACAACGACACATGTGATCACGCAACTACAACTCCTGTTGTTTTCCGCGTTGGCGTTTACAGTTCTGAATCGCTGGAAGATCGGAGGAACTGCGATCTATCCGCCTGAGTTGCCTTCCGTGAACCTGGATACGGATTGGTTGTACCGCCGACCGTTTCTGCGCGTGGGACAAAGCCTCTCACTCGTGGAACGGCTGCATGCTTTGGCGGGGCGAACGCGGAGCTGGATCGATGCCCGTGTTTCGGCCGGACTGCACCAATTGCTACGTGCGGCGCGTCAGCTGGTCGGACCAGCAGGATGGCTGCCGCGGACGTGGTCCATCAGCGCCAAGGTCGCCTGCGCGGCTATGTTGCTAACGGGGTACTTGGTGCTTTATTACGTTTACATGTGAGGACCTTTCGCACGTATTCGCAGTTAAGCTTGCCGATTTCGTCACCCCACCGTTATATTCGCGGTGTTGCCTGCGTTTACCGCGGTCGCGGGCTTAGACCGCCGAGTGGATTCGGCGACCAGTGGTTTCATGGCGGATTCCGAGATCGTGACAATGAGTGTCCAGCAGCAGGAGGCTGTTCAAGCACCTCCGTTTCGTACCAGCCCCTCGGCAATCGCTCGCTACTTCTTTCACGATTGCCAGCGTTTTCTCCGCTTTCACTCAGCCGGCCCCGAGCGGCGCGCGCCGAGCAAATCCCCACTCCCGAATTCGATCACAGCCCGCTGATCAAATCGATTCTGGAAAGACGGGTATCTGTGGGAAACAACCGTCGTCGAGCAGCATCTCGAGCGTGTCTCTGTCGCAACGGGCGACGGCCCACTGCACACACGGCGGTTCCGCTGGGACGAGACCCTGCGGCTGATCCGCGAGTCGCAGCCCGGCAGCCACATCTACCAACCGACCCTGCGGTTGCCGGGTGCAGGAACGGGCTCGTTTTTTTAGGCGGCGATGGTTGAGGTTGTGGGGGCGTTGGGATGGAACGGGTGGCCGGGGCGGTTGTGGAG
>PBSM01000340.1 GCA_002726245.1 Planctomycetaceae bacterium | reverse complement strand
GGCTTCCGATCCTTCGAGAACTATCGAATTCGAATTCTCTTCTACTGCGGAAAGCTCCATCTGACGCCCACAATCACCCACTAAATTCGGCGAAGAAACAATCCTGTTGAAGCCCATGTCTAAGCTCCCCCTGAAGAAAGCTGACGGGAACTTTGAGGCAGTTTCCTCAATGCCGCCGGTGACTCACATGGGTGGCTTGAAGATAAACAAGGACGATCAGTCGTACAAGTCGTTCGTGGCTTGGCTTGAAGACTATGCCAACGTCGTCGGCAATCGTTATGCATCGGTCGATGAATTGCCGGCTGACAATTGGATCGCGTCGAAGCGTGTCCTGAGAGTCTCCGCTGCACCTGATTCCTGGCCAGTCGGAATCCCGGTTCAATTGTTTGTGCATACGTGGGACGAGAAGCAGCAGACGTGGCAACGTGAACCAATTGCCTTCACACAAGGAACGGTGACGCCTCGAAGAATGGTGAACGGAGCACTCTTCCTGTTCGCGGCGAAGAGCGGTGAGACCGAATCGCTCGAGGAGAACGTGCTCGCCGGCGGACGCTACATGATCAAGGCGTGTGTCGATTTCAAAAAACGCTTGGTTGACGATCCTACGTTGTTGCTCGAGGATGAGGACTTCTATGGCCAAGCCGAACTCAAGCGGCCGCGCTGGCGTGAAGGCTTTAAGGCTGCGGCATCGATCTCGGGAAGCAAGCTGCTGAAGGAATAGCAGCGGCACGCGATTGAAACGGACTAACCAGCTTTTTTGCTGCAGAGAACCGCTATGAAACAGAGGCCTTGTTTTTTTGTCATCGGATTGCTGGTGGCTGTTTCCACCGGTGCCAGGGCCGAACCAAAGCAGCCTGGCGAGATTCGCTTCATGCGAGGTGAGCCACGTTGCGGCGACTGACTGGCGAACGCAAGGAGTAGCTCGCCAACTGACGCTCTTCGTACGATCAGTCGATTGGACGCACGTAAACCTCTCCTCGATCAGCCGAAAGATGCTTGGGAATGCTGGGATTCTTCTTTCCTACACTGCCCCTCGATACTTGGGAGAAAGCTTGGACCGAGTCGCGGATGCAGTGGTTGGCGTCGCAGTTCGGAATCGACCGGCTCCTTGACGCTCCAGTCTTGCTGCCGACAGACTCCGTCTTCCCAAGCACGTTTACAGGTACATCTGATGAAGCGCGACAAGTCATGGACTCGCTCGGCGAACGCATGCGAGTTGATACGTCGAAGCTGCGACTGGAAGTCTGTGCGGATGAGCAACTGCCGAATGCGGTTGGCCACGATGACGATTGTGGAGAGCGGCGGGTTATCCGGCTCTCGGAGTCGCAGTTGCACGACCCCGAAGCGATGGTCGCGACGCTGGCACACGAACTGTCTCATGAGTTGCTCCTGGGAGGCGGACTTCTAACCAAGGAGACTGTCGATCACGAATGGATCACCGATTTGCTGCCTGTCTTTCTCGGCGTGGGACTGTTCGGAGCGAACGCGACGGTTCGCGAACACACGGCACGGGCGGGCCATTTCTACGGTTCATCCATGGGCAGCCAAGGCTATCTGCGGTCAACGATCCTTGGCTACGCGCTGGCCCTGTTCACCTGGGTTCGCGACGATCCGAACCCGACGTGGGCCAAATACCTTCGACTCGATGCTGCGAGTGGTCTGCGCAGCGGCATTCGCTACCTTCGGCGGACCAACGACTCGTTGTTTCAACTCTCGACCGTGCAACATTCTCGCGATGCCTTCTCGATCAACGAGTTGATTCGCGACCTGGCTGCAAAGCGCCCAACGCGGCGCATCGCTGCTTTATGGGAGTTGGCGAAACGCGGTGACGAAGCCGCTTCGGCCGCGGAGTTGATCGTCCCCTGTCTACGCGATCGTGACCGGGGTGTGCGGTATGAGGCCGCGAATACATTCGCTGCTATCGGTCCAGCGGCGGAACCCTATGCAGCTCGACTCTGCACGGCCTTGCGAGATCCAGACTCGCACGTACGTCGTTGCGCGGCGAGCACACTTGGGCTACTTGCTACCTCGCCGGAGACGGTCGTGCCCGAACTCGCCGAGCTACTGGCGGATGACGTTCCCGATGTCGTCTCGCATGCCTCTGCTGCACTCGCCCAATTCAAAGAGTTTGCGGCACCCGCCATTCCAGAACTTCTGCAAGCTCTGCGCTTGGCCTGCATCAAGTGCCGTCACGACAACGCAACGGTGCTGGTCTGGGCGCTCGATCAAATCTCCAGCGAAGCCGATTCACACATCTCCGAATTCTTCCCAAGTTCAGAGACGGAGTTCGCCGAGTACGCCTTGGAACTGCTGTCGGAATGTCGTAGCACCGAGACTTAGCGAAGTAATCTGACGTCACTGCGCTCGGCTTACGAACTTCTCCAGTTCGGATTGCAACAGCTTGAGTGTGGCCCGAGAATCACGGTCGTCAATCACGTTGTGCATCTCGTACGGATCGTTGGCCAGATCGTACAACTCGTCCATGTCTTCCAATTCGTTGTAGCGAATGTATTTGTAACGTTCGGTCCGAATGGCCTTGTAACCCATCTTGTAAACTCGTGGGAAGACAGTGTCCGTGTTGTATTCGATCAGAAACGAGGTTCGCCAGTCGGCCGGAGAGTCGCCTGACAACAGAGGTACCAAGCTGCGGCCGTCGATGTAGGCCGGGATGCTGACGCCGGCCAGTTCGAGCAGTGTCGGTGCGAGATCAATGCTCAAAGCCAATTCATCACGCAACCCGCCGGCTGCAAACTTGCGTGGATAGCGAACCAACAATGGAACTCGAATCGCTTCCTCGTAAGCAAGTCGTCGCTCGACACTCAGCCCGTGCTCGCCATACCAATAACCATGATCACTTGCAAAGACGATGATCGTGTCGTCGAGTTGTTCTCTCTTCTCCAGAGCCGCGAACAGTTTCCCGACTCCGTCATCGCAAGCAGCCAGCATTCGCCAACGATCGCGTACGGTTTCATCCGGCGTGCCCGTTTCCTTCGATAGCGACGGGAGATCACCGATCTTTCGCTGCAACGCCGGCTTGCCCGCAAGTGAATCTGTCACGTTCAATCGGCGAGGAACAGGGGCGTCCTTGTAAAGATCC
Source organism: Planctomycetaceae bacterium (assembly GCA_002726245.1). Classification (GTDB taxonomy): domain Bacteria; phylum Planctomycetota; class Planctomycetia; order Pirellulales; family Pirellulaceae; genus PBSM01. The sequence continues at coordinate 8,412 of PBSM01000340.1, read as the reverse complement.
TGGTGCCGATCCGCTGGAATGAACTTGGCAGCACTCGGATCAGAGATGCTGCCGTCGTCGTATTGTGTCAGCTCCGGGTGGAGGGCTTTGTGAGCAATGTACAAACAGAATGGTTTCTCGTCCTGACGATTCACAAACTCAACCGCATGCCGATTCAAGACGTCCGTCGTGTGTCCCTTCTCTTTCACGCGTTTGCCGTTGAGATTGATCATCGGATTGCGCGAAATCCCCTGCCCTTTCATGCTGACCCAATGATCGAAGCCCGGCCGAGCTGTATCGTCATTCCCCATGTGCCACTTGCCGACGTAGGCGGTGTTGTATCCCGCTTGCTGCAGCAAGATGGGGAAGGTCTTCAGTCGATGGCTTTGTTCGCTACGATTGATGTTGTCGAGAATGCCATGGTTGTGCGTGTACTGTCCCGTAAGTAAACACGCCCGCACCGGCGAACAAAGCGGCGTAGTCGCGAAAGCATTACGAAAACGGACTCCTTCACGAGCGATGCGATCAATGTTCGGTGTTCGCACGACAGGATGCCCCGCGAAACTGAGCTCGTCCCAGCGAAGATCGTCAATCAACAAGACAATGATGTTGGGACGGTGGCTCTCTTGTGCATGCGCCTCGATGGTCGCAATGAATGCCGCAAACGCTGCCAGCGACAGAACACAGGCACGAAGAACTTTGGTGCGTTGATACATCGTGAAATATCCTCGGGGGAGCTGTTACTTCGCGAGCCTCCAGTGTACCAGTGGATCGAGCAGGACCAACAGTTATTCGAGGCATGACATGCACACACATCGCGGTGTCTCGTAATCGAATGCTCGATGCCGTACCATTCACACTTCGCTCGACAGCCACTATCCGCGCGAAGTGAGTTCCTGTGTCAAAACCACACCAGCCCGCACTCAGCATCGACGGGATGCCTGAGCCGCATCACGGTGAGAACACTCTCATGTGGACCGTTTGGTTTGCGTATGGAGCGTTCTACTTTTGTCGCACAAACATTTCCGCGGCTGTCCCGGGATTGAGGGAGTCGGTGGATGCCGGTGGACTTGGGCTGACAGCGACCGAAATCAGCTACATTCTCGGGGCAACGAAGATCGCGTATGCCACTGGCCAGTTACTCAACGGCCAGCTTTCGGAACAGTTCGCGCCTCGCAAGATGCTGGCGATCGGCATGCTCAGCACGGCTGTACTGAACGTTTTGTTCGGCTGGGGCACCGCACTTTACTTCCTGATTTTCATATGGGCCTGCAACGGATACTCGCAATCGCTCGGCTGGACTCCATGTGTGCGAGTACTTGCGAACTGGTTTCCGGTCCACCGCCGCGGGAAGGTGATGGGCTTTGTCGGAACGGGTTACCAAGCGACGGCAGTCGCAACCTTTGTAGTATCGGGTTACGCCGCACAGACCTTTGGATGGCGTGGGGCGCTGTGGGTGCCGGCCGGGATCATGGTCGCCGCCGCCGCGATCATGCTACTGTTCCTAAGAGAGCATCCGCCAACTCAAGAAGACGTTGCGGGGCACGATGACGAATCCAAACCGGTTAAGGCCGCACTGAAGAACGATCCGCGGAATTCGGTGTCGGAGAACTTCTTGCTGACACTTTCGAATCCGAAACTGTGGATGCTCGGTATCTCGCTTGGCTTGCTGAACGCTTGCCGTTACGGGTTTCTCGATTGGGGTCTGACACATCTGAAAGAAGTGCAAGAGACCGGCGTGGGAAAAGCCGCACTGAAGTACGCGGTCTTGCCGCTCGGCGCTGTTGCGGGCTCGTACCTTGCCGGCTGGGCAACGGATCGATTCTTCGGCAGTCGGCGTGCTCCAGTGACGTGCATTCTTCTAGTCGCTCTCGCGCTCTTGAGCTTCGCCTACGACACCGTCGCTCGTACCAGTGTGCCGGCGACGATGGTATTGTTGGTGTGTATTGGCTTTTGCATTTACGGACCGCAAGTGCTGCTCGTCGGGACCGCGCCGGCCGATCTGGCACGTCGTGGGACTTCGGCGGCAGCAGCCGGCTTCGTGAACTGTATGGGATATGTCGGGGCGGCATCGGGAGATTACTTCACCGGCCGTACGCTAGATGCTTATGGATGGGAGCGTGCGATTTTCCTGTGGGCTGCGTGGGCGTTAGGTGCAGCGGTTGCCGCCGGCGTGCTCTGGAACGCGACCGCTGATCGAGACACGAAGTAGAAGGCTCGGCAACGCCCCGCCTATTCGTTTGGGAGAAACGACGAAATGAGAGCGATTATCATCGGAGCCGGACGCGGGAGCCGGCTGATGCCAACAACGGCAGACACACCCAAGTGCTTCGCCGAAGTCAGTGGCCGGCGGCTGCTCGATTGGGCCATCGATGCGTTTCGTCAGAACGATCTCGACGACATCGTCTTCATTGGCGGGTATCGGATCGACTGCGTGCGGGAAGCCTATCCGCAGTTTACGTTTCGTCATAACACCAACTGGCCAAACAACAACATTCTCGCTTCGTTGCTGTATGCCGAAGATGCCATGGACGAGCCGTTCGTCTGCTGCTATTCGGACATCCTGTTTACACCAGCGATTGTCGAGCATGTTTTGAAAAGCGACGCAGACATCGCGTTGGGTGTCGATAGCGACTGGCTTGTTCGTTACGAGTATCGTACAGAGCATCCCAGCGACGACGCTGAGAAGGTCACCGTCGAGAACGGCACGGTCACGCGTCTTCACCGCGAGATCGCTGAAACTGATGCCTACGGCGAGTTCATCGGTCTCGCAAAGTTCTCAACTGCGGGAGCCACTGCGTTTCGCGAACACTATCATCGACGGCGCGAAGAGTTCGCGGGCCAACCGTTCCGCGAAGCCAGAGTCTTCGAGAAGGCTTATCTGATTCATTTGCTGCAAGACATGATCGAAGCCGATCAACGGATGGCGCATATCGACACGCCGGGTGGCTACATCGAGGTCGATACGCAGCAAGACTTTGAATACGCCCGCGAGCACTGGACGTCACGACATTTGGACAAGTAGGTCCCTCTCGCCGAGAGGGACCGGGGAGTCTGCCGGAATCGAGGAGCCACTCGGTTCGCGGCAGGCTACTAAGGAAACACCATGCCCGACCGCCCCCTCTTCCCAGCCTCAATCATCGGTTCGATGCCACGCCCGGACTTCGTCAAGGATCTGATCGCTGACGACTGCCCGTTCTCTGACCATGAATATCAACGGCTGATGGGTTCAGCGATTCGCTCCGTCGTCGCACTGCAAGAGGCTGCTGGCCTCGATGTCGTTTCCGACGGCGAGTGGTGGCGGAAGTCGTACATCGGCGTGATCGCCGAGTTGGCGCATGGGTTCGAATTGAGCGTCAATCCCGCCGATGGCCGACCGTGGACTGTCGTCGTCGATCATTTATCTCCGAAAGAGCCTGGCTTCATCGCGAAGGAAGTCTCGTTCTTAAAGACGCTGACCGATCGACAAATCAAAGCGACGCTGCCCGCGCCAGCTTTGCTCGGCGAACGGATGTGGGACGCTGAAGCCTCGTCGAAGGCGTATCCGACACGAGAGGCGTTCGTTCAGGATTGTGTCCCAATCTTGCGCCGAGAAATCGAGCTATTGCGCGACGAAGGCGTTTCAATCATCCAAGTCGATGACCCACATCTCTGCTTGTTCGTCGATCCCGATGTCCGATCAAGCTACGACGATCCGGATCGAGCAGCCGACTTCGCCGTCGATATGGACAATCAAGTGGTCGCCGACTTCGACGACGTGCGACTTGCCGTTCATCTTTGCCGGCGAGCCGGCGCGCGAGCTCGTGGCGAGGCGCAACACCAAGGCGGCTATGAACCAATCATGTCGCAGCTCCGACGACTCGACGTCGGTCACATCACGATGGAGTTCACGACGCCCGGCTCAGGCGAGATGTCCGTCTTTCGCGAACTCCCAGAAGATGTCGAGATCGGTCTTGGCTGCGTCAGCACACTCCCTGGCGAAGTCGATTCCCCCGACACAATCGTTGCTCGCGTGGAACAAGCGCTCAAACATGTCGCTCCCGAACGCATCACACTGAACCCCGAGTGCGGCTTCGCTCCCGGCTCGGCCGCGATTGTGAGGATTGACGAGGTGTACACCAAGTTGAAGAACGAAGTCGAAGCGGCGCGACGGCTGCGCGAGAAGTACTCGTAGACGCCGGGAATCGGGGAAGTACAACTCGTCGCAAGCTGCGACAAAGCGTTGTTATCGGCAGATGGCAGTGGTACATTTTCACCCTGAGTGAGAAAAACCTACCTCGCGACTCTGCCTACTTTTTGGGCATCTTACTGGCGAAGAACATTGGCGAAATAAAGTGTGCTGACATTGCTGTGTAACCGACCGCCAGATGCCACTGTCTAAATGACAGGACGGTCAGCCACAACGCCAGAAAGATCGCAGCAATGGGAAGAACGATTGCGAACGCATAGAGATGCGCTCGACACAGCCACCGGAGAATCGCCCACCAACCTGCTGACCGGAAGCGATGGCACAGACAAGAACGGCCCAAGCGTAGACCCATCCCATCCCGATCAGCCAGTTCATCACATCGCCTCGTTGAACAGGTCCTCAAACGTCCAGAGTCAGTCGGTCACACCAGCCATCATAGCAGCCGTTGGCCGCAACTGCCCAGCGCGACCGCTTTCGTCGTCGTAACGGGTTCGCCACACGAAGTTGTAGTAGGCAAGAAAGACTTGGCAGGCAGCAGCGAGGTTGTCGAGCTTCTTCCTGAAGCCAAGGTTCAAGCGAGTGAACCGTTTCAGTAGCGTTCGGAACGTGAGGCTGTGGCGTTCGCCGTGGCTTGTGCAGATCGACCACGCAGCGGGATGACCAGCAGTGGCTATTCTGAAACGGTTTTCTAAGGCCGCATTCCACTTCGCCGCTACAATATCCCCATGCCCAGCCAAACGACGAGAATCCTGACCCGTAGTTAGGGCACCATGCGGTGCCTCGTGTGCCAGCACTCGGTCCAGTTCGCATGTACCCAAACTTTCTCAGGTCAAACTCCACTACCCCCCTGCTACAATGCCCCCATGCCCAGCGAGCGAGACAAAGAGAGGGCGTGGTGGCGTTTTGACACCCGAGACCTATTCATGCTAACTGCCCTCGTTGCAGTGCTCATTGTCGTCACTCTGACAATACAACGGATGTGGCAACCGCCGTACATCACCGGCCTCGTGTCTGTTCTACCGATTGCAGACGCTGTAATAGGTACACTCGCCAAGCAGTTTTGGGGAGGGCTCCTAGGAGCGCTTGCAGGTGGGGTGTTGGGAATCGCTGCTCTCTTGGTAGCGTTCTACGTGCATCCGGTTCATTTCTTCGGTTGAGAGCCCATGACCTCCCAGCACGGCAAGGCGAAGCGGTGGCGGCTAAGGTTCTCAGTGAGAACACTTCGGATGTTTTGACGATCCTCCGCTCTTACTCAGGGTTGCTCGTCGCTTCGGTCGCTATCATGAATCAACAAATGGACCAATCCCTTGAACCGACCGATCTGGATCACTTGGAAGAAGAGGACGTGATCGTTGCGGAATTGGCTTCTAAGCCAACCATCTTTCTCGATGGGTCATGTCGTCTGCGAACCGTATGGCGTTTCCTGATCTTTGGCGTGAGCTTCGTGGTCCTGCAGATCGCTGTTGGCTTGGTATTAGGTCTGATTCTGATCTTCGGATTGATGGCTTCCGGTGACCTGCAGCAATTTGGAGACCCGCAGCGATTGGAACAAGATCTCGGACGTGCGATTGAAGAATGGACGCCTGTGCTCACGGCTATCGTCGCTGCTCCCTTGACAGCCCTAACGTTCGGTCTGGTGTTCGTTTGCCGCAAGTACCTGGATCGTCGTAGCATTGCCTCTATGGGCTTCGTCCGCCAGCGAATTGGCACTTCGATATTGATTGGTTGTTCTGCCGGACTGCTGCCGATCACTACGACCGCCGCAATCCTAGCGTTGACCGGGGGAGTGCGCGTTGAAGGTGTGGGGCTTTGATGACTTGTTTGAAGCGGTCACGAAATTCACCCCTCAAGATTGGGACACTACCGATTCGTGTTGCCCCTCGAAGCGGGTAACCTTTCGACCTATACTAGGCGGATGCCCTCCTCGCTTTCTGCTTCAAGCGACGCGACAGATCCCGCCTCCGCGTCGTTGGCAGCCAAACTTATCGACGCCCCGACAGCCGAGGCTGCAGCAACCGATCCGGTCGATAGACGCAACTTCGCGATATTGGCTCTGTATCAGATCGTGATGCGAACGGGTTGGATCTTTAAGACCGAGAGCATCATCATGCCGGCGGTCGTCGATTACATCTCGGGTGCTGGGTGGATTCGTGGTTGCTTGCCAATGCTGAACCGATTTGGTCACAGTATTCCACCGGTTCTGTTGGCAAGACAGGTCAAACTTCTTCCGCGGAAGAAGTGGGCGGTGTTCACGACGACAACATTAATGTCGGCCCTGTTTCTGGGACTGACGTGGCTGTTCTTCGCTGGATTTGCTCACAGCATGTGGATGCCGGCGGCGTTTCTCGTTATTTACGCGTTGTTCTTCATGTGCATCGGTATCAACCAACTAGCCTTCACAACAGTCCAAGGCAAACTCGTCGAGACAACGAAGCGGGGCCGCTTGTTACTCGTGTCGAGTATTATCGGGGCGGTGAGTGCCGTGCTGTTCGCCTTTGTACTGCTGCCACTTTGGCTACAAGGCGATACGCCTCGCTTCGACCTGATCTTCGGATTCTCGGGCGTGTTATTTGCCGGCTCCGCTTTGTCGGTCTTGTTCCTTGTCGAAGAAGCGGATGACTTCCAGCAAGATGCTGCGTCCAACCCGATGCACTACTTCGTTGACACTTACCAGACGTTACGCGACGACCGCAACTTCCGCCTTCTCGCCTTCGTCGGCACACTGTTCGGCATGTCGTTTATGCTCTTCCCGCACTATCAGAGTCTCGGCTTACGGACGATGAATCTGGAACTGAAAAGCTTGATGTGGTGGGTTGTGGTTCAGAACATTGGCACGGGGCTGTTCAGCATCCCCGTCGGTTGGATCGCGGATCGCAAGGGCAACCGCCTCGTCTTGCAAATCGGAATGCTGGGAATCGTCGCAGGTCCCGCGCTCGCCATCCTGATGCTGCATGCCGGCGAGTTGGGAACGCGGTTATATCACTTCGTCTTTGTACTTGTTGGTCTGACGCCGGTTGTGCTGAAGACGTTGTACAACTACACCTTGGAAATCAGCGATGCGGAAGACCATCCGCGGTACTTGAGTACCCTCAGCCTTTGCAGCGCGTTACCGATGTTTCTATCGCCGCTGGTGGGATACTTCGTCGATCTCTTCGGCTTCGAAGCGGTTTTCCTGGCGATTGCTACTTTGGTCTTGATCGGCTGGCTGTTGACTTTTGGGCTGCAAGAGCCGCGGCATCATGCTAAAAAGTAGCTATCTCACTCCACGTGAAGGCTGCGTCACGGGAACGGCATGGTATCGAACTCTTCTGGAGCAAGCTGCATGTTGAATTGCGTAATACGAATGCGTTGTCTGCTCATCGGTCTTGCGATCACCGCGTCGTGGCTTGGCTTGGCGATTGCCAAGGACGAAGCCGCCGCCAAAGAGAATCGCTGGGAAAAGACGATTCAAGGCTTCGAGGAGCTAGACCGAAAGGCCATGCCTCCGAAGGGCGGTGTCTTGTTCGTCGGCAGCTCCAGCATCCGGATGTGGGATCTGAACAAGTGGCTTCCGAAGTTGGAAACGCTCAACCGCGGCTTCGGCGGGTCGGAGGTCTCGGATGCCGTTCAATTTGCCGATCGCATCATCTTGAAGCACGAGCCGCGTGCGGTTGCGGTCTACGCAGGAGACAATGATCTATCTCGCGGCAAGAGCCCCGAGCAAGTGCGAGATGACTTCAAAGAACTCGTCTCGTTGATTCATGGTAAGCTTCCGAAGACGAAGATCGTTTACATCGCCATCAAACCGAGCATCAAGCGATGGAAGTTAATCGATAAAGTGCGGGAAGCCAACCAGATGATCGTTGACATTGCGAAGAAAAACGAGCAGATCGTGTTCATCGACATTGACAAGCCGATGATCGGCGAAGACGGTTTGCCGCGCAAGGAACTCTTTATCCCTGACAGACTACATCTCAGCGATGAAGGTTACGAGCTTTGGTCAACGCTGGTCAGGCCGCACATCGTGGGTAACTCAAACTGAAAAGGGAGTCGTGAGAATGGGACTGGCTCCAAAGCAGCGCGATCGACTTACCACTAGAAACAAGTGGTTCGCTGGTTTGGTGCCAGTCCCACTTTCACGACGGACCAGCGGGGTTCGACGTGGCCCGCGAGGAAAGGGGACAGGCACCGTGCCATTACCGTTGACCGACATTTCGGGCCTTGGCGGGCACGGAGCCAGTCCCCTTTCTCGCTCGCGTTTTCAG